>NZ_AUKR01000009.1:0-222664 GCF_000424845.1 Streptomyces sp. TAA040 | reverse complement strand
CGCCGCCAGCGTTCGTCCTGAGCCAGGATCAAACTCTCCATGAATGCTTCAAAATGAAGACACCACAGGGAGCGGAACACGAAGCCGGAATAAGCCCCGCATCCACTGCGTCCTCGCTGTGTTCATCAATACTCAAAGAAACCACATCCACAGGCGGGCAACCATGACAACCACAATCACCCACCCCCGGACGGGGTATCAACATATCTGGCGTTGACTTTTGGCACGCTGTTGAGTTCTCAAAGAACGGACGCTTCCTTCGAAACCCTCCCAGGCTCCTCCGGGCGCTTCCCTTCGGTGTGTCCCCGACTCTATCAGAATCATGTGGGCCGATCCAATCGGCTGCTTGATTCCCGAGTGATTCGGAATCGCCTCTTCATTTGGCCGGAACCGAATTTCGAGGCGAGAGAGATACTAACCGTTGCTGCCGAGCTCGTCGAACTCCAGGCAACCGTTCGAATCCACCGCCGCAGGACCCCCGTGTCAACGGTTTTCCGTGCGGCGAAGAGGACAATAGCAGCTCCGCGGACCGCGATGCACATCCGGCGCGAAAGCCGGGGATCAGGCCGCGACAGGCGGTTCGGCCGCGCGGTCCTCCTCCGCGACGTCCCCTGTCTCACCTGCGCGTACCGCTCTCCCGCCCAGTACCCAGACATAGACGAGGAAGAGCACCTCCGCCAGGACTCCGATGGCGATCCGGGCCCAGGTCGGCAGCCCGGAGGGGGTGACGAACCCTTCGATCACCCCGGAGACGAAGAGCACGGCAGCGAGTCCGATTGCCATGCCGATCGCCGCCCGGCCCTCCTGGGAGAGCGCGTTGCGCCGCGTCCGCCGGCCCGGGTCGATCAGCGTCCACCCCAGCCGCAGCCCGGTACCCGCGGCGACGAAGACTGCGGTCAGTTCGAGCAATCCGTGCGGGATGACCAGCCCCAGGAACACGTCCAGGCGCCCCGCGGATCCCATCAGCCCGAACCCCACCCCGAGGTTGGTCATGTTGAGCAACAGGACCCACAGGACCGGGATGCCGAGCAGTGCGCCGCAGATGAGGCAGATCGCGACCGCCTGGGCGTTGTTCGTCCACACCTGGGCGGCGAAGGAGGCGGCGGGACTGCTGGAGTAGTACGCCTCGTACTGCCCGCCGGGCCGGGTCATCTCCCGCAGCTCCTGCGGAGCCCCCAGCGCGGACTGGACGTCCGGGTGCGCGCCGATCCACCAGCCGATGACCGCCGCGACCAGGGCGGAGAGGACGGCGGTCGGAACCCACCAGTGCCTGGTCCGGTACACCGCGGCCGGGAATCCGGCGGCGAAGAACCGCCCCGCGTCCCGCCAGGACGAACGGCGCGGGCCGGTGACGGCGCTGCGCGCCCGGGCGACGAGTGTCGTGAGCCGGCCGATCAGGCCGGGGTCCGGGACGCTGGACCGTACCTGCGACAGGTGGGTCGAGGTGCGCTGGTAGAGCGCCACCAGCTCGTCGACCTCGGTACCGGACAGCCGTCGACGGCGCCGCAGCAGCTCCTCCAGGCGTTCCCATTCGCCACGGTGCGCGGAGACGAACACGTCGAGATCCATGGGAAGAGCTTCGCAGACGGCTGCGTGGCGGTCGGCCGGTCCCGGTCGGCAGACTGGCCCGTGAGTGCCACCTTCGGAACGGTGGACAGTGGGCAGCAGCGGGCGGACGCCGTCAGGCAGCAGACGCGGACAGCGGACAGCGGACAGCGGACAGCAGAGGAAGAGGTGCCGGGTGAGCGAACTGGTGACGGGTGACGCGGTGGTGCTGGGCCTGCGGCCGGCCCGGGTGGCGAGCCGGGCGCTGGCCATCTGCGTCGACCTGCTGCTCCTGTGGTCCTGCTACCTGCTGCTGTTGCTGCTTCTCGTGACCGCGGTGTCCGGGCTGGACAGTGCGGCGACGGCGGCGGTGTCGGTGGCGCTGCTGGTGCTGACGCTGATGGGCGTCCCCGCGGCGGTGGAGACGCTGACCCACGGCCGTTCGCCGGGCAAACTCGCGCTCGGGCTGCGGGTGGTCCGGGAGGACGGCGGGCCGATCCGCTTCCGGCACGCGCTGGTGCGCAGCCTTCTCGGGTTCGTCGAGATCCAGCTCAGTCTCGGTGCGGTGGCCTGCGTCTCCTCGATCGTCTCCGACCGCGGCCGGCGGCTGGGCGACGTCTTCGCCGGAACCCTGGTCGTACGGGAGCGGAACGCCGCGGAGGAGTCGGTGGCCATGCCCGCGCCGCCACCCTGGCTGGAGAGCTACCTCCGCGGGCTGGACCTCTCCCGCATACCGGACGCCCTGTGGCTCGCCGTGCGGCAGTACCTGATGCGCAGCGCCCAGCTCGATCCGGACACCAGCCGGTCGATGGCGGAGCGCCTCGGTTCGGACGTGGCCGCGTACACCGGGACACCACCACCGGGAGGCCTCCCGGCCCTCGGCTACCTGACGGGCGTGCTGGCCGAGCGGCAGGCCAGGGATACGCGCCGGGCCCACGCCCCTCCCTTCCTGACGGCTCCGGCACACGGCTCCGGCGCACTCGCGCCTCCCGCCGTGCCAGGCGCGTACCCCGGAGCGCCGGAGGAGGGCTTCCAGGAGGTGGCGGCCCCGGCCGAGGCGGCGCCCGCGGACCCGCCCTCGGAACACCCTCCGCCTGCCGGCGGCGGCGGTTTCACCCCGCCCTCCTGACGCACGCGCCCGGCGCACTCCCCGCGCTCGGGGAGTGCGCCGGGGGAACCGTCCGCCCTCGCGCTCCTCGGCCCGACTCCCCGTCCCCGATCTGCCCTGCACGGCCGACCACATCCGCGAGCGCTCGTGCCCTGGGGGTCAGGGGAGGGCGGAGGGCGGGGACTCAAGTTCCTCCAGCTCGATGCCCGGGGCAGCCAGGACCACGTCGCCGGCCAGGTGGACGGCAGCCTGCTCGCCCGTCTCCAGGTCGGTCACCCGGTAGCCGTCCACCCGCAGCGGTCCGCCGTCGGTGTCGTGCGGCACCTGTTCCAGCAGCTCCCAGGACTGGTCGAGGGTGCGGGCGGCGAGGACGGGCGGGTTCACGGCGACCAGCCGCACCCGTGTCGCCGGCGCCGAGAGCGCGGGACGCAGCAGAAATGCGGTGGCGATCAGGAATGCCGGGGAGGCACCGGTGAAGGCCTGCGCGGGAGCGTTGGCCTCCTGCGCGCGATCGCCACCCGGGTCGGTGCGCACCCAGGTGACACCGTCGAGGGCGGCGCCGCGCACCTGCCAGCCGCCGGCCGCGAGGGCCAGCCTCAGCGGGCGGCCGAGGCCGTCGAGGGTGAGGTCGACGGATCCGGCCGGGGCGCCGTCGGGAGTGGTGAGCTGCGAGACGTACCGCCAGCCGGAGGGGCCGGGCGCGCACTGGAAATGCTCCTCCCCCAGCGGGGTGCCGTCGTGGGTGTCGTGGTGCGAGTAGCGGCCTCGGGGCATGCGGGTCCCAGTTCTTCGGACACGTGCGGAGCCGGACGCGGCCGTGCCCGGCCCGCTCCCCGGAGGGGGCACGGAACCGGGCACGGCCGCGTCCGGGCGTCCGGTGCCCGCACCTCTCGGGGCGGGCACCAAACGCCGGTGACGCGAGCTCGGTGGGGGCGAGTACGGCTCAGTAGCGGTAGAGGTCGGACTTGTAGGGGCCCTCGACCGGAACGCCGATGTAGGCGGCCTGCTCGGGGCGCAGCTCGGTGAGCCGGGCACCGAGCGCCTCCAGATGCAGCCGCGCGACCTTCTCGTCCAGGTGCTTCGGCAGCACGTAGACGTCCGTCGGGTACTCCTGCGGCTTGGTGAAGAGCTCGACCTGGGCGATCGTCTGGTTGGCGAAGGAGTTGGACATCACGAACGACGGGTGGCCGGTCGCGTTGCCCAGATTGAGGAGCCGGCCCTCGGAGAGGACGATCAGGACCTTGCCCTCGGCGAAGGTCCAGGTGTGGACCTGCGGCTTGACCTCGTCCTTGACCACGCCGGGGATCGCGGCCAGGCCGGCCATGTCGATCTCGTTGTCGAAGTGGCCGATGTTGCCGACGATCGCCTGGTGCTTCATCCGGGCCATGTCGGAGGCCATGATGATGTCGCGGTTGCCGGTGGTGGTGATGAAGATGTCGGCCGTCTCGACGACGTCGTCCAGCCGCACCACCTGGTAGCCGTCCATGGCCGCCTGGAGTGCGCAGATCGGGTCGATCTCGGTGATGACGACCCGGGCGCCCTGGCCGCGGAGCGACTCCGCGCAACCCTTGCCGACGTCCCCGTAGCCGCAGACCACGGCGGTCTTGCCGCCGATGAGCACATCGGTGGCGCGGTTGATGCCGTCGATCAGCGAGTGGCGGCAGCCGTACTTGTTGTCGAACTTCGACTTGGTCACCGCGTCGTTCACGTTGATCGCGGGGAACAGCAGGGTGCCGTCGCGGTGCATCTCGTAGAGGCGGTGGACGCCGGTGGTGGTCTCCTCCGTCACGCCGCGGATCTCGGACGCCAGCCGGGTCCACTTCTGCGGTGCCTCGCCCAGCGTGCGGGTCAGCAGCTCCAGGATGGCCCGGTGCTCCTCACTCTCGGCGGTCGAGACGTCCGGGACCTTGCCGTCCTTCTCGTACTCGACGCCCTTGTGGACGAGCAGGGTGGCGTCGCCGCCGTCGTCGAGGATCATGTTCGGGCCGCCGGTCTCGGCGTTCGGCCAGGTCAGGGCCTGCTCCGTGCACCACCAGTACTCGTCGAGGGTTTCGCCCTTCCAGGCGAACACCGGGATGCCCCGCGGGTCGGACGCGGTGCCGTCCGGACCGACCGCGACCGCGGCGGCGGCGTGGTCCTGCGTGGAGTAGATGTTGCAGGAGGCCCAGCGCACCTCCGCGCCGAGCGCGACCAGGGTCTCGATCAGCACGGCGGTCTGGACCGTCATGTGCAGCGAGCCCATGACCCGGGCGCCGGCGAGCGGCTGGGTCGCGGCGTACTCGGCGCGGATCGCCATCAGTCCCGGCATCTCGTGCTCGGCGAGCTTGATCTCCTTGCGGCCGTAGGCGGCCAGCGAGAGGTCGGCGACCTTGAAGTCCTGTGCGGTGTCAGGCGTCGTCATGCGATTGCTCCTCGGATCTGGGACGAGGGTGTACGGCTGGCTGTTCTGCGGCGGTGGCGGGAGTGCGCACCCCGGGCGCCGCCGGGAGGTCGACCCACCCGGCGCACCCTACGGACACACCGGTGCCCTTGCCGCAGCGCAGTCCGTCGGAGGCCCTCTCTCCCTCGGTGGCCCCGGCTTCCCGGAGCTCGCCCGACCGCCATCAGCAGCGACGTCTGTGCCCTTCGAATCTACACCTTGACCCCCCACCCGTTGGGCCGGCAGGTGAGCCCCGCAGCACGCGTGCGGGGTGATTTTCGGCCAGCGTCCCGGTGAGGAAAGCGGCCCTACCGGGGCGATCGGGGCGATAGCCGATGCCGTGCGGTCCGCTCCCCGGGGCCGGTCGTACGGCGTCAGGGAGCGGACCGCACGGCATCGGAAGCGGGTCGCACCTCCTCGGGACGTCGGCTGCTCCGGCGCCGCTGGCCGTTGGGGGGTCAGGGGCGGAGGACGCCGAAGCGGGGGATGTCGGGTTCGAGGTAGATCACCCGCGCGATGGGGACCGCCTCGCGGACCCGGGCCTCGGCGGCGTCGATCGCACGGGCCACCTGGACGGCCGAGTCGTCTCCGGGGACGGCGATCTTGGCGGCGACGAGCAGCTCCTCGGGACCGAGGTGCAGCGTCCGCATGTGGATGATGGCGGTGACGCTCTCGCCGTCCACCATCGCCTCGCGGATCCTGCCCAGCTCGGAGACGTCGGCGGACTCGCCCAGGAGCAGCGACTTGGTCTCCGCGGCGAGGATGATCGCGATCGTCACCAGCAGCACACCGATGCACATGGTGCCGATGCCGTCCCAGACCGGTTCGCCGGTGAGCAGGGTGAGGCCGACCCCGAGCAGGGCGAGCACCAGCCCGACGAGGGCACCGAGGTCCTCCAGCAGGACGACGGGAAGCTCCGGCGCCTTGGCCCGGCGGACGAACTGCACCCAGGTAAGCGAGCCGCGCACCTGGTTGGATTCCCCGATGGCGGTCCGGAAGGAGAAGACCTCCGCCACGATGGCGAAGACCAGGACGCCGACGGGCCAGTACCAGTGGGTCAGCTCGTGCGGGTGCTGGATCTTCTCGTAGCCCTCGTACAGGGCGAAGACCCCGCCGATGGAGAAGAGCACGATCGCCACGAGGAAGCTGTAGATGTAGCGCTCCCGACCGTAGCCGAAGGGGTGCTCGTCGCTGGCCTCGCGCTTGGCCCTGCGGCCGCCCAGGAGCAGCAGCCCCTGGTTGCCCGAGTCGGCCAGCGAGTGGACGCCCTCGGCGAGCATCGACGACGAACCGCTGAACGCCCAGGCGACGAACTTGGCCACCGCGATGGCGAAGTTCGCGACGAGGGCGGCGACAATGGCTTTCGTACCGCCTGTTGCGCTCATGGAGGCGGGTCCCTTCCGACGTGTCAGCGCACGCGCCCGAGTGGCTCCGTGCGGCCCCTCGGGTCAGACTCCGACAGTGGCGCGGAAGAGCGTACCGTCACCGCTCGGCCGTAGGGTGCCGGTGGCGGGAACGAACACGGACTCGCCCTTCTCCAGTACGAGTTCGGTGCCCTCGTCGTCGATGAGGCGCAGGCTCCCGCTCGTGCAGAGCACGATCTGCGGAGCGCCGGCGGGAAGCGCGCCGGACCGGGCGCCCGGCGCCAGGACGTGGCGGGAGAGCTGGAACTCCCGGGCGGGGGTGCTGTACACCTCGGATCCGTCCGCGCCGGCCTCCGGCCGCAGCACGCCCGGCTCACCGGGCTCGAAGCGGACGACGCGCAGCAGTTCGGGGACGTCCACGTGCTTCGGGGTGAAGCCGCAGCGCAGCACGTTGTCGGAGTTGGCCATGAGTTCGACCCCGAGGCCGCCGAGGTAGGCGTGAGGCACGCCGGCGCCCAGGTACAGCGCCTCCCCCGGTTGCAGGGTCACGTGGTTGAGGAGCAGCGCGGCGAGGAAGCCGGGGTCGCCCGGGTGGTGGTGGGCGGCGGCAGCGCAGGCGGCGTACGCCGCGCGGTACGGGCCGGGTTCGGCGGCCAGGCGCTCGGCGGCGGCCACCGCCTCGGTGACGGTTCCGGCGACGGCTTCCCGGTCGCCGGAGAGCACCGCGGTGAGCACCTGGCGCAGGGCTGCGCCGGCCGGGTGGGCGCGCAGCAGGTCCACGTACGGCTTGAGGCCGTCGATGTCGAGTGCGGCGAACAGGGTGGCGGACTCGTCCGGGTGCCGGAAGCCGCAGAGCCCCTCGAACTCGGTGAGGGCGCAGATGAGTTCGGGCTTGTGGTGGGTGTCCTTGTAAGTGCGGTGCGGCGCGTCGAGCGGTACACCCGCGGCTTCCTCCGCTGCGTGGCCCCGCCGGGCCTGGTCCGGGTCGGGGTGCACCTGGAGGGACAGCGGGGAGCCGACGGCGAGGACCTTGAAGAGGAAGGGCAGGGACGGGCCGAAGGCCGTCACCGAGGACGTGCCGAGTTCGCGTTCGGGGTCGGCGGCGATCACCTCGGTCAGCGGGCGGGGTCCGTCGCCCCGCTCGACGCGGGACGGGGCACCGGGGTGGGCGCCCATCCACAGCTCGGCCTGCGGCTCACCGGTCGGCTCGGTACCGAGCAGTTTGGGCAGGGCGGTGGTCGAGCCCCAGGCGTAGGGGCGCACTGTGTTCGCGAGGCGGTCCATCGGGCGATCCTTCGGTGGTGCGTGCGGGGCGTGCGGAAGTGGGGCGTGCGGACGACGGGGGGGCCGGTCGGGACCGCGGACGCGGTAGGGCGTGCGGAGCGGTGCCCGGCGGGCTCAGCCGGCTCCGCCGGAGGCGAGGGTCAGATAGACGGCGGCGAAGTCGGCGGTGCCGATGAGTTCGGCGGCGGCCTCCAGCACGCTGCTGCCGTCCGCCGCCTGCAGCTCGCTGAGGGCGGCGTCCCGGCTGTGGGCGAGGTCGCGGGCGGCGGGCGCCGGCGAGTCCCGCCCGGGCGGGCCGTCCCTGAGCAGCACCACGCGGGCCCGCAGCGCGGGGGCTTCCTCGGCCCGGTCGCGGAAGAAGTCGTCGGCGACCGCGAGCGGGTCCGGCGCGCCGAAGGCTCCGCTCAGCAGCGCCGCGTGCGAGACGAGGGCCGCGGGCAGTTCGGCGGGCACGGCGGGACGTCCGGCCAGGCCCGCCAGCACGGTGCCGAAGTGCCGCACGGCCGCGCCGGCGACCGGGCCCTCGCTCCAGAGCAGCGGAAGGGTCTCGCCGAGCTCGACGGCCAGGGTCTTGGCCGGGTTGGTGTAGAGGGGGACGGCCGGTCCGCATCGGCCGGCGACCTCGTCCAGCCGGTCGGCCAGTGCCGCCAGGGCCTCGGGCGGGGTGCGGCTGAGGCCCAGCCGGTCGGTGAGCATCAGCAGCGGGGTGAGCAACGCCCAGAGCGCGCCGGGGGCGGCCGGCTCCCGTGCGGCGGACGCCGGTGTCCCGGACGAGCCGCCGGGGGCTGCGGCGAAGGGGACGGCGAGGCCGTGGGCCGCGGTGACCTCACCGCTCAGGGGGCTCCGGGCGGGGGCGACGGAGACGACGGCGGCGCCGCGCCGGAAGGCCTGCTCCACCAGGGCGCCCAGACCCGGCTCGGTGCCGTCGGGGGTGAGCAGCAGCAGGAGGTCGAGGGGGCCGGCCCAGCCGGGCAGCGCCCAGCGGACGGCGCCGGTGTCCGCGCCGGTGGGGCGGACGACGGAGACGGGCACCGAGCCGCCGGTGACAGCGGCGAGCAGGTCGGCGACGCAGTCGGCGGACGGGCCCGGACCCGCGACCAGCAGGGCGCGCGGCTTTCCGTCGGGGCAGAGGTCGGCCAGTCCGGACTCCTCGGCGTTCCGCAGGGCCGTGCGGGAGCGGGCCCCGGCCTGCGCGGCGCCGCGCAGGCGGCCGTACCGGTCGGATGCCGCGAGAGCGTCGGCGTCGTCGAGAAAGAACTCGTCCAGCATGGCCCTGCTCCTCTTTCCGCCGCTCGGGTCAGGCCGGGCGGCGCGCCTCGTCGACGAGCAGCACCGGGATGCCGTCCCGTACGGGGTACGTCAGGCGGCAGTCCTCGCCGCCGGTGCAGCGCAGTTCGCTGTCGGCGCCGGAGTCGGCGGCGGCCGACTCCTCGCGGAGGGGCGCGTGGCACGCCGGGCAGGCGAGGATCTCCAGGAGACCGGCTTCGAGCGGCATGGTGTCCCTCCGGGGTGGGGTCGTCGATCGTGGTCAGCCTACCGCCGCGGCACCGCGGGTGTGCGCCGCGTCCGGCCCCGCCGCGCGGGCTCGGCGGGGCCGGAGCGTGACAGCGACCCGGGGCGGGACGGCGGCTCAGTCGCGGATGAGCGCGAGCACCTCGTCGCGCACCCGGGTCATGTCGTCGGTCCCGCGGGCCTCGACGTTCAGCCGCAGGAGCGGCTCGGTGTTGGAGGCCCGGAGGTTGAACCACCAGTCGGCCGCGGTGACGGTGAGGCCGTCCAGGTGGTCGAGCTCGACGCCCGCGCGGCCCGCGAAGGCCTCCTCGACTGCGGCGGCCCGTGCGGCCTGGTCGTCGACGGTGCTGTTGATCTCGCCGGAGGCGGCGTACCGGTCGTAGACGGAGACCAGGTCGGAGAGGGTGCCCTGCTGGCCGCCGAGCGCGGCGAGCACGTGCATCGCGGCGAGCATGCCGGTGTCGGCGTTCCAGAAGTCGCGGAAGTAGTAGTGCGCCGAGTGCTCACCACCGAAGATCGCGCCGGTGGCTGCCATCTCGCCCTTGATGAAGGAGTGGCCCACCCGGGTGCGGACCGGTGTGCCGCCGGACTCCCTGACGACCTCCGGCACCGACCACGAGGTGATGCAGTTGTGGATCACGGTGCCGCCGCCGTGCTTGGTCAGCTCCCGGGCCGCGACCAGGGCCGTGATCGCGGACGGGGAGACCGGCTCGCCGCGCTCGTCGATCACGAAGCAGCGGTCGGCGTCACCGTCGAAGGCCAGCCCGAGGTCGGCACCGACCTCGCGGACCCGCTTCTGGAGGTCCACGATGTTGGCCGGATCCAGCGGGTTGGCCTCGTGGTTGGGGAAGCTGCCGTCCAGTTCGAAGTACATCGCGTCCAGCGTGAGCGGCAGCCCCTCGAACACGGTGGGGACGGTGTGCCCGCCCATGCCGTTGCCCGCGTCTACGACCACCTTCAGCGGGCGGATGCCGCCGAGGTCGACCAGTCCGCGCAGGTACCCGGCGTAGTCGGCCAGCACGTCCTGCCGGACGATGCGGCCCTCGGCGGCGGTGATGGCGGGCGGCCCGCCGTCGGCCCACTCCTCGACCAGGGCGCGGATCTCGGCGAGCCCGGTGTCCTGCCCGACCGGGGCCGCTCCGGCACGGCACATCTTGATGCCGTTGTAGCGGGCCGGGTTGTGGCTGGCGGTGAACATCGCGCCGGGCATGTCGAGGTGCCCGCTGGCGTAGTAGAGCTGGTCGGTCGAGCACAGGCCGATCTCGGTGACGTCGGCGCCGCGTCCGGCCGCGCCGCGGGCGAAGGCCCCGGCCAGCCCGGGCGAGGAGGGCCGCATGTCGTGGCCGATGGTGACCGCGGGGGCACCGGTGACCTCCACGAAGGCGGCTCCGAACAGCTCCGCGAGGTGCTCGTCCCACTGGTCGGGGACCACGCCCCGCACGTCGTACGCCTTCACGATCTGCGACAAGTCAGGCACAGGCCACCCCTCCTGGAGTACGTCCGGAAGGTCAAACCTACCCGCACCGGTCGGCGGGCGCCGGGCGGCTCGGGAAGCAGCTCAGGAGTCCGGCGAGCGCAGCACCCGCAGGTGCCCGCGCCGGGCGACCTCCATCGGGTCGATCTCGCGCCCGGCGGGCGGGGCCTCTGCCGGGGCAGGCCGGCGCCGAGGGACGCGGGCGGCCTCCCGGACGGCGTCTGCCAGCGCTTCGAGGTCATCACCGCTGGGCTGCGCCGGGCCGGCGTCGACGGCGAGGCGTACGACCTCCCAGCCGCGCGGCGCGGTGAGCCGGGAGGAGTGCTCGGAGCACAGGTCGTAGCAGTGCGGCTCGGCGTGGGTCGCCAGCGGGCCGAGGACGGCGGTCGAGTCCGCATAGACGTACGTCAGCGTCGCCACGGCGGGGCGGCCGCACGCGGTGCGCGAACAGCGACGTACAGGACTCACGATGGTGGACGGTACCTCACCTTCGAACGGGCTGCGACGACGCGGTGCGGCATCACTCGGCCGTGTCGTCACGGTTTGCCCGGTACGCCGGGCCGCTGCGGCCGCGCAGTGCCCCGGGCCGTGACGAAGAAACGTCACTGCCTCCCGCGAAGGGAACCGGGCGGGGCGCAACCGGCGTACCCCCGGACGGCCGCGTACTGCTCCTACCGGCCCGTCGGTTGCCGCTCCGGCTGCCGGAGCGGCAACCGACGGCCCCGATGGCGACGGCCGGGCGGCCCAAGGCGGCCGGGCCCGCTAGTCTCGACAGACGATGAGCAACGCCGTACCACCCCACCGGCCCGAGGGCGGCACGCCGCGGCAGCGCCGCCGCGACCGCCACGGACGCGGGATGCGCGGACCGGTCGCGCCGCCGCAGGTCCCGCTGGCGATCAGCCGTGCCGAGTCCTTCGACGACCTGGTGCGGGACTCCGCCGAGCGGCTGGAGCACCAGTGGCCGCAGCTGTCCGGGGTGGACTTCGCTGTGCAGGACGTTCCGCACCCGGCACCCGCCCGGGACGGCACCGACGGCTGGGAGGCTCTCTGCGGCACGGTCCCGCTGGGTGCACTGGTCCCGGCCCGCGGCGACCGGCCGGACTGCGTCATCGTCTTCCGCCGCCCGGTGGAGTTGCGCGCCAGGAGCCGGGACGAACGGGCGCTGCTGGTGCACGAGGTCGTGGTGGAGCAGGTGGCCGAACTTCTCGGCCTCTCGCCCGAATCCGTCGATCCCCGCTACGGCCGGGACTGAGCCCGCCCCGCTGCTCCGGTCACCGAGGCGCTCCGGACGTCCGCGACGCCCCGGCGTCGGACAGAGGCCCGGCGGCACTCGACGGCGGCCGACGGGCGTCCGTCCGCCGCCGGTCAGTCGCCGAGCACCCCGAGGTCCTGCCGGGCCTCCGGCACCTGGACGACGCCCCGGTCGTCGGGCAGCACCTGGACGGTGAACGCCGGGACGTCGTCCTCGTCGGTCCGGAGCATCCGGGAGGCGTGCACCGGCCCGCCGGAGAGCCGCTCCACCGTCCACGCGAAGCGGCCCTCGCCGCCCTCGGGCGCCAGGTCCTCCACCAGCGTGGTGGTGCCCGCCTTGAGCTGGTAGCTCTTGCTCGCCGGTTCGCCGCCACCGCTGCCCGCGGAGGCTGTGACCCGTACCTCGGCCGCCCCGTCCGGGGCGGCCAGCGAGAGCGCGGCGTCCCCGTCGCCGTTGCCGACCGCCGTGGCCCGATCGGTCACCGCGGACACCGCGGGAATGAACGCCGACTCCTGGTCGTCGCCCGTACCCCGGAGGACCCGCAGGCCGGCCACCACCGGAGCGGGCTCCCGCCCCTCGGCGGCGGTCAGCACCAGCGATCCGGGCTCCCCCTTCGTCAGGTCGCCGAGGTCCACGGCGGTGACCATGCCGCTCTTGACGTTCAGCGTCTCCTGGCCGGCCGGTGAGATGGAACTCGTCGGTCCGGCGAGCTTCACGTCCAGTTCGGCATCCCGCTCACCGGGGGCGAAGGCGACGAGCCGCACCTCCTCGGCGTCGGCCGGGATGCCCGGCAGTACGAGCGTCTCCGACGGGGCCGCGGCGGACGCGATCCAGTCGCCGCCCAGGTCGTCGTCCAGCGCCTGCACCTGGGCCCCGATCCGGCCGGCCCGTACGCCGACGTGGAGCACCGGGTTGACGACCGGTTCCGGGGTCAGTGTGGAGAGCAGCACCGCGACCGTCGATCGTCCGGGGACGTTGATGCCGGTGCCGCTGTCGGACTCGATCGCGCCGTCCTTCCCGTGGAACGCGAGGTCCACGATCGCCGCCGCACTGTCCGGGTTGGTCAGGTGGACGTAGTCGTTCCGTTCCTCGGCGGTGCTGACCCCGGCGAACCAGAAGTCGGTGTCGGGCGCCGAGCAGCTGACCCCGTGCAGTCCGCGGCCGGCGCCCGAGCTGATCGCGGTCGTCTGCTGGACGGTCCAGCCGGGGGCCAGCGGGCCGGTCGCGGTACCGGTGAGCGCGGGCAGCTCCCCACTGTCGTCCTCCGCCACGACGGGGACGCCCGGCTCGGTGAGCGGCAGCCGGGGCTCCTCCCCCTCCTTCGCGTCCTCGGACTCCACGTCGGACCCGTCTTCGGTGTTGCCGCCGCCCTCCAGGGTGTCAGCGGCCGGCAGCAGCGCGGCGGCGCCCTTCCCGTCGGAGTCCCGGATGAGGTCGGATTCCGGCGTGAAGGCCGTGTGGACGGTCTCCCCGACCTCGGAGCCGGCCGGTTGCGGGCACACCAGGGTGGACTGCTCCACCGGCAGCCGCTCGGTCTCCGCGGCGCTGCCCGCCGCCGTTCCGTCCGGCGCGGTGAGCTGGGCGACCCCGGTGAGCGCGGCCAGCGCGGTCACCGCCGACAGCAGGCCGAGGGTGGTGCGGTTCAGGCTCACTGCTGGCTCCGGTTGTCGTACGTCGTGCCGTTACGGCCGTCCCTGTCGTCCTGCTCCGTCCGGCCGTCCCAGGCGCCGCCGTGGTCGTACGGCGCTGCGTACTGCGCACCGTCCCAGCCCTGCGCGCCCTGCTGCGCGGGAATCCCGGGGCCGTTCGGGTCGCCCGGGTCGCCCGGGGTGTAGGGGCCGGGCGGGTAGGGGCCCTGCGGGTACGGGTCCCTGCCGTAGCCGCCGTACGGACCGGCCACCTGCGGGTCGTAGCCCTGGCCGTCATAGCCCTGGCCCGGTTCGGCGTACGCCTGGCCGTCATAGCCCTGGCCCGGTTCGGCGTACGCCTGGCCGTCATAGCCCTGGCCCGGTTCGGCGTACGCCTGGCCGTCATAGCCCTGGGCGGCGGGTACCGGTTCCGGGGCCCGACGGTCACCGGAGTCCTCCTCCGGCTCCCCCGCCGTCTCCCCGTCGGCAGCGGCCCCCTGGGCCTCCTGCGCCGCGCGCAGCCGACGGGCCCGGCGTCCCTCGCCGGTCACCGGCTCGGCCGGGACGGCGGGGGCGGCGGCCTCCGGCAGGTCGTCGTCGTTCTCCTTGCGGCGGCCCGGCAGGGCCAGGACGAGGACGACCAGGAGCAGGAAGCCCTGCGTCCACAGCCAGACGGTCCGCAGCGTCGGCGTCTCGTACGTGACGACCAACGGACCGGCCTCGGGGGCCAGCGTGAAGCCCTGGGCCCAGCCGTCGAGCGTGACCGGCTCCAGCGGCTTCCCGTTCTGGGTCGCCTTCCAGCCCTCCGCGGCGGCGTCCGCCAGCCGCAGGGTGCGGCCCTGCGGCCCCGCGGGCACCGGGGCGCGCACCTCGACCGGTCCCGCGGCCACGGCGACCGGCTCCGCGTCGCCGCCCTCGGGGGCCAGCAGCACGGCGCGGGAGATCTCCCCGTCCACCCGCCACAGCTCGCCGCCGGCCTGCTCGCTGAGCCGCTCCAGGCCGGGGGTGCCGTTCAGCACCCGGACCATGCCGCGGGGGGCGCCGTCCTTCACGAAGACGTAGCGCACCCCGTAGCCGCCGAGCTGGTCGGTCTGGTCGGCGCCGGAACCGGCGACCAGGTCGGCCACCACCTCGTCGAGCCGGCTGTCGGCGCCGGCCGTGCGGGCCACGTCGCCGTCGCCCAGCCGGACGCCCGAGCCGCGCACGAGGGTGTACCGGACGTCCGCGGCGGAACTGCCGTCGAGCACCAGGGTGCGCGGCCGGTCCTCGGTGGCGGCCTCCTCGGCCACGAAGGCCGGGACCTGCACCGGGTCGCGGCGCTCCAACAGGCCGTGCGCGCCGGAGATCATCCACCCCACGGCGGCGACGAGCGGGGCGAGCGCCGCGGCTCCCGCGATCAGCACCGCCACCGGCTGCCGCCAGCCGAAGCTGGACGCCGCGACCCGTCCGCGGGCCCCCTCGCCACCGAGCGCCGCCGCCGCGAGGAGACCGAGTCCGTAGACCAGGGTGGCGGGACCCGACCAGGCGGAGCCCGCGTTGGCGAGTGCCGCGAACAGCAGACCGGCGAGGGCCGTGACCCAGGCGACGCCGAGTGCGAGCCGTCGTTCCGGGCGGAGCAGGGCGGCAAGCGCCGCGAGCAGCAGGCCGCCCAGCAGGATGCCGGTGCCGGTGCCGGCGCCGGGACCGCCGGGATGGAGGGTGAGGAGGTCGAGGGCGCCGGCGGGTGCGGTGTCCAGGGGCAGTCCGGCCTGCTGGAGGAAGGCCGACGGGGAGGTGAGCAGCGTGAGCGACCACGGAGCCAGGAGCACCAGTGGCGTGGCCAGCAGGACGGCGGCCCGCAGCAGGTGGGCGCCGGGGTGTTCGCGCCGGCGCAGCCGTCGCACCAGCAGCGCGGCGGCGAGTACGGCGGTGAGCGGCCAGACGATCGGGGTGAAGGCGGTGGTGAGGGTGAGCAGCAGCGCGTACGCCCAGACCCCGCGCCAGCCCGGCGCGGCCGACGGGGCGGCGAGTCCGGACGCGGCGATCGCTGCCCGGGCCATCAGCGGCAGCAGTACGGCGAGCACCGCGGTGCCGACCTGCCCGGCGGCGAGGGCGCCGGTGACCGCGGGGAGGAAGGCGTAGGCGATGCTCCCCCAGGCCCGGAGCAGCCGGGAGGTGACCAGCGGGCGTGAGGCGAAGTAGGCGCTGATCCCGGCCAGCGGGACGGAGCAGACCAGGAGCACGGTCATCATGGGGCCGGTGTTGCCCACCAGCAGGGCGGCCAGTCCGGCGAGCACCGCCAGGTAGGGGGGCGCCGCGTCGGTCGTGCCGATTCCCACCGGGTGCCAGGCCTCGGCGTAGCGCGCCCAGAGGTCGGCGGCCTCGGCGGGGGCGGGCAGCAGCGCACCGCCGGCGAGGGCGCCGCCGCCGAGCAGTGCGCGGCAGGCGACGAGCGACACGACCAGGAGGAGGGCGAAGAGGACCGGTCCGGGCTTGCGCGCGATGCGCTTGAGCCGGACGAACTGCTCGACCTCCAGGTAGTCGGCGTCGTCACCGCCGGGCCCGGTCTCCACCGCGCCGTGCCGTCCGCCGGCGGCCTGGTCCGCCTCGTTGCCGCCGCCGAGGTTCTGCACGACCTGCTCGACGGTGGCCCGGACGGTGGCACCGGGCGGCGGGAAGAGGGGTGTGAGGTCGGCGGCTTCGACGGTGGCGGAGCCGCCGCGCCTGCGCCGTGCGCCGAAGATCAGTCCGGGGCGCAGCAGCGTCCTGGACAGTCCGGTGATCTCGTCCAGCGCCTGGCCGGGGACCTTGCCCACCAGGTAGGCCAGGGTGCGCAGCACGGTGCCGAGCAGCAGCCGCAGCAGCACCCAGGGCAGGGCCCGCCCGCGGGCGTTGGCGAGCAGCGTGTAGGCGGCTCCCGCCTTGTCGACGCGGTGCGGGCCGACCACGGTGCGCCCGGCGCAGTCGATGGGGCGCCGCTCGCGGGCGGACGCCTCGGCGTGCCGCACCTGGGCGGCGGGGGCGACGAGGACCCGGTGGCCCGCGCGCTGGGCGCGCCAGCAGAGGTCGACGTCGTCGCGCATCAAAGGCAGTCGGCGGTCGAAGCCGCCCAGCTGCTCGAAGACGTCGCGGCGGACGAGCATGCCCGCGGTGGACACCGAGAGCACCGGGCGGACGTGGTCGTGCTGGCCCTGGTCCTGCTCCTTGCGGTCCAGGCCGGTCCAGCGGCGGCCGCTGTTCGCGATCGAGACGCCGGCTTCGAGGAGTTGGCGATTGTTGTACCAGCTGCGGAGCTTGGGCCCGACGACGGCGACGGAGGAGCCCGCGTCGGCGACCCGGAGCAGTTCCAGCAGGGCGTCGGGTTCGGGGGCGCAGTCGTCGTGGAGCAGCCAGAGCCAGTGCACGGGTTCGCCGTGCGGGAGTTCCGGGAGGTCGTAGGCGTCGTCGTGCCAGGTGCGGCTGACCGGGTCCCAGCCGCTGGGGCGCTTGAGATACGCCAGGTCGTCGGGGGTCATCACCGGTGCGGTCCCGGCCGCTTCGGCGACGGCGGTGCCGAAGCCGGTGCGGCGGGCCAGGTGCAGTACCCGGTCGGGGCCGAGGGACTCGCCGACCAGCTGGGCGGAGGCGTCGGCACTGCCGGTGTCGGCGGCGATGACGTCCTGCACCGGCCGGAGCTGACCGACCAGTCCGGCGAGGGCGTCGGGCAGCCAGCGCTCGCCGTCGTGGGTGATCAGCACGGCGGTCACGACGTGCTGGGGGAACTCGGGAGCGGCCTGCTCGTACTGGGCCGCCGAGTGGCTGTGCACGGACATCGAGCTACGGGCCCCGGTCGGTGGGAGGCGGTGGACGCACGGCGAGCGAACGCCCCGCGTCTCGGACGGTGCCCCACACTAATGGGGTCGGTCGGCACCGCGCTGACGCCTGCCGGCAGTGCTGCCGCCGACGTGCCGCTGACGCCCGGGTTTCACCGGGTTTGCGCTCCGCGGGCCCGCGACCCGGCACGGGACTCCCGACCGTGACCGGCCGGTGCACCGCCGCGCCCGCCACCGGCACCCGGGGCGACCGCCCCGGCCCTCGGGACCGCCTTCGTCAGGGTCGGCCGAAAAGGGTCGCAGGGGCCGGACGGACCGTCACATGGCGGCCTTCTTCAGCCGCCGCCTCTCCCGCTCGGAGAGCCCGCCCCAGATGCCGAACCGCTCGTCGTTGGCGAGCGCGTACTCCAGGCATTCGGAGCGGACTTCACAGGAGAGGCAGACCTTCTTGGCCTCCCGGGTCGATCCGCCCTTCTCGGGGAAGAACGACTCGGGGTCGGTCTGGGCGCAGAGCGCACGCTCCTGCCAACCGAACTCCTCTTCCGCCTCTTCGACCAGCAGTTGCTGGAACAGCTCGGTCATGTGCGCGCCCCTCGTCGGTCTTTATGTCCCCGTGATGCCGTCGTGATGATTGCCGCCGAAACGACACGAGTGGAATTACAAGTGTGCCGATACGCGCCAGTCAAGCCGAGATCTGCTGTTGAGCCCGTTATTCACTCTGCGGAACCAAGGACCTGCTTTAAGTGTTCAAAACGCCACGAACGCTCACAACGCTCCGACCGGACTCCGGTCCACGGAGTCCCGCGAAGCCCGTCCGGAGCGACGCAGCCGCGGCACCCCGTGTTGCGCAGGGCACCCCGGAACGACCGTGATCACAAAGTGATCACAGACGAGCAACAGCGTTCGTGTGCCCGGTTGATGCCGCAGGTATCCCTTCATCCAGGGGTACAAACCTTTCGATGATCGGAACCACCGTATGAGGTGAATGAATGCCGCCAATCAGGACAACCAGTTGACAACGGTCCCGTCGGCGGGGTCTCCTGGGCGGCATGTCAGCGACTCCCGCGCTCAGCTCGTCCCGCCCCCGCGGGGCCCTTGGTGCTGCCGGAGTCCGCTGCATCTGTTGCCGCAGCCGCTGCTGTTGAGGCGTTGAGGCCCCCGCCTCCGCCGCCCCTCCCCGCCGTCGGTCCCCCGCACCGGGACCCGGCCGGGTCACCTCCGCGCCCACCTGCGCGCCCCGGAACGCACCGGACCGCATCCGGACCGCGCCCCGCCCCCGCCGTACCGCGCCGACCGCCACCGCCCGCACTCCTCCCGAGGACCCCTGTGAACAGCGACGTCGAGATCGCCGGAGACCCGCTCGCCCTCCCGCACCTGCTCGCCCCCGCACCCCGCCACCCCCGGACCCTGGCCGGCTTCGCCGGGCTCTCCCGGACCCTCGCGGCCGACCGCGCCGCCTGGGAGCCGCTCGTCCGCTACGACGCCACCACCCGCTGGTACCACCGGCTGCGCACCGGCCCGGGGTACGAGGTGTGGCTGCTGAGCTGGCTGCCGGGCCAACGGAGCGGAACCCACCACCACGGCCCGTCCTCCGGAGTCGTGACCGTGCTGGCGGGCACGCTCACCGAACGGACCGCGCGCGGCGACCGGTTGCTGGCCGCGGGCGCCCAGCGCTTCCTCGGGCCCGGCCACGTGCACGAGACGGTCAACGACGCCCTGGAGCCCGCCGTCAGCCTCCACCTCTACTTCCCCGGCCTGACGTCGATGCCGATGCGCCCGCCCCGGGAGCAACCGGACGGCGTCCCGGCGGCGCCTGCACCTGCGCCTGCACCGGCACCGACGACCGCCGCGCCTGCCGCCCGCGGCAACTGAGAGACTGTTCCGCATGCAGCGCATTGTGGTTCTGGCCGGCGGCGTCGGCGGCGCCCGTTTCCTGCGCGGCCTCAAGCAGGCCGCGCAGGACGCGGACATCACGGTCGTCGGCAACACCGGTGACGACATCCACCTCTTCGGCCTGAAGGTCTGCCCCGACCTGGACACCGTGATGTACACGCTCGGCGGCGGCATCCACCCCGCGCAGGGCTGGGGCCGTGCGGACGAGACCTTCACGGTCAAGGAGGAACTCGCCGCCTACGGCATGGGCCCGGAGTGGTTCGGGCTGGGCGACCGCGACTTCGCCACCCACATCGTGCGCACCCGCATGATCGCCGCCGGCTACCCGCTGAGCGCGGTGACCGCGGCGCTGTGCCGACGCTGGCAGCCCGGGGTGACCCTGCTGCCGATGACCGACGACCGGGTCGAGACGCACGTGCTCATCGACTCCGAGGAGGGCGAAGGCCGCAAGGCGGTGCACTTCCAGGAGTACTGGGTGCGGCTACAGGCGTCCGTGCCCGCCCACGCCGTCGTACCCGTGGGTGCCGAGGCCGCGAAGCCGGCGCCCGGTGTGCTGGAGGCGATCGCCGGCGCGGACGTGATCCTCTTCCCGCCGTCCAACCCGGTGGTCAGCATCGGCTCGGTGCTGGCCGTGCCCGGCGTCCGCGAGGCGATCGCCGACGCGGGAGTGCCCGTCGTGGGGCTGTCCCCGATCGTCGGCGACGCCCCGGTGCACGGCATGGCCGACCGGATGCTCGCCGCCGTCGGCGTCCCGACCACCGCCGCTGCCGTCGCGGGCCACTACGGCTCCGGGCTGCTGGACGGCTGGCTGGTCGACACCGAGGACGAGGACGCGGTCGCCGAGGTCGAGTCCGCGGGCATCCGCTGCCGGGCGGTGCCGCTGATGATGACCGACGTCGACGCCACCGCCGCCATGGCCGGGCAGGCGCTCGCCCTCGCCGATGAGGTGCGCACATGAGCGGCGGCGGCTCCCCCCGGGCGTACCGGGTGTGGGCGCTGCCCGGCATGCCCGAGGTGCAGCCGGGCGACGACCTGGCCGGGCTGGTCGCGGACGCGGCGACCGCGCCCGGCACGGACGGTCTGGCCCACGGCGACCTACTGCTGGTCACGTCCAAGATCGTGAGCAAGTCCGAGGGCCGGGTGCTGCCCGGGGCCGACCGCGAGGCGGCGATCGAAGCCGAGACGGTACGGGTCGTCGCCCGCCGCGGGCGCGCCCGTGTGGTGGAGAGCCGGCACGGACTGGTGATGGCCGCCGCCGGAGTGGACGCCTCCAACACCCCGCCGAACACCGTCCTGCTGCTCCCCGAGGACCCGGACGCCTCGGCCCGGCGGCTGCGCGACGGCATCCGCGAGCTGCTCGGTGTCGAGGTCGGCGTCGTGGTGACCGACACCTTCGGCCGCCCCTGGCGCGTCGGCCAGACCGACGTCGCGATCGGCGCGGCCGGCGTACGGGTGGTCGAGGACCTGCGCGGCACCACCGACACCCACGGCAACCCGCTGGGCGTCTCGGTCACCGCCGTCGCCGACGAACTGGCCGCGGCGGGCGAGCTGGTCAAGGGCAAGGCGGACGGGCTCCCGGTCGCCGTGCTGCGCGGCCTCCCCCAGCACGTGATCGCCCTCGACGACGACCGGGCCGAGGACGCGGGAGGCGCGGACGAGGACACGGAGACGGAGGACCCGGCCTCGGTGCCCGGCACCGACCGGGGCGCGAGCGCGCTGATCCGGCCGGCCGCCGACGACATGTTCCGGCTGGGCACCTCGGAGGCCGTCCGGGAGGCCGTCGCTCATCGGCGCACCGTACGGGAGTTCACCGGTGAGCCGGTGGACGGCGACGCGGTCCGCCGGGCCGTCGCCCTCGCCGTGACCGCGCCTGCCCCGCACCACACCACTCCCTGGCGCTTCGTGCTGCTGGAGTCGGAGTCCGCTCGGTTGCGGCTGCTGGACGCGATGCGGGGGGCCTGGGTCGCCGACCTGCGGGCGGACGGCCGCAGCGAGGAGAGCATCGCGAAGCGGGTGCGCCGCGGTGACGTGCTGCGGAACGCGCCGTACCTCGTCGTCCCCTGCCTGGTCGCCGCGGGCGCGCACGACTACCCGGACGCGCGGCGCGCTGCGGCGGAGCGCGAGATGTTCGTGGTCGCCGCGGGGGCGGGGGTGCAGAACCTGCTGATCGCCCTGGCCGGCGAGCGTCTGGGCTCCGCCTGGGTGTCGTCCACGATGTTCTGCCGCGAGCTGGTGCGCGAGGTGCTGGAGCTGCCGGCGGACTGGGACCCGATGGGAGCGGTTGCCGTCGGCCACCCGGCTGCGCCACCGCGACCGCGGCCCGAACGCAGCAGCGAGGACTTCCTCGTCGTCCGCTGAGGGCGCCGCACCTCGCCGGGCGGGCGGAGCGGGACGGGCCCGCGGCCCGTCCCGGAGCACGGCTCACAGCCGGGCGATGTCCCCCACCGGGAAGCGCGGGGCGCGGCGCGGCGGAACGCGGCCGGAGGCCAGGATCAGACGGGCCGCGCGGTGCCGCTGCCCCGCGTACGGCGCCAGCAGTTCCAGCATCGCGGCGTCGTCCAGGCCGCGCTGCCCGGTGAGTGCGTAGCCGACCGTGCCCGGGAGGTGGAGGTCCCCGACGGTGAGCGCGTCCGGGTCGCCGGTGGCGCGCTGGAGCGTCTCCGCCGCGGTCCATGGCCCGATGCCGTCCACCGCCTGGAGTCTGCGCAGCGCGGCCGGCAGCTCCATTCCGGCCGCCTCCTCCATCCGGGGCGCCACCCGGCACACACGGAGGATCGCCGAGGAGCGCTTGGCGTCCACACCCGCGCGGTGCCACTCCCAGGAGGGAATCCTCCGCCAGCCGTACGCGTCGGGCAGCACCCGCATCCCGGGTGCCGGTCCCGGCGCCGGCTCGCCGTGGCGGTGCAGCAGCAGCCGCCAGGCGCGGTAGGCCTCGACGGCGGTCACCTTCTGCTCCAGCACGGCCGGGACCAGCGACTCCAGCACCAGGCCGGTGCGGACGAGCCGCAGCCCCGGGTTGCGGCGGTGGGAATCCCGCACCACCCGGTGGTGCGGGACGAACCCGGCGGGATCGTCGTCCGCTCCGAGCAGCGCGGGCAGCCGGTCCAGGGCCCAGGCGGCGCCCCGGCCCCAGCCGGTGGCCTCGACGGCGCCGCCGGACCTCGCGAGGCGCAGCGTCATCGGCCCTTGCGGGGTGCGCCCGGTGCGCCAGACGGCGCCGTCCGCCATCCGGCAGGCGGGATCGTGCGGGCCGCGCTGGAGCACCCGCACACTGCCGAGCAGGTCGTAGGCGCCGGGCGGTGTCCAGCGGCGGGTGACGGGGGCGGACATCCCGGCAGCGTACCGACTCCCGCCCCGGCCCCCGGCCGAGGGGCGGCTGCTCAGGGGGCGGAGAAGCGGATGGCGGCGGCCGGGATCACCGCGTCGCACCAGATCCGGATACCGCCGCTGAGCTCGTTGTCCGGGCCGATCCGGGCACCGTCGCCGATGACCGCACCGTCCAGGACGCTCCGGGCACCGATGGCGGCTCCCGCGCCGACGAACGAGTCGCGCACCTCCGCGCCCGTCCCGATCACCGCGCCGTCGAGGACGGTACTGCCGTCCACCCGGGCGCCCGGGCCGATCCGGGCGCCGGCGCCGACCGCGGTGCCGCCGCTGAGCTTCGCGTCCGGGGCCACCTCCGCCCCGTCCCCGACGAGCCGGTCCCCGCAGCGGCCCGGCACGGCGGGGGAGGGCGCACGGCCGAGCACCAGGTCGGCGGAGCCGCGGACGAAGGCCTGGGGCGTGCCGAGGTCGAGCCAGTAGGTCGAGTCGACCATGCCCTGGAGGCGGGCCCCTTCGGCGAGCAGTCCGGGGAAGGTCTCACGCTCCACCGAGACCGCGCGGTCGGCGGGGATGCGGTCGATGACCGAGCAGTCGAAGACGTACGCGCCGGCGTTGATCTGGTCGGTGACGATCTCGTCGGGGGTCTGCGGCTTCTCCAGGAAGGCGGTCACCCGGCCGTGCTCGTCGGTGGGGACGAGTCCGAAGGCCCTCGGGTCGGGGACCCGGGTGAGGTGCAGCGAGACGTCCGCTCCGCTTTTCCGGTGGGTGGCGACCAGGGCCCGGATGTCCAGGCCGGTGAGGATGTCGCCGTTGAAGACCAGCACCGGGTCACCGGGTCCGCTGCCGAGCCGGTCCGCCACGTTGCGGATCGCGCCGCCGGTCCCGAGCGGCTCCTTCTCGGTGACGTACTCCAGGTGCAGTCCCAGGGCCGAGCCGTCCCCGAAGTACGGCTCGAAGACCTCGGCGAGGTACGAGGTGGCGAGCACGATGTGCTCGATGCCGGCGGCCCGGGCCCGGGCGAGCTGGTGGGTGAGAAAGGGCACGCCTGCCGCCGGGACCATCGGCTTGGGGGTGTGCACCGTCAGGGGGCGCAGCCGGGTGCCCTTGCCTCCGACCAGGAGGATCGCTTCCGTCACCGTCGTCTCTGCTTCCTGCCGGGGCCGCGCCTGGTCGTTCCGGACGGCGGCCAGTGTACGCAGACGTGGACGTCGTGGGCCCCGGGCCGGGTTGCCCGGGGCCCACGACCGTGTGCGGTGTCTCGCCGTGCTGCTCGGAGGGGCGGGAGTCGGCGCCGCGGCCCTCCGGCGAGGGGCGCGGCGTACCGGCGGACGACAGGGCGGTCAACGGCCCTGGAGGCGGGCCGAGATGCTGCGGGCGCTGCCCAGGTTTCCGTAGAGCTGGGCGCCGGGGCACTCGGTGGCGAACCCGTCCCGGTGCCCCGCGATGGTCTTCATCCGCACCGTGCTCCCCTTCTTGTACTTGCCGCCGCCGGAGACGAGCGTGGTGGTGGTGTTCGGGTTCACCCCGAACAGGCCCAGCTTCCAGGCGGTGATCTTGGCGACCGCGTCCACCGCTGCCTTCGGTGGCTTGGTGCTGCCGTAGGAGCCGAGTACCGCCACGCCCATGCTGCGGGTGTTGAACCCGTAGGTGTGGGCGCCCATCACGGCTTTGGCCACACCTCCGGCACGTCCCTCGTAGATGCGGCCGCACTTGTCGATGAGGAAGTTGTAGCCGATGTCCCGCCAGCCCAGGCTGTTGACGTGGTAGCGGTAGATGCTGCGGATGATCGAGGGAGCCTGCCCGCAGGTGTAGTTGTTGCTCGCCGCGGTGTGGTGCACGAAGGCGGCCTTGAGCGCGCCGGTGTAGAGGAACCGGCTCTCCCGGAGCCCCTCGTTCGCCTTCCAGCCCTTCCGGGTCACGATCCCGGGGCGGGGGCCCACGAAGGGCCGGGCCTGCGCCGCACGCACAGCGTCCGCGGCCCCGGTGCCGGTGACCGCTCCCGTGCCGGTGGGCCCGGCGCCGAAGCCGGGGAGCTCCTGCTCGGTCTCCGCCTTGTCCAGCGCGGGGATCTCGTCGGCGCCGAGGGGCGCCAGGCCCTCGTTCGCGGCGCCGCTGTCGGTCTCCTCCGGGCTCAGCTCCGGCGGTGCCGCGGCGCGCGGCGCGCCCGGCTGCGGCCCGGCGCCGGCACCGGTGTCCTGCTCCGGTTCGGTGCCCGGGTCGACGAGTTCGACCCGCAGCCCGTCCGGCAGGGCCCCGGTCCCGTGGCCCGCCTCGCCCTCGTGGCCCGCCTCGTGCTCGGTGGTGCGTACGCGGGCCTGCACGCCGTCGGAGTCCCCGACCCACAGCGGCGCGGTGGCACCGCGGGCCGTTCCGCCGCGGTGCTCGGCGGAGTCCGGGTCGGGCGCGTCCTCGCTGTGCGGCTCCAGCCGCTGCCAGTCGGACCAGCCGGAACCGCCGGCTGCCCGGGTGCGCACCTCCACCTCGCCGTGCAGGTGCTGCGTGGAGTCGTCCCAGACGACCCCGAGCAGGGAGAAGGGCCGGACCTCGCGGGCCGGGAGCCGGGCCTCGGGTGCGGCGCGCGAAGGCTGCTGCGACGCGGCGCCGGAGCGCTTGGACGGGCGGATCGTGTCGAGCGGCAACGACTGGGTACCGGCGGGACGGGCGGCGGTGTCCGTGGTCCGGTCCGAGCTGACCGCTTCGGGAGCGGGAGCGGCGTTCGCCGGCATGGCCAGCGGCACCGTCAGAACGGCCGAACAGACGACACCGATCGAGGAAGCAATGATTCCACGCATACCGATCATTCTGGACATACGCTAAATAATCTGTCTAACGCTCACCTGACGAGGTGTCGCCCTGATGGCCCCTCAACGGCCGCCCCCGACCCCCGGGCGGCGTCCACCCGCCCGCGGTCACGGCCGTACCCTGGCCCCATGAACGCTGCCGACCGCACCCCTGCCGACCTGCTGCGATCCGCCCTGGCCACCGACCCGGCCCGGCCCCTGACCACCTACTACGACGACGCCACCGGGGAGCGGGTGGAACTCTCGGTCGCCACCTTCTCCAATTGGGTGGCGAAGACGGCCAACCTGCTCCAGGACGAGCTGTCCGCCGAACCGGGCGACCGGCTCGCACTGCTGCTCCCCGCCCACTGGCAGAGCGCCGTCTGGCTGCTCGCCTGCTCCTCCACCGGAGTGGTGGCCGTGCCGGACGGCGACCCCGCCGCGGCCGACCTCGTGGTCAGCGGACCCGACACGCTGGAGGCCGCCGCGGCGTGCTCCGGCGAGCGGATCGCACTGGCTCTGCGGCCGCTCGGCGGCCGCTTCGCGCAGCCGCCGTCCGGGTTCCTGGACTACGCCGTGGAGGTGCCCGGCCAGGGCGACCGCTTCACCCCGTACACGCCCGTCGACCCGGAGGCGCCGGCGCTGGCCGTGGGGGGCGAGGAGCTCTCCGGGGCCGAGGTGGTGACCCGTGCCGCACGGGACGCCGCCGCATTCGGGCTGGGTGCGGACTCCCGGCTCCTGAGTCTGCGGGGGTACGGCGACTGGACCGGCCTGTCGCACGGGCTCTACGCCCCGCTGGCCGCGGGCTCCTCCGTGGTGCTGTGCCGGAACGCCGAGCGACTCGACGACGCCTCACTCGCCGCCCGTCGGGAGAGCGAGCGGATCACCCATACGGCCGCCTGAGGCGCACGTCCGGCAGCCGGTGCGACAC
The DNA here is from genome assembly GCF_000424845.1 of Streptomyces sp. TAA040. Lineage (NCBI taxonomy): Bacteria > Bacillati > Actinomycetota > Actinomycetes > Kitasatosporales > Streptomycetaceae > Streptomyces > Streptomyces sp. TAA040. The sequence continues at coordinate 196,359 of NZ_AUKR01000009.1, read as the reverse complement.
CCTTGTCACACGTGCCCTGCGGCTTCGCCGAGGTGTTTCCGCCGAGGCGTGGCGCGCCGAACGCAACCTCGGGCATGCCACAGCTGTCTCACGGGAAGCAGGAGCCGTACATGCGTACGCTTCCTGAACACACACCTCGCCCGGGAGTCAAGAATGGAAGCAGTGTGACCGAAACCGACGCCGGCACCGGGGGCGAGGCACCGTCCCCGAACGAGCCCGGGCCGAGCCGCGGGAAGCGGCTCACCGCAGCACTGCGGCGGCACTGGGTGCTCTGGACGGCGGCCGGACTCGCCCTGGTGGTCCTGGTGACAGCCGGTGCGGGCTGGGCGGTCTACCGACAGCTCGACGGCAACATCACCACCGACACCGACACCGCGGAGGAACTGGAGCGCCACGAGGAGGAGCGGCCCGAAGCGGCCGTGCACGAGGCGCGGAACATCCTCCTGCTCGGTTCGGACTCCCGCGCGGACGGCAACGAGGAGTACGGCCAGGACAGCGGCACCGCCCGCTCCGACACCACGATCCTGCTGCACCTGTCGGCGGACCGGGAGGACGCCACCGCGGTCTCCGTCCCCCGGGACCTGATGGTGGAGATCCCCGACTGCACCCGCCCGGACGGCACCCGCACCAAGGAGCAGTTCGCCCAGTTCAACTGGGCGTTCCAGTTCGGCGGCCCGGCCTGCACCATCCGCACGCTGGAGCGGCTCACCGGCATCCGCATCGACCACCACGTGGTGGTCGACTTCACGGGCTTCACCCGGATCGTGGACGCGCTCGGCGGTGTCGAGGTCTGCCTGGACGCGCCGGTCTCCGACCCCGACGCCCAGTTGGGTCTGCCGGCCGGCCGGCAGACCCTGGACGGCGAGGAGTCGCTCGGCTACGTCCGCGCCCGCTACAGCATCGGGGACGGCAGCGACACCGAGCGGATGACCCGGCAGCAGGAGTTCCTGGCCTCGCTGTTCCACAAGGTGCAGAGCAACGGCGTCCTGATGAACCCGGCCAAGCTCTACCCGGTGCTGGACGCCGCCACCTCCGCCATCACCGCGGACGAGGGCCTCAACTCCCTTTCGGAGCTGTACGACCTGGTGCGGAGCGTACGGGAACTGCCGTCCGAGGACGTCAGCTTCCTCACCGTCCCCCGCCAACCGTATGTCCAGAACCCGAACCGGGACGAGCTGGTGCAGCCGGAGGCGGACCAGCTCTTCGCGCTGCTCCGCGAGGACCGTCCGATCGTGCCGGAGGGCGACGGCGGGGAGGGCTCCGGCGGGGACGGGAGCGCGAGCCCCTCCCCCGACGCCACCCCGACCGACGGCGGGACCGGAGACACAGCGGGCGACGCGTCCGGGGACACGTCCGCCTCGCCGGCAGGGACCCCGGACTTCTCCGCGGACATCACTACGGAGAGTTGCGGGTGAGCAGGCGAACGTGATCACGGCAGTGCCGCCGGCAGCACTCATGTGCAGAACCGGTGTGAATCGAACAGATCTTGACGTGGAATGTGTCACTGCCCGTGGCTTGCCGCCGAAGCAGACGGATAGTGTGAGCGGTCAACCGACCGTCCGACTGCCCGTTGCGCTCCGAGGGGAGAAGCGCAGCCCGGCACAACGGAGGACTCACTCGACGTGAACGCGCCAGGCCGTGGGCACGCGGGAGACATCGATCCCGCCGATCAATGGGTGTTCAACCCGGACACCGGCAGCTACGAGCTGCGTCTCGACCCAGCGGCCGCCGAACCGGCAGGCCCGACAGGTGGCAGGACGGGGCCCCCGGGGCCCCGGAGGGAGGCGCGCACCACCGCCTCGGAGACCCGCGGATCACCGGCGCGGCCCCGGCCGCGTACCGGCGACGGCGGGGAGCGTGTCCCCGGGCAGCGCTCCCGTCGGTCGGAGCCGTCCGGCGGCTCCCGCAGCAGCCGGCGCAGGACGCGGGGCGGCGGGAAGACGGGCAGGAAGAAGGCGCTGGTCTGGGGCAGCGGCGCGCTGGCCTTCCTGCTGATCGCCGGGGGCGGCGTCGTGTACTGGGTGTACCAGGATCTCAACAGCAACATCGACAAGGTCGACGTCGGCATCGACAACGGCCCCACCACCGACGGTCCGGTCAACATCCTGCTCATCGGCACGGACGCCCGCACCGGTGAGGGCAATGCGGGCTACGGCGACAACGACAGCGTCGGGCACGCGGACACCACTCTGCTGCTGCACGTCTCGAAGGACCGCTCCCACGCGACGGCGCTCAGCATCCCCCGGGACCTCGTCACCGACATCCCGGAGTGCACGACCAAGCTGGAGGACGGCTCCGAGAAGACCATCCCCGCCGAGCAGGGCGTCCGCTTCAACGAGAGCCTCGGCCAGCACGGCCGCGACCCGGGGTGCACCTGGCGGGCCGTGCAGGAGCTCACCGGGCTGGAGGTCAACCACTTCATGATGGCCGACTTCGACGCGGTGAAGACGCTCTCGTCCGCCGTCGGCGGGGTCGAGGTCTGCGTCGCCAAGGACATCGACGACGAGAAGTCGCACCTTCAACTCAGCGCCGGCACGCACGTGCTGGAGGGGGAGCAGGCACTCGCCTTCGTCCGGACCCGGGACTCCGTCGGTTTCGGGAGCGATCTGAGCCGGATCGAGCTCCAGCAGCAGTTCCTCAGCTCGATGTTCCGCAAGATGAAGTCCAGCGACACCCTGACGAGCCCGACGAAGCTGCTGGACATCGCGCAGGCGGCCACCCAGGCGCTGACCGTGGACACCGGTATCGGCGAGGTGTCGAAGCTGGCCAACCTGGCGCGGGACCTGCAGGCGGTCAACCCGTCCGACATCACCTTCGCGACCCTCCCGGTGGTCGACAACCCGAACGAGGCGGTGCGGGCGACCGTCGTCCTGGACGAGGCCAAGGCCCAGCCGATGCTGAGGATGCTGCAGGCCGACAAGTCGCTCGCCGAGGACGGCAAGGACGAGAAGAAGGAGACCGAGCAGGTCGCCGACGCCCCGGCCTCCGAGGTACGCGTCGACGTCCTCAACGGCGGCGGCCCGATCGGCGCGGCACAGTCGACCGTCACCTGGCTCCAGAACGAGGAGAGCGTGCCGCTTTCCACCAACGCCGGCAACGCGGACCAGGAGCAGGAGCAGACCACACTGGAGTACGGGGCCGACCAGGCCGACCAGGCCGCGACCCTCACGGAGATGATGGGGCTGCCGGAGTCGGCACTGAAGAAGCAGTCGCAGGACGCGGGGGACACGCCGATGAGGCTGGTCCTGGGCTCTGACTTCGCCGCACCCGGGACGCCGGTCGAGGCCCCGGACAAGCTGCCCGACGACGTGCAGAACATCAACGGTGGAGACAAGAACGTGTGCGCCGAGTGAGACGGACCGCTACGGCACACGGGGGAGGGTCCTGTGCGACCTCAGACCATTGACGGTGCCGAGGGGCGCCCGTCGCCGGGCGCACGGCGGGCCCCGGGGCAGCGGGCCTCCGAGGACCGCACGCCCGGAAATCCGTCGGGGGGCGGGGGCGAGACCTCGGACCCGGCACCGAAACGGCGGCGACCACTGCGCTGGGGCGCCCTCGTCCTGGCGGTGCTGATACTCGGCACCGCTGCCGCGGGCTACCTGTACTACGAACACCTCAACGGAAAACTCACCAAGGACGAACTGCACCTCGGCGACACCAAGCTCGACCAGAGCAAGCCCAACGCGGCCGGCCAGCGCCCGATGAACATCCTGCTGCTGGGATCGGACAGCCGGAACTCGGATGCCAACGTCGATCTGGGCGGCTCACGGACCGACCGGGGCAGGCCGCCGCTGGCGGACGTGCAGATGCTGGTGCACGTCGCGGCCGACCGCAGCAGTCTCTCCGTGCTCTCCATACCCCGGGACACCCGGGTGACGATCCCCAAGTGCACGGACCCGGACTCCGGCGACGTGTACGAGCAGCGCACCGACAAGATCAACGCGAGCCTGCAGAACGGCGGCCCCGGCTGCACCGTCGCCACCTGGGAGGAACTCACCGGGGTGCCCATCGACCACTTCATGATGGTCGACTTCGCCGGCGTCGTCTCGATGGCCGACGCCGTCGGCGGCGTACCGGTCTGTGTGGACGCCAACGTGTACGACGAACGGTCCGGCCTCCGGCTCACCGAGGGAGAGCACAAGGTCACCGGCGAGCAGGCCCTGCAGTGGCTGCGCACCCGGCACGGCTTCGAGGACGGCAGCGACCTGGGCCGGGCCAAGGCCCAGCACATGTACATGAACGCGATGGTCCGGGAGCTCAAGGCCGGCACCAAGCTGAGCAACCCGAACAAGCTGCGCTCCCTGGCCGAGGAGGCCACCGAGGCGCTCACCGTGGACAACGGGCTGGACACCGTCAAGAAGCTCTACGACCTCACCGCCGACCTCAACCAGGTCCCCGCGAAGCGGATCACGATGGCGACGATGCCCTGGGTGTACAGCCAGGACGGGGCGTATGTGCTGCCCAAGGAGGGCGACGCCGAGCAGGTCTTCTCCCTCCTCCGGCACGACGTCGCGCTCGACGGCGAGGACGAGGAGAAGGACGCGGGGGAGAGCGGCGAACCCAGCGATCCGCCCGCCGCGAAGGCGGAGATCGACCTGCACGTGATGAACGGCACCGGCACCTCCGTCCAGGCCCCCGTCAGCGGAAGGGCCGCGGCGATCAGTGCCCGGCTCCAGCAGGACGGCTTCACCCGGGCAGCCGCCGACGCGACCCCGCGTTCGCAGTGGGACACCGAGGTGACGTACGCCCGTCCCGACCTGCGCGGCGACGCACTGGCGGTCGCCGAGTCGCTGGGCCTGCCGGAGCGGCTCGTCAATCAGGCGGGCGACGAGACCGGCATCACACTCGTGGTCGGAGCGGACTGGCGGCAGGGCACGGACTACCCCGATGCCGAGAGCGGCACCGGGGGTGCCGCCGCCGAGGACACGGAAGGCGGCAGCTCGGGCGGCAACAAGCCCCCGGAGAGCCTGGAGGGCCTCAACGGCGAGGACGACTCGGCCTGCATGAACGTGAACCCCGCCCACACCTGGTGAACGGCCGCTCCCGCCTCCCGGAGGCGGGCGGCACGGCGGTCCGTCGCGGGCGGCTCAGCGGGCGACGGGCTCCCGTCGGCTGGCGATGACCTGACCAGCCAGCTTGCGTGGGCTGGTCAGGTACCCCCAGCCCCAGGACATGTGCATCGTCGCCAGCGCCAGGGGGATACGGACCCGGGCGGCCAGCGACAGGCCCCTACCGGCCGGCAGCGATCCGACGGTGATCGCGGCCAGGTAGCCGCCGGGCAGCAGGAAGGCCCACGGTGTCAGCGTCACCCCCGCCACCGCACCGGCGGCGAGCGCCACCACCGCCGTCGGCGGCGCCAGATAGCGCAGGTTGATCGAGCCCGCGTGGTAGCGGGCGACAACGTGCCGCCACCGCCCGTAGTTGCGGTACTGGGTGGCGAGCGCGGCGACGCTCGGGCGCGGCCGGTAGGACACCAGCAGCTCCGGCGAGAACCAGATGCGCCCTCCGGCGCCGCGAATCCGGAAGTTCAGCTCCCAGTCCTGCGCGCGGATGAACTCCTCGTTGTAACCGCCCTGCTGCTCCAGGACCTCGCGCCGGAAGACCCCGAGGTAGACGGTCTCCGCCTCACCGGCCGCGCCACCGGTGTGGAAGGCGGCGTTGCCCACCCCGATCCGCGAGGTCATGGCGGCGGCGACCGCGCGCTCCCAGTCGTTCTCGCCCTCGGCGTGCATGATGCCGCCGACGTTCGCGGCGCCGGTCTCGGCCAGCAACCGGACTGCGGTGGCGATGTAGCCCGGCGAGAGCATCCCGTGGCCGTCGACCCGGACGACCACCGGGTGCGAGGACGCCTCGATCGCCGCGTTCAGTCCGGCCGGCGTCCGGCCCGTCGGGTTGGCGACCGTCCGCACCCGGCGGCTGCCGGACGCGGTCTCCGCGACGAGTTCGGCGGCGATGCGGTCGGTGTCGTCGGTGGACGGTCCGAGCGCGATCACCACCTCCAGCTCACCGGAGTAGTCCTGTTCCAGGATGTGCCGGACCGAGGTCCGCAGATAGCGCTCCTCGTTGAGGACCGGCATGATCACGGAGACGTCGGGCACCGAGGGGAACGGGTCTGCGGCAGGGGTCACCCGATCACGTTACCGCGAACGGGGGACAACTCCGCACGGCGGCCGCGGGCAGCCGATCCTACCGGCCTACGGTGCCAGGAACGTGCCCCGTCCGTGCACCCACGTGCAGAGGTGTTCTCCTTGCCCCGACCCTCCCGCCCGGCACCACGGCAGCAGTCGCGACCCGGCGCACCCCCGCGCCGCTCCGCCCGTCGGTCCCCGAGATGGGGACTGCGGGTGAGCACCGCGACGGCGGCGGTGGTGCTCGCGGTAAGCGGATTCGGGCACGTGGCGCTGAGCACGGCGGGCTCCGGCATCGACCGCGTGGACCCGTTCGAAGGCCTCGGGGACCGCCCGGACGCGGGAAAGGGACGCAACTTCCTGGTGGCCGGGGTCGACAACCGGGACGCTCTCTCGGCCGCGGACAAGGAGGCGTACCACCTCGGCGGCGCACCCTGCCGGTGCACCGACACCCTGATGCTGGTGCACCTGTCGGAGGGCGCCGACCGGGCGAGCGTGGTGAGCCTGCCCCGGGACTCGCTGACCACCCTGCCCGCGCACACCGACGGGCCGACCGGCGAACTGCACAAGGCCTCGAAGCAGAAGCTGAACGCGGCCTACGCACACGGCGGCCCGAAGCTCACCGTCCGGACGGTGGAGCAGATGACGGGCGTGCACATCCACCACTACCTGGAGGTGGACTTCACCAGCTTCATGGGCACGGTGGACGCCCTGGGCGGCGTCCCGGTGTGCACCGTGCGCCCGCTCAAGGACAGCTACTCCGGCCTCGACCTGCCCGCCGGCACCACCCGGCTGAACGGCGGTGAGGCGCTCCAGTACGTCCGCGCCCGCTACGTGGACGGCGCCGCCGACCTGGGGCGCATGCAGCGCCAGCAGCGCTTCGTCGCCTCGCTGATCGACCGGGCCACCAGCAGCGGTGTGCTGATGAACCCCGCCAAGCTCCAGCAGGTCAGCAGCGCCGCGCTCGGATCGGTACGCGCTGACCAGGGCTTCGGCAACGACGAACTGATGGCGCTCGGCCGGGCGATGCAGGGCTTCCGCCCGTCGTCCTCGGAGTTCACCACGGTGCCGATCGCGAAGGCCGAACACGAGGTGCCCGGAGTGGGCGAGACGGTGACGTGGGACCGCGGGGCCGCGGAGAAGCTCTTCACCAAGCTGCGGGAGGACCGCCCCCTGGCGGCGGAGAAGGCGGGCTCCGGCGACGGGGACGAGGGCGGCGACGGCAGCGGCGGGAAGCCGGACGGGGAGCCGGGGAAGCGCCGCGGCACACCCGTGGAGGTGGCGCCGCGGAACATCAGGGTCCAGGTCGACAACGGCACCGGGACCGCGGGCCTCGGCCACCGCGCCGACAAGCAGTTGCGCGCCACCGGCTTCGACACCACGGGCATCCCGGGCAACGCCGAGCAGAGCGACGTCGAGCGGACCGTGATCTCGTACGACCCGCGCTGGGACCGCTCGGCCCACTCGCTGGCCGCCGCACTCCCCCGGGCGAAGCTCCGGAAGGTGGAGGGGCAGGGACCGCTGATGAAGATCGTCCTCGGTGAGGACTTCCGCCGGGTGCAGCCGGTGCGCGAGGGAGCGCCGGCGCTCGACGCGCAGGCCCTGGAGGGCGGCGCCCCGGCCGTCACCGGCGACGAGGTCACCTGCCCCGGCTCCTCCTGACCCGCCTCCTCCTGTCCCTCGGCGGGGCGGTGGGAGGGACCCCGCGCAGGCCTACGGCAGACGGACGGGCACCGGATTGTCCGGGGAGTCGAGCCAGACCCGTTCGCCCCGCGGCGTGACCGTCAGCCCGTACCGCGCGAACCGCGGCTCGCCCTGCTCGCGCCACCAGGACATGACGGCCTCGGCCTCGGCCCACAGACGGCGCGGCCCGCGCTGCACGACCGCGAAAGCGGTGCGGTCCTCCTCGAAGTCGGCCGTCGCCCACGACGATCCGCCGGCGGCGAACAGCCACAGCCGGTACGCACCGCCCGTGCCCCGTGTGACGCGGCAGAACAGGTCGGGCACCTGCACGCCGAGCGTGAACATGTGGTGCCAGTCACCGATGTCCTCGGGTGAGAGCCCGGACATGCTCCTGTCACCGTCGGCCGGCCACCGGTCGGCGCCCGGAAAGGAGTCCGTCGGCGGGAGCGCGTTGCGCTGATCCCGCAGGCGCATGAACGCCGACGACCTCACGAACGGACCGGACGCGACACCGTCCTCGCCCACGGTCAGCCGGGCGAGGGCCTGCCCGCCGTAGAGCGGCCCCCAGGGAGCGACGACGATCCCGCCGGGGCGGCACTGCTCGACCCACGCCCAGGGGAAACGCGTGATCCCGCACGTCGCGACGACCCGGTCGTACGGCGCCTCCTCCGGGTGCCCCTGCGCACCGTCACGGACGACGGACAGCGGGGCGGTCCCGCGCGCGGAGAAGCGGCGCCGGGCCTCCTCCGCGACGGCCGGGTCGACCTCGACCGTCACGACGTTCTCCGGACCGAGCCGGTGCGCGAGCAGGGCGGCATTCCACCCCGTTCCCGTGCCGACCTCCAACACCCGGTTCCCGGGCTCCGCAGCCAGGGCGTCCAGCATCGAGAACACCATCGTCGGCATCGAACTGGACGAGGTCGGTGCCCGGCCCCTGCCGGTGCCCGTGTACGCACCGTCGTCCCACTGCGTCGTGAGGGGGATGTCGCTGTAGACCTTCTCCCACCACAGCGCCGGGTCCGTGTGCCGGTCGATCAGCTCGCCCTGACGATTTCCGCCCGCCGTTCCCGGCCACAGCCTGTCGGGAACGAAGGCATCCCGCCGGACGGCTCTGCAGGCCGCCAGCCAGTCGGAGGACAGCGCGCCCTTGGCCAGCAGTTCGGAGGCCAGTTCAGAGGCCAGTCGTTCCGGACCGGTCTCCTCCGCGTCGCAGAGTGGGTGGGACGCGGTCACCCGCCGTCCGCCGGGCCCCGCCCGTCCGAGGTGTTGCCGCCCTCGTCGGAGCCGCCGCCCCCGTGCTTGTTGCCGGAGTCGCTGTCGTCCTGCGGATTTCCGCCCTCGGTCCCCATGAGAGCCCCCTCGTGAGTCGGTACCCGGCACCTGATGCCATGCACCAAGTGTGACAGAGTAGCGACACACAGTAAAGACCGAGATCTGGGCCACCCCTCAGACACGGGTGCGGCGGGGTCAGTCCGCCTGGCGCCGCTCGCGCAGGTCCCGGATGGCGCGACGACGGGCGAGCCGGTGCGTCCGCCTGATCTGCGCCTCCTGGAACCGCCGCCGGTCCCGCTCCGTCTCCGGGATCACCGGCGGCACGCTGCGCGGTTTCCCGTCCTCGTCCACGGCGGCGAACACCAGGTACGCCGAGCCGACCTGCTGCGCGGGCGTCGACTCGTTCCAGCGCTCCGCCATGACGCGTACGCCGATCTCCAGCGACGTGCGCCCCGTCCAGTTGCACTGCGCGTGCACGTGGACGAGGTCGCCCACCCGGACCGGGGAGAGGAACGCCATCTCGTCCATCGAGGCCGTGACGGCCGGTCCGCCGGAGTGCCGGCCCGCGACCGCCCCCGCCGCGTCGTCCACCAGCTTCATGATCACCCCGCCGTGGACGGTGCCGAGCAGGTTGGTGTCGCCGTGGTTCATGATGTGGCTGAGCGTGGTGCGCGAGGCCGCGGTGGGCTTTCCCTGCGGCTCGCTTATCCGGGCAGGGGTGACGAGATCGGTCATAGCCCCACCTTAAGGTCCGCCCCGAAGCCCGTGAGCGGCGCCGAAATGCTTCAGCTCTGCAACAGCCCTGCTGCGCTTCCCCGCCTGCTCTGTCAGCCCGCCCCCTCCACCAGGCACACTGCCTTCATGACTGACTGGCCCGATGGGTGGACCGACAACGGCAGGGGCGGGGACCGCTACGGACGTGGCGCCGGCGCCCCGCGCCCGGAGAGCGCCCGCGTCATGCCCACCGTGGACCGGGGCGGCGCCCCGGTGCCCGCGCAGTCCAGGGGCGGGTACGACCCGCACGCCGACGCCTACGGCCGGCACCCCGGCGGGAACGGCTACGACGACGGCTACGGCCGGGGCGGCGGCGGTTACAGCGGTCCGCCACCGGTCGCCGGGCAGGGCGGACGTCCCGGACGGAGCCGAGGAGGCCGGTTCAAGACCGGCGTCATCGTCCTCGTCGTGGTGCTGCTGACCACCCTGGTCGGCACGTACTTCTGGGCCGACTCGAAGATGCGCCGCGAGGTGGACCTCAGCAAGGTCGAGGAACGCCCCGAGGCCGGCGAGGGCACGAACTACCTGATCGTGGGATCCGACAGCCGCGAGGGCCTCTCCGACGAGGACCAGGACCGGCTGCGCACCGGCTCCACCGGCGGCAAGCGCACCGACTCGATGATGATCCTGCACGTCGGGTCCAACGGGAACTCCATGATCAGCCTCCCCCGCGACTCGTGGGTGACGATCCCGGAGTTCACCGGCTCCGAGTCGGGCAACCGCATCCCGGCCCAGCAGCAGAAACTGAACGCCGCCTTCTCCATCCAGGGCCCGGAGCTGCTGGTGCGGACGATCGAGTTCAACACCGGCCTCAAGATCGACCACTACGCCGAGATCGGTTTCGGCGGCTTCGCCAACCTGGTGGACTCCCTGGGCGGCGTGGAGATGTGCTTCGACAAGGCGATCAAGGACAAGAACTCCGGCGCCGACTTCGCCGAGGGCTGCCACGACCTGGACGGCGCCGAGTCGCTGGCCTTCGTGCGCAACCGGTACAACGCCGAGGGCGGCGACCTGGGCCGGACCCAGAACCAGCAGAAGTTCCTCGCCGCGCTGGCCAACGAGAGCGCCACCCCGGGCACGATCCTGAACCCCTTCAAGCTCTACCCGACGCTGGGCTCCGGCCTGGACTCGCTGATCGTCGACGAGGACATGGGCCTGTTCAACCTGGCCTCGATGTTCTGGGCGATGAAGGGCCTGACCGGCGGCGACGGCACCCAGATGAACATGCCGATCTCCGGGCCGTTCGCCGCGCCCGGCGGGCAGAGCGCGCTCAAGTGGGACATGCCGAAGGTCGAGCAGCTCATGAAGGAACTCAGGAACGACGAGAAGGTCACCGTCAAGGGCAACTGACCGCCTGCCCACGGCTACCGTCACCCGCCGACCGCCCGCGCCCGTCGCGGGACCACCGGGACGCCGGCGCGCCCGTCCGAGCCGGGCCGATGCCCGTCACCGCACCGCGCGGTGGCGGGCATCGGTGCGTGCGGGGGGGGCGGCGGGAGAGCCGGGCAGGGCAGGCCGGATAGAGACACACGGGGGGCGGGCCACGAGGAGGGGGAAGCAGAATGATGGAGGACGTGCTGTCGAACGCTCTGTACGCGATCGTCCTCGGCGCGTGGCTGGCGTACCTGGTGCCGCTCGCCTGGCGCCGGTTCGCGTCCGATCCGCAGGCCCTCGACCGGGCGGCGCTCCGGCACCCGACAGTGCTGGCCCCCGCCGCCGGGGCGGCAGCCGGCGGGGCCGTCTCCCTGATCGGCCTCTGGCACGGCATCGCGGCGGGTGCCGCGGTGTTCGCCTCCGCGAGACTCCCGATTCCGCGGCACGCGGCACGCGGCAAAGCAGCTGGACAGCCCTTGGAACTCCTGACGAAATGATCTTCAAGGTGGTCGGACCGGTCCGGGGCTGATGATCCGGGGTGCGGGGCGGTTCGGCCGACGCCTCGGCAAGGCGACGACGAGTCGTGGGCGGTTCATGCTGTGTCGCGGAGACCCAAGCGCGTCGACAGCGCCCCTCGGCACCCGGCACAGTAGCCACCCGTGACGACCAGTGAACTGTGGACCCGCGCGACCGCCGACCGCTACGACGCCGAGGCAGCCGAAGCGTCCTCGGCTGCCGTTCTCGGACCGACCCTCGCCTTCCTCGCCGAGTTCGCCGGAGACGGCCGGGCGCTGGAGTTCGCCATCGGAACCGGACGGGTGGGGGTCCCGCTCCGGGAACGCGGCGTGCCGGTGGTGGGCATCGAACTGTCCGAGCACATGGCAGCGGTGCTGCGGCGCAAGGTGGACGAGAGCACCCTCCCGGTAGTCATCGGGGACATGTCCACCACCGTCGTCTCGGGCGAGTTCACTCTGGTCTACCTCGTCTACAACACCATGACGAACCTGCTCACGCAGGACGAGCAGGTCGAGTGCTTCCGCAACGCCGCACGGCATCTGGAGCCCGGCGGCCGGTTCGTCATCGAGTTGGGTGTGCCGCCGTTGCGGCTCCTGCCGCCCGGCCAGGTCGCGGTGCCGTTCGACGTGTCCCAGCGGCATCTCGGCTTCGACACCTTCGACCTGGTCGAGCAGATGCTCGTCTCGCACCACTTCACCCGCGACGACGGCGACCTCTACCGCCGCGAGAACTCCCGGCACCGGTACGCCTGGCCGGCGGAGCTCGACCTGACGGCGCGGATCGCCGGGCTCGAGCTGGAACGTCGTGTCGCGGGATGGGACGGGTCTCCGTTCACCCAGGACTCCGCGAAGCACGTCTCCGTGTGGCGCAAGCCGGCCTGAGGCCGGCCACCGGCCCGTCGACGTTGACCGTGCCTGTCTTGGACTCCTCTCGGGAGTTCAGGCGCCGCCAGCAGATCAGTGTGCATCCGAGGGCGAGGAAGGCTTCGTGGAGGTCGTCGCGGATCTCCCAGCGGATCCGCAGGCGGCGGAACCAGTGCAGGCGGGCGAATGCTCGCTCCACGACCCAGCGTTGCGCGCACAGACCCGAGCCGAAGCCGAGTTCCTACGGCACATGCTTTCCGGCGATCCCGGTGGGCAGTCGGCCTCGGAGTGACCCCACCACCTTGAAGGTCATGTCATGAGGAGTTCTCAGAGGCCTCATGGGCGCCCCTACGGCTGAACCGCCGTAGGGGGCGGGTGATCACCGCTTTTCCCGGGAGTTTCAGCAGCCCCGGCCGACGCGGAGGGAGGTCATCTTGTCGTTGAAGTGCGAGGGCACCGCCGCGTCGGACCTGCCCGGACGGATCGAGAACATGCATCCGACGTAGTTGCCGTGCTCGTAGACGGCGACCGTCTTACCGGTGCGGTTCCAGTACGAGGTCATACGGTCGTTCATGTAGTTGCCGACGTTGGGGTTCGACCCGGTGTAGTGCCGGAAGTCGCCCCGGTAGCTGGACTGCTCCCAGACACAGAACGATCCGGACGGGCACTGGTTCGGGTCGGCGACCACCGGCTGCGCGGTCAGCGAGGCCGTCCCCACGACGACTGCCAGGACAGCCGCGGCGCTCCACAGGCGCGAGGCGGCACTTCTGATGTGCGACATGCTCTTCTCCGTCTTTCGGTTGCCCGCGCATTCGGTTCCACGGGCCCGACGGAAGAATAGAAGCGTCATTCACTTTTGGGCCATACCGCCCCAGAGTGTCCCAGTTCGCGGAAAAAGCTTTCTCCCCCTGCAAACAGGGCGTGCAGGATACAAAGGGAAAACCGGCACTCGACCTGAACGGGTGACGTCACGCCCCGAACAGCGCCTCTCGCGCACCGGCGCTGCGCCGGTGCGCGAGAGCGAGGACATGCGCACCGTGAGCGCCGGACTGCGCCCGACCCCGATCGTGCGACCCATCCCCGTCAGACCCTGGGGCCGCCCCGTTCACCAGTGGCTTTCCCTGCGCCTGTCTGAGGGCCACTACCGCGAGGAGTTGTGCGAGTCGGCGGCAAGTCGTCGCTTCAACTCCGCGATCTCGGCGTCCTGCTCGACGATCCGCGCCTCAAGCCGCTCGATCGCCGCCGCCTGCGCGGTCACCAGCAGCCTGAGCTCCACGACCAGCCCGGCCAGCTCCTCGTACGAGGGCTGCGGCGGCAGAGCGGGAGTGGCAAGATCAATCCAGCGGATCGTGGAGATCACTCCGCACCGCATCGTCACAGGTCACACGCCGTCGTGACCAGTCACCTGGGAAGCCTAGTGAAAGTGCGGCAACCAGACACACCAGAGAGCCCAACCAGAGGAAGGGGGCCAGACCTTCCAGGAGTTGAGCCAGAATGACGCATGCGGCGGCCAGCATGAGAAGTACGAGGATCACACGCGGCGCTTTCATGGCGATTTCCCCCTTGTTCGCCGGGAAACTCCGCCCTTTGCCTCGGAACAACAGGACCGGCGGAGGGCCAGGGCGAAGGTGTACGCCCTCAGGGGCAGGTACAGAGGCAGAACGGGTGCCCGGCAGGGTCCGCGTAGACCCGGAAGTCGCGCTTTCCGCCGTCGTCGCCCTCCAGCAGCCGGGCACCGAGCCCCAGCACCTGCCGCTCGGCCTCGTCCATCTCCTCGGGAGCGACATTGAGGTCCAGGTGCAACTGCTGCGGGACCTCGGTGGACGGCCAGTCCGGCGGCCGGTGGCCCTCGCAGCGCTGAAAGGCGAGCGTACGGCCGTGCGGACCGCTCAGTTCCACCCAGTCCGGCGAGTCCGGGCCCGCTTCGAGCGTCTCGGGCGGCGGCGTCACCGGCCAGTCCAGCACGGCGGCATAGAAGGCGGCGAGCGCATGGGGGTCGGGGCAGTCCAGCACGGTGAGACCCATCGTGATCCGGGCCATGGCAGGGGTCCTTCCGAAGACGGTGCGGTCCTGCGCAGGTTAGCCCGGCCCGGGTTGGCCTGGGCCGCCCCGTCAAGCGGCCCCGAACTCCCCCGCCTTGACGCCCGCCACGAACCTCTCGACCGTAAGCCACGCCGAGCCGCCTGCGTAGTGGAATGACTACAGAGAGGCAGTATCCGTGGCCGAGAAGAGCGATCCCTCCGCAGGGCAGGGGCGGACGACGGTTCCGGAGCCCGACGCACCGGCCGCGTGCCGGCGGTGCTGGGAACTGGAGTTGGCCGAAGCCGTCGCCAACTCCGAGCCTGACTACAGCAAGGCCGCCGACTGCCGGGTGCTGCTCCGGCGCCATCAACAGGCGCTCGGGTGCACGGGCACGTGCGGGGGCCGGTGCGAACGAGTCGGAGCCGGGGTTCCCCGGGTTCAACCCGCTGCGCTACCCGCCCTGCGCGTGCCCTTGGTGCCGCCGCTCGCCGGAGGGCGCCGGGGACGACGAGGATTCCGCTGCGTTGCGGCGTCTGCGTGAGCGGGTCAACGAGCCGAACACGATGCGCCGTGCGATCCGGAGGACCTCGTGAGTCGGCGGGACGCGGCGCTCGTCCTCGCGTTCGGGCTTGGTGCCGGAGCGGGAGCGCTGGTCAGTGCCGCGACCGGCGTCGCGGCGGTTCTGTGGCTGGTCCGCCCGCCCGGCGCGTCCGGGGCTGCCCTCGACCGTCGTGCTTCCCGACCCACCTCCCGGCCTGCCTCCCGACAGGCTCCCCCACCGGCCTCGCGGCCCTCGCCCTTCGCCGAGTTGCAGGCGATCGAGAAGGACCCGGCGCGCCGCGCGCGGTTCTTCGCCGCGCTGGACTCGGCGCTCGCCGCCGGTGAGCGGGTACGCGCGGGCGAGCCGGCCGCCGTGGACACGGCGGCTGAGCGGTTGCGCCACCTACTGGGCCCGGAGGAGGGCCCGTGCGGCCGGTGAGCCGCGGGCGGTACGTCGTCGAGGCGTTCGGGGGCGATGGTGCGACAACCGTCACGCTGGCCGAGGCCGTCGTGCCGTCCCGTCGGCTTGCGCTGGCCCCGGCCTCGGCCTCGACGCCTCCGGTCCCAGGCTCAGGCGGTGGGGCGGCCCAGGGCGCGGAACCTCCAGCCGGCCTTGCGCCACAACTCCGGGTCCAGGACGTTGCGGCCGTCCAGGAGGTGACGCTCGGCGACCACCTCGCCCAGCACCTCGGCGTCCAGCTCACGGAACTCGGCCCACTCGGTCAGATGGAGCACGACGTCGGCCCCGCGCAGCGCCTCCGCCACCGAGTCGGCGTAGCCGAGGGTGGGGAAGAGTGCGCGGGCGTTGTCCATGCCCTTGGGGTCGTACACGGTGACCTGGGCGCCCTGGAGGTGGAGTTGCCCGGCGACGTTCAGCGCGGGCGAGTCCCGTACGTCATCCGAGTCGGGCTTGAAGGTGGCACCGAGGACGGCGACGCGCTTGCCCAGCAGTCCGCCTCCGACGGCGTTCCGGGTCAGCTCGACCATGTGCGCGCGGCGGCGCATGTTGATGGAGTCGACCTCGCGGAGGAAGGTGAGCGCCTGGTCCGCGCCGAGTTCACCGGCCCGGGCCATGAACGCGCGGATGTCCTTCGGTAGGCAGCCGCCGCCGAAGCCGATCCCGGCGCGCAGGAACTTGCGGCCGATCCGGTCGTCGTGCCCGATCGCCTCGGCCAGCTTCACCACGTCCCCGTCGGCGGCCTCGCAGACCTCGGCCATCGCGTTGATGAACGAGATCTTGGTGGCCAGGAAGGAATTGGCGGCGGTCTTGACCAGTTCGGCGGTCGGGAAGTCGGTGACGACGAACGGGGAGCCCTCGGCGAGCGGCGTCGCGTAGACCTCGCGGAGCAGCTTCTCGGCGTGGTCCGAGCGCACCCCGGCGACGATCCGGTCCGGGTGCAGGGTGTCCTTGACGGCGAAGCCCTCGCGCAGGAACTCCGGGTTCCAGGCCAGCTCCGCGTCCGCGCCGACCGGGGCCAGCTCGGCGATCCGGGCGGCCAGCCGGTCGGCGCTGCCGACGGGGACGGTGGATTTGCCGACGACCAGCGCCGGACGCTCCAGCAGCGGGGCCAGTGAGTCGACGGCGGACTCGACGTAGCTCATGTCGCAGGCGTACTCGCCGTGCCGCTGCGGGGTGTTCACGCAGACGAAGTGCACGTCGCCGAAGGCGGCGACCTCGGCGTAGGAGGTGGTGAAGCGCAGCCGGCCGGAGGCACCGGGCAGACCGGCGACGTGCCGCCCGAGCAGCTCCTCCAGCCCCGGCTCGTACATCGGGACCCGGCCGTGGGAGAGCACCTCGACTTTCTCCGGGACGACGTCCAGGCCGAGCACCTCGAACCCCAGCTCGGCCATCGCCGCGGCGTGGGTGGCGCCGAGGTATCCGGTGCCGATCACGGTGATCTTGGGGGCCATCGAGAGCACTCCTGGGGGTGTCGGGCTGCTGCCCGCGCAGCATATCCGGGCCGGTCGGCGAAGGAATCCGGCGGCTGTCGGCAAGCTCACGTATCCTGCGCGGCCGGCAACCCCTAGAATTGGGTTACTTAACGGTAGTTAGCAGGGAAGTCAGCAACGGAACCACTTCAGGGGAGTGAGCCACCGTGGCGGGAGCCGCAGAATTCGACCTGTACCGGCCGTCCGAGGAGCACGACATGCTCCGGGAGTCGGTGCGTGCGCTCGCCGAGGCGAAGATCGCGCCGCACGCCGCGGAGGTGGACGAGGAGGCACGCTTCCCCCAGGAGGCCCTGGACGCGCTGACCGCCAACGACCTGCACGCCGTGCACGTGCCCGAGGCCTACGGCGGCGCAGGCGCGGACGCCCTGGCCACCTGCATCCTCATCGAGGAGGTCGCCCGGGTCTGCGCGTCCTCCTCCCTGATCCCGGCCGTCAACAAGCTGGGCTCGCTGCCGGTGATCCTGTCCGGGAACGAGGAGCTGAAGAAGCGCTACCTGGGCCCGCTGGCCAAGGGCCAGGGGATGTTCTCCTACTGCCTCAGCGAGCCGGACGCCGGTTCCGACGCGGGCGGCATGAAGACCCGCGCGGTGCGCGACGGCGACTCCTGGGTCCTCAACGGCGTCAAGCGCTGGATCACCAACGCCGGCGTCTCGGAGTACTACACGGTGATGGCCGTCACCGACCCGGACGCCCGCACGAAGGGCATCAGCGCCTTCGTGGTGGAGAAGGGCGACGAGGGCGTCTCCTTCGGCGCCCCGGAGAAGAAGCTCGGCATCAAGGGGTCCCCCACCCGCGAGGTCTACCTTGACAACGTCCGCATCCCGGCCGACCGCATGATCGGTGCAGAGGGCAGCGGCTTCGCCACCGCCATGCTGACCCTGGACCACACCCGGATCACCATCGCGGCCCAGGCCCTCGGCATCGCCCAGGGGGCGCTCGACTACGCCAAGGGCTACGTGACAGAGCGCAAGCAGTTCGGGAAGCCGATCGGCGACTTCCAGGGCGTCCAGTTCATGCTCGCCGACATGGCGATGAAGCTGGAGGCCGCCCGTCAGCTCACCTACTCCGCCGCCGCGAAGTCCGAGCGGATCACGCTCGGCGGCGGCAAGGAGGACCTGACCTTCTTCGGCGCGGCGGCCAAGTGCTACGCCTCGGACGCGGCGATGGAGATCACCACCGACGCCGTCCAGCTCCTCGGCGGCTACGGCTACACCCGCGACTACCCGGTCGAGCGGATGATGCGGGACGCGAAGATCACGCAGATCTACGAGGGCACCAACCAGGTCCAGCGCATCGTCATGGCACGCAACCTGCCGTGAGCACGCAGAACGCCCCTGCCGCACCCGGCAGGGGCGTTCTCTGCGCACGCGGGGACGGTGGCGCGCCTGCAACGGCTGCCACCCGGGTCAGAAGCACCGGAAGACGCCGTTGCCGGCGGATTCGTGTCCGGCAGGGTCTTCATGGGGATCTCTCCGTGGGCGTGTTCGGCGGCGGGGCGCCGTCCGGTCCGGAAGCGCGCCACCACCAGAGACGCTATCCGCGGGATCCGACACCGGGACTCGGCACAGGCAGGCACGGGCCACCGCTCGGGCCGGGGGTGTTGCGGCTCGATCCGGACGCCGGGCGCTCAGTGGGGCCTCGGGTGCCGAGCACTCGCACCCGCTGCCCCGTGCTGTCGACCGAGAGTTCGCAGCGGGACCGTTCCGGCCTCCCCGACGCGTGCCACCGCAGGAACGCGGAACGCACCTCGTCCCACAGCGAGCGCGGCCCGTACTGCTCCACCTCGTAGCTGTCCGCGTCCGGGACGTACTCCACCGTCGCCCAGGACGTCCCCTCGTCGGCGAACAACCACAGGGTGGCCTCTCCGCTGTCGTCATCCGCCTCGCACCACCGGAACCACACGTCGGTGAGGGTCAGGCCGGTGAAGAACGCCGGATCGTCCTGGATGACGTTCTGGGGTGCGATGTCCGTGGCCCCCTTCCGCCCCTGCTCCCCGTGGTAAAGGTCCGAGATGCGTCCGGCCCCACCGCGGTGCGTGCGGTCCCACATGAAGGCCGGAGAACCGGAGAATCCGCCCCGCGCCTCCCCGTCCGCCACGTCGAGGGTCACGAACGACCCGCTGTGGAAGCTGCTCCCCCAGGGCGTCACGATCCGACCGTTCGGGCACTGCGCCAACCACGCCTGCGGGATGTCCCGCATGGTGCAGGTGCAGATGATCCGGTCGTACGGTGCACCAGGCGCGTGTCCGTCGCGTCCGTTGCCGAGGATCGTCGTGGGGTGGTAACCCGCTCGGGCCAGGCTCCCGTTCGCGGCCGCCAGCACCGCTGCGTCCACTTCCACGCTGGCCACACGGGTCTCGCCCAGCCGGTGGGAGAGCCACGCCGCGTTGTACCCCGTCCCGGTCCCGACCTCCAGAACGCGGTGCCCTTCCCGGACGTCGAGCAAACCGAGCATGTCGAGCATGATCGAGGGCATCGACGAGGAGGACGTGCGGAGCCGGAACGCGTTGCCGGCGACGGGCTGGCCGTCGTTGACCTGGGTCACCACCGGGCTGTCCGCGTAGACGCTCCGCCTCCACGCTTCCGGATCCTGGGCGAGGTCGGCGTGCTCGGTCAGCCCGGGGATGAACAGGGCGCGGTCCACCGCCGCCACGGTGTCCCGCCACTCGGCCGGCAGCGCGCCCTTCGCCAGCAGGGTGCGAAGGAGGTGCTGCTGGGTGGTCATCCGTTCTCACTTCTCCGGGGGCGGCTCGTACGGCTTCGTCTGCGCCGGTGGCTTCTCCCGGTGGCCGTCGCTGCTGGAGGTGTCGGGCTTGCCCGAGTGGCCTCCGCCCTTCTTGCTCATGCCGAGCTCACTCACCTTCCTGTGGTGGGTGCGGGGCAGCGTTGATGGCCGCTCCCGACGAACGCGATGAACTGCACTGCGTGACACTATATTCACTCAGGGTGGTCGCGTCGTCAAGGGGCGCCTCCACGGGGCACCACGCCCCTTCCTCCGAGAGCAACCCCCTTCCGGCCTGTCAGCCCGCGGTCTCCAGGAGGGCGGCGTGGGCGCCTTCGGCAGTCCGGCCCGGGGCAGTCCCCGCGGGGGCGTGGGCGAGGAAGCCCGCGGTGTCGCCCGAGTACAGGAGGCGGCCGGCGTCCAGGACGCTCACGTGGTCCGCCTCCTCGGCCAGGTCGGCGACGTCGTGCGTGGCGAGCAGGATGCGCACCTCGTCCCTGAGGCCGGTGAGGATGTCCCGGAAAAGGCGTCGCTGTCGGGGATCCATCCCGGCAGTCGGTTCGTCCAGCAGCAGCACCTCCGCGTCGTGGACGAGCGCGGCGGCCACCCCGACCCGGCGCAACTGGCGCCGGAGACCCGGTGGGTGCGGACGTTCGCCTTGTCCGTCAGCTCCAGCCGCTCCAGCGCACGTGCGGACCGCTCCCAGGCGTCCCTGCGCGGCATCCCCTTGAGCCAGCCGACGTACGCCACGTACTCGCGCACCGTGAGGGAGGGCATGGCGGTGATGTGCTGCGGCATCCAGGCGATCTGCCTGCGGTACTCCGACGAGGAGGGCGGGAGGCTCCCGAACCGGACTGTCCCCGACCGGGGTTCGAGGACGGAGGCGGCGATCTTCAGCAGTGTCGACTTCCCCGCCCCGTTGGGGCCGAGGAGGATCGTCAGCCCTTCGGGCAGCGCGTAGGAGAAGTCGTCGAGGACGGGCAGGTGCTTGCGCTTGTAACGGTAGGTGCAGGAGGTCAGTTCGATGGTCACGGGTCGTTCCTTGCTGTGCGGGCTTGGAGCAGCAGACCGGCGGCGAAGACGAGGAGAGCGGCGAGCAGGGCGTGCGGCGCCGCCGCGGGCTCGCCGGTGACGGCCCACGGGTGGTAGTCGGTGCCGGTGCGGCGACCCAGGAAGATGACGAGGAAGACCCAGGCCGTCGGCAGGACGACGGCGGAGCGTCCCACGAAGGCCCGGCCGCACAGCATCAGCCCACTGAGGAAGAGAGTGTTCCGTCCGGCCTGCTCGATGGTCCCGGAGTCCAGTACGGCGCCCGCCGTCAGCGTGACAGGCAGGACCTCGCACAGGGTGCCGCAGACCATCCCGGCGTCGAGGAGCCGGACGGGACGGATGCCGGAGACCTCGGCCGCCGCCAGTCGCGAGTCCAGGCAGTGCGCCAGGACTCCGACGACGAGCAACGGCCACGTCGTGGACAACAAGATCACCGGCCCGGCCGACTCGTTCGGCTTCCAGATCGTCGCCGGGGAGGGGGTGGGCGCCGGGCCTGGATGTCCACTGCCATGTGCAGAGCCACTCCGACATGGGCATGGCCGGTCTCTTGCTGGTGGCCCGCGAGGACGGCACCGTTCCCGGCTACGAACCCCACCACTCGCACGGCGGCAGCGGGGACGGTGACGCCGACCCGGCCGCCGACCCCGCGCACCACGACCACGGGTGAGCGGGACGGCGTGAGCACGCCGCACCGTAAGCGGGCCGGGCGAACAGCCCGCCCGCGTACGGTGGGTCACTTCCTGAAGCCGTGGTCCAGGAGCTTCTTCGCGTCCGCCGTCCGGTTGCCCGCCGACGTGGAGGCGAGCACGGTGCCGACGACCGTGCGGCCTTTGCGGGTCGCGGCGAACACCAGGCAGTACTTGGAGGTCGGTCCGGAGCCGGTCTTGACGCCGGTCGCGCCGGAGTAGCCGCCGAGCAGTGTGTTGGTGTTCTTCCACGCCATGTACCGGTAGCCGCCGCTCTTCGTGGTGACTTTCTGCTTGGTCGACTTCGTCTTCACGACGGTGCGGAAGGTGGAGTACTTCATGGCGTCGGCAGCAAGCCTGGTGAGGTCGCGCGGCGTCGAGTAGTTGGAGCCGTTGCCGATGCCGTCGAACGAGTCGAAGCGGGTGTTCTTCAGCCCGAGGCTCTTGGCCGTGCTGTTCATCTTGCCGATGAAGGACTTCACCCGGGCGGCCCGGGTCGAGCCGCTGCCGAATGTGTCGGCCAGCGCGTACGCCGCGTCGCAACCGGAGGGAAGCATCAGTCCGTACAGCAGTTGGCGCACCGTCACCTTGTCGCCGACGATCAGCCGAGCCGAGGACGCCGTCTTCGCGACGATGTAGTCGCTGTAGGCCTTCTGGACGGTGACCTTGGCTTTCAGGTCGAGGTTCTTCCGCCCCAGCACCACCCGAGCCGTCATGATCTTGGTGGTGGAACCGGTGGAACGGCGGGTGTCCGCGGCCTTGGTGAACAGGGTCCGCCCGGTGCCGCTGTCCATCGTGAAACCGCCCTTGGCCGCGATCTTCGGCTTGGGCAGTGCGGCGGCGTGCGCGGGGCCGGTGACGGCCCCGACCGCGACCACCGCCCCCGCGGTGACCACGACCAGAGGAATACGCAGAACGTCGTTGATGGCGATGTGCACGTGGTGTCCCCCACTGCCCGGTGGCGCGGTCCGGCGGAGCGCCGCTGGAGAGTAGGACACCCGAAGCGGCCCGAAGGATGTACGCCGGAACCGCCGACTTGCGCGGCGGCGGCCGGAGCCCGCGGGTCGGCGTCCGCCGCCGGGAGAGCTAGGCGGAAGCGGTGCTGTCGAGAGTGGCGTGCGAGGGGGCGCGCAGCGGCCGGAGCCCGGCGGCGACCGACTCGGCGTCCCGGAGGACGCGGACGGCGTTGTGCCAGGTCAGCTTCGCCAGGTCGGCCTCGGACCAGCGCCGGTCGAGCAGTTCGGCGATCAGGTGCGGGTACCCCGCCACGCTGTCCAGGTCGGCGGGCAGGAACGCGGTGCCGTCGAAATCGCCGCCGATGCCCAGGTGGTCGATGCCGGCGACCTCCCGCATGTGGTCCAGGTGGTCGGCGACGGTGGCGGCGGTGGCGACCGGGCGGGGGTGCTCCGCCTCGAAGGCGGCGTGGACCTTCCTCGCGGCCTCGGTGGTGTCGAGGTGGTGCAGTCCGTGGGCGCGCATGTTCTCGTCCGCCCGCCGGGTCCACTCCACGGCCGCGGGCAGGATGAACTTCGGGACGAAGGTGGCCATCGCGATCCCGCCGTTGGCGGGCAGCTCCGCCAGGACGTCGTCCGGGATGTTGCGCGGATGGTCGCAGACCGCGCGGGAGGAAGAGTGCGAGAACACCACCGGCGCCTCGGTCGCCCGCAGGGCGTCGCGCATGGTCGTCGCGGCGACGTGCGAGAGGTCCACGAGCATGCCGACCCGGTTCATCTCCCGGACGACCTCGACGCCGAACGGGCTGAGTCCGCCGTGCCGCGGCTCGTCGGTCGCGGAGTCGGCCCAGTCGATGGTGTCGTTGTGGGTGAGCGTCATGTAGCGGACGCCCAGCCGGTGCAGCGCGCGCAGGGTGGCCAGGGAGTTGTTGATGGAGTGGCCGCCCTCGGCCCCCATCAGCGAGGCGATCCGGCCGCGCTCCCGGGCGCCGGTCATGTCATCGGCGGTGAAGGCGAGTTCGAGGTCCTGCGGGTAGCGGGCGGCCAGTTCGCGCACCACGTCGATCTGCTCCAGGCAGGCGCTGACGGCCGCGTCCCCGGTGAGGTCGGTGCGCACGTACACCGACCAGAACTGCGCACCGACACCACCGGCCCGCAGCCGGGGGAGGTCGGTGTGCAGGTGGGCGGACTGGTCGGTGGCGATGTCGCGCCGGTCCAGGTCGTAGCGGACCTGCTCCCGCAGCGCCCAGGGCAGGTCGTTGTGGCCGTCCACCACCGGGTGGGCGGCGAGCAGCCGGCGGGCCTCGTCGAGTCGGTCGGCCATGCCCGTCAGCCCCCGAACCCGAACCCGGCCCCGCCGGTCACCTTGTTCCGCAGCCGCTTGCCCTTCTCGCCCGCCTGGTCCTTGAGCTCTTCCTGGAACAGCCGCATCCGCTCGCCGAGCGCCTCGTCGTGGGCGGCGAGCATCCGGGCGGCCAGCAGGCCCGCGTTGCGGGCGCCGCCCACCGAGACGGTGGCCACCGGGACACCGGCCGGCATCTGCACGATGGACAGCAGCGAGTCCATGCCGTCGAGGTGCTTGAGCGGCACGGGCACGCCGATCACCGGCAGCGGCGTCACGGAGGCGAGCATCCCCGGCAGGTGGGCCGCGCCGCCCGCGCCGGCGACGATCGACCGGAGGCCGCGTCCGGTGGCCTCCTCACCGTAGGCGAGCATCTCCCGCGGCATCCGGTGGGCGGAGACCACGTCCACCTCGTAGGGGATCTCGAACTCGTCCAGCGCCTGGGCAGCCGCCTCCATCACGGGCCAGTCGGAGTCGGAGCCCATCACGATGCCCACCAGGGGCGCGGAGTCGGCAGCGGTCATACGGTGATCGTCCCTCGCAGGTAGTCGGCGGCGTGCCGGGCGCGCTCGCGCACCTCGTCCAGGTCGTCGCCGCACGTGTTGACGTGGCCCACCTTGCGGCCGGGCTTCACGTCCTTGCCGTACATGTGGATCTTCAGTGCCGGGTCGCGGGCCATGCAGTGCAGGTACGCGGCGTACATGTTGGGGTAGTCGCCGCCGAGCACGTTGGCCATGACCGTCCAGCGGGCGCGAGGGCGCGGGTCGCCGAGCGGCAGGTCGAGCACGGCGCGCAGGTGATTGGCGAACTGCGAGGTGACGGCGCCGTCCTGGGTCCAGTGCCCGGAGTTGTGCGGGCGCATCGCGAGTTCGTTGACCAGCACCCGTCCCTCGCGGGTCTCGAACAACTCGACGGCGAGGTGGCCGACGACGTCGAGTTCTTCGGCGATCCGCAGCGCCAGTTGCTGGGCGGCGGCGGCGCGCTCCGGGTCGAGTCCGGGCGCGGGGGCGATCACCGTGTCACAGACGCCGTCGACCTGGACCGACTCCACCACCGGGTAGGCGACGGCCTGGCCGTGCGGAGAGCGGACGACGTTGGCGGCCAGCTCGCGGACGAAGTCGACCTTCTCCTCGGCGAGCACCGGTACGCCGGCCCGGAACGGTTCGGCGGCGGCGGCCACCGAGTCGACCACCCACACGCCCTTGCCGTCGTAGCCGCCGCGGACCGTCTTCAGCACCACCGGGAACCCGGCCGCGGCCCCGACAGGAACGCCACCGGCGCCCTCCGCGGCGTTCGCCGCAGCACCCTCCGAGGCGAACGCCGCGACGTCGGCCGGGTCCGCGACGATCCGGTGGCGCGGGCAGGGCACCCCGAGCGCGGACAGCCGGGCGCGCATGACGCCCTTGTCCTGGGCGTGCCGGAGCGCCTCCGGGCCGGGGCGGACGGGGACGCCGTCCGCGACGAGCGCCCGCAGGTGCGCGCCGGGGACGTGCTCGTGGTCGAAGGTGAGCACGTCGCACCCGCGGGCGAAGTCACGCAGCGTGTCCAGGTCGCGGTAGTCGCCGAGGACGACCTCACCGGCGACCTGGGCCGCGGAATCCTCCGGGGTGTCGCTGAGCAGCTTGAATCTGAGGCCGAGGGGGATACCCGCCTCGTGGGTCATGCGGGCGAGCTGACCGCCGCCGACCATGCCGACTACCGGGAACGTCACGCTCCCAGGGTACGGGGCGCGCAGCGGTGGTCGGGAGCCGTCCCCCGCCGCTCCCCGGCCCGGCGCCGCTCCCCGGGCGGCCCGCACCGGCCCGCACCCGGCCGGAGGAGAGCTGCTCGGCACTGTCCCGCGGCCCGTGGGCGGCAGCACTTAGCATGAGGAGGGGGCACCCGAGCGAACGAGGCGATGGACATCACTGAGGTGGCGAAGCGGTCGTTGCGGGGCCGCGTCCGGCGCGCCTGGCGCGAGATGGCGAAGTTCGGAACCGTGGGCGCGTTCGGCGTCGTGGTGAACGTGGCGGTCTTCAACCTGTGCCTCCACGGCTTCGGCCTCGCCTCGGTGCGCTCCGGCGTGCTCGCCACCGCGGTGGCGATCTGCACGAACTACCTCGGCCACCGCTACTGGACCTACCAGGACACCGACAAGCGCCGGGTGCGCCGGGAGGCCTCGCTGTTCCTGGTCTTCAGCAGCGTCGGCATGGTGATCGAGAACGGCGTGCTGGCGCTCTCCCACTACGGGCTCGGGCTGACCTCCCCGCTGGCCGACAACCTCGCGAAGAACGTGGTCGGCCTGGGGCTGGCGACGGTCTTCCGGTTCTGGTCCTACCGGACCTGGGTCTTCCGGCCGCACGGCTCATCCGGCGCTCTCCTCGGCCTCCCGACTGAGGAAGAGGGCGAAAACCGGCGGATGCTGCTGAAGTAGCTCCAGCCGGCCGCCGTCCGCCTCGGCCAGGTCCCGGGCCACCGCGAGGCCGAGCCCGGTGGAGTTGTGGCCGCTCACGGTGCGCTCGAAGACCCGCGAGCCCAGTTCGGGGGCCACCCCCGGGCCCTCGTCCGTCACCTCGACCACCACCTGGTTGCCGGTCACCCGAGTGCGGATCGCGACCGTGCCGTCGCCGTGCATCAGCGCGTTCTCGACCAGCGTGGCCAGGACGGTGGCGACCGCGCCGGGGGTGCCGACGGCCCGCAGGCAGGACTTCCCTGAATGCACGATCACCCGTCCCGAGCCTCGGTACGCCGGGCGCCACTCCTCCACCTGCTGGACCACCACCTCGTCGAGGTCGAAGGCCACGGCGGAGCCGGAACGGGCGTCCCGGGAGTTCGTGAGCAGCCGGCCCACCACCTCGGTGAGCCGCTCCACCTGCGCGAGCGCGATCGCGGCCTCCTCCTTGACCGTGTCCGGCTCGGTGTCGGCCGTCTCGACGATCTCCTCCAGCCGCATGGACAGTGCGGTGAGCGGGGTGCGGAGCTGGTGCGAGGCGTCCGCCGCGAGCCGCCGCTCGGCGGTCAGCATCCGGGCGATCCGCTCGGCGCTGGAGTCGAGCACGTCGGCGACCCGGTCCAGCTCGGGCACGCCGTAGCGGCGGTGCCGGGGCCGGGGGTCGCCCGAACCGAGCCGCTCGGCGGTCTCGGCGAGGTCGGTGAGCGGTGCCGCCACCCGCCGGGCCTGGTGCACAGCGAGCAGCACCGCCGCGAGGACGGTGAGCAGGGCGACCGCCATGATGATCACCAGGATGCGGCCGATCTCGTCGCTGACCACGCTGCGGGGCTGTTGGACGACGACCGTCTCGCCGTGCGTCCCGACCTCGCGTCCCTCGATCGCGCCCTCCCTGGGACGGTCGCCCATCGCGAAGACGGGCTGCCCGGGCAGTTCGATGGAGACGTAGCGGTCCTGGGGGACGGCGCTGCGCATCGTCTCCTCGGAGACGGACTCGCCCGCCGCGATCCTGGCCTCCACCACCGCGACGATCCGGGCCGCCTCGGAGCGGGTGCTCTCGTGGGCGCTCTTCTCGATGGCCTGGGTCTCCACGATGATCAGCGAGATCCCGAAGACGGCGATGACCACGACCACCACGGCGAGGGTGGAGTTGATCAGGCGGCGGCGCATCGAGGGACGCGGCTAGTTCTTCTCGAAGCGGAAGCCCACGCCGCGGACGGTGGCGATGTAGCGGGGGTTGGCCGCGTCGTCCCCGAGCTTCTTGCGCAGCCAGGAGATGTGCATGTCGAGCGTCTTGGTCGAGGACCACCAGGTGGTGTCCCAGACCTCGCGCATCAGCTGGTCCCGGGTGACGACCCGCCCGGCGTCCCGGACCAGGACGCGCAGCAGGTCGAACTCCTTGGCGGTGAGCTGGAGCTCCTCCTCACCCATCCACGCGCGGTGTGACTCGGTGTCGATGCGGACGCCGTGAGTGGCGGCCGGCTGGGCGGGTTCGGTGCTGCCGCGGCGCAACAGGGCCCGGACCCGGGCGAGCAGCTCGGCGAGCCGGAACGGCTTGGTGACGTAGTCGTCGGCGCCCGCGTCGAGGCCGACGACCGTGTCCACCTCGTCGGCGCGGGCGGTGAGCACCAGGACGGGGAAGGCGAGGCCCTCGTTGCGCAGCCGGCGGCAGACCTCCAGCCCGTCCACACCGGGCAGTCCCAGATCGAGCACCACCAGGTCGATCTCCTGGCTCAGGCCGGCCTCCAGAGCGCCGGGCCCGTCCTCCCGCACCTCCACCTCGTACCCCTCGCGCCGCAGGGCGCGAGCGAGCGGCTCCGAGATGGACGCATCGTCCTCAGCCAGCAGTACTCGGGTCATGGGGCGATGGTAGACCGCCGGGCAGGTCGCGGGGACCGGTGCCGGGTCCGGCGGCGGGTTCTGGCCAACCACCTGTCACTCACTGGGTGGCGGCCCTTCTTTGCCTGCGATTTACCGGGTCAAATAGAGCTTTACGTGTGATCCATGCCGCATTCCCTTCCATACCGCGTATCAGCACGACTCGGGTGGAAGCAGTTTCCGTGCGGGACCGAGGGGAGACCGGGCCCCCCATGGCGTCCAGCGCGACGAGGAACGCCGCCCCCACTGGCGGCAGCACCTTCTTCGGTCACCCCCGCGGTACGGCCACCCTCTTCATGACCGAGATGTGGGAGCGCTTCTCCTGGTACGGGATGCGCGCCCTGCTCGTGCTGTACCTCTACACCGCGGTCTCCCACGGCGGTCTCGGCATCGACGAGAGCACCGCGGTGGCGATCTACGGCGTGTACAACGCCGTCGTCTACATGGCGGCGATGCCCGGCGGCTGGGTGGCCGACCGGCTGTGGGGCGCCCGCCGGGCGGTGCTGGCCCCGCGGCAGTTCGCCAGCCAGATCACGGGCCTGTGGTTTCTGGCCACGGCCACCGGACACGCGCTCAACGGCTGGGCGCCCCGGCTCGACGAGCCGCTGGGCGACTCGCTGTACTACACGAGGTGGGCGGTAGTCGCGGTTCTCGCGGGCCCGGCCTTCATCGCCGGTGCCCGGAAGCTGACCCGGCAGATGGGCGGCGTCCGCTCACGCACCCGTGCACGGTCGGCGCCGGGGCGTCGACCGTGCGTGGACTGGCCGAGGCGTCGACCGTGCGGCGGTGGGGCGTCGACCATGCACGAGACCGTCGGCCGCCCGCGGGCGCCGGGTCCGCGAGGCTCCCGCACCGGTGCGTCCACGGCGGGAGCGGGGTCGGGAGACGCCCGGGCCGTGCGCTCAGGTCGTGGCGGGGGCGGGCAGCTCGGCCCAGACCGTCTTGCCGGTGCCCTCGGAGCTGCGCACCACCCCCCAGTCGAGGCAGAGCCGCTGGACGATGAACATGCCGTGCCCGCCCGGCCGGCCGGGCAGGTGCGGATCACGGGGCGCCGGGCGCCCGCTGCCCGGGTCGACGACCTCGACCCGCAGGACCTTGGGGCCGCACCCTATCCGCAGCTCCTCCGGGGCCCGCGCGTGCAGACAGGCGTTGGTGACCAGCTCCGAGACGACCAGCAGGACGTCCTCCGCCGCGGCACGGTGCTCCGCGGAGGCGGCGGGCAGCCATCCCCAGTCGTGCAGCGCCTGGCGGGTGAAGTCGCGGGAACGCTGGACCGCGCCGCCGGCGCCGACCAGTCGCAGCCGCCGCACCTGGCGCATGGCCACCTCCGAGGGGCCGTCCGGAGCGCCGGCCTCCTGCTGTTCCTGACCGGGGCTCCGATCGCCCGCCGGGGATGGCCGGGTGGTGCTCATCAGTGCTTCACCTCACCGGTTCACCGAGTCGTATGCCCCGCCGTTTCCGAACCACGGGCGAAAACGGACACATGACAGATTCCAGAGGACTCCTGCCCTCGCGGGCGGTGAGAACACCCACTGATTCCATCCGGCCGGTGTGATTCGCGTAACGCTTGGATTACGAGTCGGAGGTTTCCGCGAGAGCCTCCGCGAGTGAGTCGTGCACGGTGAAGACCGCGCCCGCGCCCGTGATCTCGAACACCCTGGCCACCACCGGCTGCATCCCCGTCAGGTGCACCGCTCCCCCGGCCGCCTCGGCCTTCAGCCGGGCGCCGAGCAGGACGTTGAGTCCGGTGGAGTCGCAGAACTCCAGCAGGGAGCAGTCGACGACAAGACGGCTGGTGCCGCTGTCGAGGCACTCCTCCAGTGGCACACGCAGCACATCCGCAGTGTGGTGATCGAGCTCACCGTCCGGGGTGACCACGGCGCTCTCGCCGTGCTGCTGCACGTCGACCGTCAGTCGACCCCGGTGGCTTGTGCTGCCGGGCATCCCGCGGTCCATGTACACCTCTTCTGCTCGCGGCTTTCAGCGAGTAAACCTTACGCCTTGACGGCCCCCACGGGTACCCGAACAAGTCGAATCACGGCGACATTACGGACATACTGCACTTGCCATGCCTGCCGGAGAACAGGTAGGCCTAGTGAGGACATCCCGAACGCGTCGGCCTTGGAGGCGCCGCTCCCCGCAGTGCATCTACGGCTTCGGCAGCCTGTGCCGAGAACCCCGGAGGAGACCATGTCACCCCAACTCGACGAGTCGCGTACCGATCGAAGAGGCAGCGAGGACCTGGCCGCGCCCGGCTATCAGATCGCAGAGACCGCACGGTCGGCAACCCCGCACACCGAGGCCGAGGGGGTCGTGTCGGTCCTGGACCCCGCCACCGTCGTCGAGGCGGTCGCAGCGGTGGAGGCCGTCGAAGCCGCGGAGGTGGCCGGTGACATGGAGGAGCTCCTCGGCGAGCTGGCCGGGATCCCGCCCTACGACGAGGTGGCCCCGCTGGACGCCCGGGCCCTGTCGAAGACCCTCTTCGAACGCCTGGAGTCGCTGGAGGAAGGCACCCACGAGCACGCGTACGTGCGCAACACCCTCGTCGAACTCAACCTGGCGCTGGTGAAGTTCGCCGCCGCACGGTTCCGCTCCCGAAGCGAGCCGATGGAGGACATCGTCCAGGTCGGGACGATAGGCCTGATCAAGGCCATCGACCGCTTCGAGACGAACCGCGGCGTCGAGTTCCCCACCTTCGCGATGCCGACGATCGTCGGCGAGATAAAGCGCTTCTTCCGCGACACCTCCTGGTCGGTGCGCGTGCCGCGCCGCCTCCAGGAGCTGCGGCTGGACCTGGCGAAGGCCGGGGACGAACTGGCCCAGCGCCTCGACCGCGCGCCGACGGTGGCCGAACTGGCGGAGCGGCTCGGACTCTCCCGCGAGGAGGTCGTCGAGGGCATGGCGGCGAGCAACGCCTACACCGCCAGCTCGCTGGACGCCCAGCCGGAGGAGGACGACACCGAGGGCGCGCTGGCCGACCGGATCGGTTACGAGGACCACGGTCTGGAGGGCATCGAGTACGTCGAGTCCCTCAAGCCCCTGATCGCCGAGCTGCCCGCGCGGGACCGGAAGATCCTCTCGCTGCGTTTCGTGGCGAACATGACCCAGTCGGAGATCGGCGAGGAACTGGACATCTCCCAGATGCACGTCTCACGGCTGCTGTCGCGCACCCTCACCAAGCTCCGCAAGGGCCTGATGGTCGAGGAGTGACGCACGCCGCGCACACGGGACGTGTGCCCGCCCGCCCGCCCCGCGGGCGCGCGGGACAGCAGGGCCGCCCCGGTCGGCGAACCGGTGCGGCCCTGTCGTGGTCCGGCCCGACCACGCGCCCGCCCCCACCGGACGCGGCGGCGTCGAGTTGCACCGGGGAGCCGGCCGGTACAGACAATTGCCACGACGGCGTGAATCTCTAGCAGGGAGACGACCGGTGGCCCCTCGGCATCCGACATGCGGTTCCGCCCGCTCCGCCGGCGCCGTCCGGCGCGCCGGCACCGCGCTGCTGGCTCTCGGAACGCTGCTCGCGGCGGCGGCCTGCGGCCCTGCCACGGACGCCGGCGACCGGGACGCCCCCGGCGACCGCCACCCGGACCGGACCGCGCGGCACTCCTCCGGGGCCGGCTCGCCCGTTCCGCGGGAGCGGCGGCCGGAGGCGCCCTCCGGGCTCCGTGCCGAAGCCACCGGACCCAGCGCCGTGACACTGCGCTGGCGGGCCCCGCGAGGCGGCCCGGTGGCGGGTTACGAGGTCTACCGGCGGGGCACCGAGTCCCCCGTCGTCCTACTGGGGCCCGAGCTGCTGGAGGCCGAGGTCAGCGGGCTGGAGCCGGACACCGCGCACGTCTTCACCGTCCGGGCGGTGGACTCCGGCGGCCGGCAGTCGCGGGCCTCCGCCCCCGTACGGGCCACCACGCACGCGGGGGAAGCGGGCCCGGGCGGGCGGAGCACCGGCACCCCGGAGGGTGGCGAGCCTCCCGGCCAGGACGGCTCACGCGCGCCCACGGCCGAGAGCACCGCCGAGCGGCGCGTCGAGCAGGTCCGGCACCCGTGACGGCCCCCCGGGGGGGGGCACGCTCACCCGAACGGAGCAGTCCGCCCGGACCGCCCCGCCGGACGACAGCCGGTGGGGCGGACAGCGGATGGTGCGCGACGGGCGGCAGCTACACGGGGGGCCGCTCCGGGGCGCGGGGAGCGGGGTCGCGGCCCAGCAGGGCGAGGAGCCGCCGGGCGGCCGGAGCGGAGGACCGCACCCGGCACCGGGGCGCGAAGAGGCCGTGCCGCCCGGCTCCCGGCGGCACGAGCAGCGGAGCCAGGCGCAACAGCTCGGCGGCGAGCCCGTCCGGCGGCCCGGGGGCACCCGGACCGTGCCGGGTCCGCCGCAGGTCCCGGCCGTGCACGGCGAGCTCCAGAGCCCCGGCGGCAGCCAGCAGCCGGTGCCCAGCGGGTGCCCCCGACGGCCACCCGTCTCCGGCGGGACGGGGCCGGCTGCCAGGCACCCAGCAGTCCGCTCGCCCCGGCGCGGAACGCGGCGGCGGGATCGTTCCGGGAAGCCGCGCCGTCCGGGCCCGGACGGAGGCCGACCCTTCCGCACCCTCCCGGAGCGCGTCCAGCGAGGCGCCGAGGCGCCGCAGCAGCGTCCCCGGATCCCGGCCCCGTGCGGGGCGTGGGCAGCCGCAGCTCCGCCGTACTCGTCGGCCCGGCCGCGCCCAGGGCGTACGCGAGTGCCCGCTCGAGCAGCTCGGGGCCGTGCGCCACCTCGTACGCCGGAGGCTCGCCCGGTCCCGTGGGGCCGCCGGGCCCGCCGGGGGCCGCGGTCATCGGGCGCGCCGCCGGCCGTCGAGGCCCGGGCGCGCCGCCGGGGGTGGGGGCTGCTGCTGCGCCATGGGGCGGCTCCACGGGTGCGGCGGTGCACGGCTGCGGTGTCCCGGTCGGACGGTTGCCCGGCCGACCGGCGGAGGCGTGCTGCCGGGTGCAGGCCGCTCACCGGTACTGAAAGTTTCCGGTCCCGTTGCTCGTCGCAGTCGGCCCCCGGCCTGTCGCCGCCCCGGCACGGGCCGGGGCGGCCGGTCAGCGGACGCGGGTGTGCCGGCCGCGCTGCCAGACGTCGGTGACCAGCGGCACGCCGGGACGGTAGGCGAGGTGCACATGGCTCGGTGCGTCGAGCAGTACGGCGTCCGCCCGCGCCCCGGGGCAGAGGCGGCCGACGTCGGTGCGGCGCAGCGCGGCGGCACCGCCGGTGGTGGTGGCCGACCACACCGCCTCGTCGGGCGTCATGCCCATCTCGCGCACCGCCACCGCCAGGCAGAACGGCATCGAGCTGGTGAAGGACGAGCCGGGGTTGCAGTCGGTGGACAGCGCCCGCGTCGAGGAACCCGACCGTGGCCTCCACGTGCCGGGCCATCGACTCCTGCGCGCGCCGGGCGAACTCGGCGGGCTCCTTGGCTGCGTAGTCGGCCATCTCCGCGAACCCGACGCCGAGCGGCAGGTAGCTGAGCGGGTCGTGGGCGCTGGTCTGGTCGGTGACGATGTCGATCGGCGCACCCGCGGCGAGCAGCCGCGGCAGCACCTCTGCCGCGTTGCCGAGCAGGCCGACGGAGAGCGGTCTGCGACGGTCGCGGGCCTCGGTGACGAGGTCCATCGCGTGCTCGGGCGAGTCGGCGCGCACGTCGAGGTAGCCGTGCTCGATGCGCCGCTCGATGGCCCGCGGGTCGCAGTCCACGCAGAGGGCGACGCCGTCGTTCATGGTGACCGCGAGCGGCTGGGCGCCGCCCATGCCGCCGAGCCCCGCGGTCAGGGTGACGGTGCCGGCCAGGGTGCCGCCGAAACGCTTCGCGGCGACCGCGGCGAAGGTCTCGTAGGTGCCCTGGAGGATGCCCTGGGTGCCGATGTAGATCCAGGAACCCGCGGTCATCTGCCCGTACATGGTCAGCCCGAGCTGTCGAGGCGCCGGAACTCCTCCCAGTTCGCCCAGTCGCCGACCAGGTTGGAGTTGGCCAGCAGCACGCGGGGCGCCCACTCGTGGGTGGTCATCACGCCCACCGGCCGACCGGACTGGACGAGCATCGTCTCGTCGTCCTTGAGGGTCTCCAGGGTGCGCACCATGGCGTCGAAGGAGTGCCAGTCCCGCGCGGCCTTCCCGGTGCCGCCGTAGACGACGAGCTTGTCCGGGTGCTCGGCCACCTCCGGGTCCAGGTTGTTCCGGAGCATCCGCAGCGCGCCCTCCTGCTGCCACCCCAGCGTGTTCAGCCGGGTGCCGCGCGGCGCCCGCACGGGTCGCGGTCCTGCCATGGTCCCTGCCTCCCTCACACCTCACCGGCTCGAACTATTCAACCACCGTACGGAGTGAATAGAACTAGTCAACAGGGTCCGCTCCGGCGTTCCGGGGGCCTCCGTGTTTGGCTTGACGCCATGGCCCACGACGAGACCGCACCCGCCCGCACCCCCGCGCCCGAGTCCGCGGCCGACCACGCCGACGGCCCCGCACGCGGCCCGCACCCCGAGCACGGCGACGAGCACGACCGCAAGGACGGTCGCGAGCACGGCCCCGGCCCCGGCCCCGAGCACCACCGTGGCCGCGTCCACGGCGCCGGCACCGGCGCGGGTGCCGACGGGGGTGACGACGCGGCCGGCCTGGCCGAACGGCGCGGACTCGCGGTGCGTGCCGCCGTGGCGCAGGGCGTCGTCGACGGGCGGCGGCCGGTCGCCGGACTCCTCGACGTGGCGACCGTGCGGGCCGCGGCACGCTCCCTGCACCGCGCCTTCGCGGAGGTCGCTGCACCGGAACACCCCGTCCGGCACACCTTCGCGGTGAAGGCGGCCTCCCTGGTACCGGTCCTGCGGCTGCTGGACGAGGAGGACATCGGCTGCGAGGTCGCCAGCCCCGGCGAGCTCGCCCTGGCCCGGGCGGCCGGGGTCCCGGCCTCCCGCACGGTCCTGGACTCCCCCATCAAGACGGAGGACGAACTGCGCGAAGCGCTGTCCGCGGGCATCGCCCTCAACGCCGACAACCCGCAGGAACTCACCAGGCTGGACGCCCTGATCGGCAGCGGCAGCACGCCGACCGCGCCGCTCGGGCTGCGCGTCAACCCGCAGTTGGGCGCCGGGGCGATCGACGCGATGAGCACCGCGACCAGCACCTCGAAGTTCGGCGTGGCGCTCGGCGACCCCGGCGCCCGGGAGTGGGTGCTCCAGGCGTACGCCGACCGCCCCTGGCTGACCCGCGTGCACACCCACACCGGCTCCCAGGGCGTCTCGCTGGAGCTGATGGCCGCAGGGGTGGCGGCGGCGTACGAACTGGCCGAGGAGATCAACCGGACCGTCGGCCGGCAGCAGGTGGACAGCCTGGACATCGGCGGCGGCCTGCCGGTCAACTTCGACTCCGACGCCGTCGACCCCGGGTTCGCGGCGTACGCGCGACTGCTCCGCGACCGGGTCCCCGGGCTGTTCGACGGCAGGTACGGCCTGGTCACCGAGTTCGGCCGCTCACTGCTGGCCAAGGCGGGCACCGTCCTCGCGAGGGTCGAGTACGCCAAGTCCGCGGGCGGCCGGCCGATCGCCGTCACCCACGCCGGGGTGCAGCTCGCCGTACGGACCGTCTTCCACTCCGACTCCTGGCCGTTGCGGGTCTTCGCCCTCGACGCGCAGGGGCGCCCCAAGGAGGGGCGCCCGGTGACCCAGGACGTCGCCGGGCCCTGCTGCTTCGCCGGAGACCTGGTGGCCCGCGGCCGGGAGCTGCCGCCACTGGAGGCGGGCGACCTGGTCGCACTGGCCGACACCGGCGCGTACTACTTCTCCAACCCCTTCGGGTACAACAGCCTGCCCAGGCCCGGCGTGCACGGGTTCCGGGTCGGCGGGTCCGGCTCGGTCGACTTCGCGACGGTGCGGGAGCCGCAGACGACGGAGTCCCTCGTCGCCGAGTCCGGCGGCGACCTGCCGGACGCCCTGAGCGGCCTCACGGAGCCCTGAGCCGCCCCGGCGGGGGCGGGCCGGACCGCGGGGTGCCGTTGTGGGGCAGGGGCGGGAGCAGGGGACGTGGCGGGAGCACAAGGGCCCGGACGCCCCGCACGCCCCGCCGGGAGCGCGGCGGGGCGTGCGGGGCGATGGGCTCGCGGGGCGCGGGGGCGTTCCGGCTTCACGGGGTGCCGGACGCGCGCCCCGGAGCCGGAGCGGGCCTTCGAGGGGCCCGCCCGCAGGGCACTACAGGGACGCGATGAGCCGGTCGGCCAGCACGTAGAGCGACTCCTCGCCGCAGGAGAAGGTGAGCGCGAAGGCGCCGGAGACGCCCGAGCCACCGAGCAGGACCGGGTTCTCGCCGTCCCGCAGCGCCTCGGCCAACCGGTCGGCCGTCTCCCGGTGCCCCGGCGACATGCAGACGGTGGTGCCGTCGGCGAAGACGTAGACGTCGAGGGTGCCCAGCGGCCCGGGACGCACGTCGGTCAGCACCGTCCCGGCACCGGCCAGCTCCGCGAGCCGCCGCACCGTCCGCTCGTGACCCGCCGGGTCGGCGGCGGCGCCCAGGTCCTCGACCGGCTCACCGGAGAGCGAGAACCGCGGGTCGGACGGGTGCCGGCGCCGGGCTGCGGCCATCTCCGGGGATTCGGGCCCCGGCTCGACGGGGGCCGCCGCATCCGCTGCGTCCCGGTCCGTCTGGCAGGGCAGGAAGGGGTCCGCCTCCCGTGCCTCCTTGAGCAGCGCGTCGAGCAGCGCGGCGTCGATCGCGCTCACCTCGTAGTCGCGGGGGTTGCGGACGTCCCCCTGCCCCTCGCACCCGTCGTCGGCGGGTGCGAAGTACTCCGGGGGCGAGGCGGAAGCCGGGGCGTCCAGCAGGTCCACCTCGCGCGCCTCCTGCGCCGCCCAGAACGCACGGGCCTCGGCCAACTCCCGTTCGCGCTCATCCGCGAGGGCGTCGGCGACCGCGGACCGCACGTCCTCCATGACGGGGGCGCGCCGCGGCTCCGGCACCGCCACCGCGGTGGCCGCGAGCTCCGTGCGC
Source organism: Streptomyces sp. TAA040 (assembly GCF_000424845.1). Lineage (NCBI taxonomy): Bacteria > Bacillati > Actinomycetota > Actinomycetes > Kitasatosporales > Streptomycetaceae > Streptomyces > Streptomyces sp. TAA040. The sequence goes on along the minus strand of NZ_AUKR01000009.1, from coordinate 159,193 downwards.
AGCCCGGTCACTTCACGGCGCAGCCCGCGGACGGCGAGCAGTGCGGCCCCGCCGAAACCGGCCGCCGCACCGGCGGCAAGTAGCAGGGTGAGGGATATGGCGCTCACTGACGTTCTCCCATCGGATTCGGCCCCCTGAATTCCTACCTCAGCTTTCTCCGTCGTACCTCTCGACCATCGCAGAAAATGCCACATAAGGGGCAGTCGAAAATTCGAGCCATCGGAGCCGCAACGCCCTGACCAGGAACGACATGATAGATGAAGGGTGAACATCACATCCTGGGGGCCATTCCGCATCGGCGGCGCATCACCGTGACAGGTGTCACATTGCCGGACACGACGGGCAGTTGGTATCGGCCACCCCGGAGTGCGCGGTCACTGCCCGCACCAACTCCGCTACCGTCAGGCGCCTTCGGGACGGAGGGGCCCGGCAAGGGTGAACGCGGCCCCCTGAAAGGTGACGTGCGTCTCACCAGTCCCACCAGTCACAGCAGCACCAGACCCTCATCCCCCGGGCCCGCCGGGGCGCACGGGCGAGCCGGCGGGCCCGCACCCGCGCACGAGTGGGGGCCGCCCGCACCCGCTCCGGACGACCCCCACCACGCACCTCCGCTGCGCTGCGGTTCAGCTCAGACGCACCACACCCACCCACGCACTTCCGCCTCACCTCCGCTGCGCTGCGGTTCAGCTCAGACGCTCGATCACCATCGCCATTCCCTGGCCGCCGCCCACGCACATGGTCTCCAGGCCGAACTGCTTGTCGTGCCACTGGAGGGAGTTGATCAAAGTGGTGGTGATGCGGGCGCCGGTCATGCCGAAGGGGTGGCCGACGGCGATGGCTCCGCCGTTGACGTTGAGCCGGTCCGGGTCGATGCCCAGGTCCCGGTAGGACGGGATGACCTGGGCGGCGAAGGCCTCGTTGATCTCCACCAGGTCGATGTCCCCCACCGACAGGCCGGCCCGGGCGAGCGCCTGCTTCGAGGCCTCCACCGGCCCGTATCCCATGATCTCCGGCGACAGACCGGAGACGCCGGTGGAGACGATCCGGGCCAGCGGCGTCAGCCCCAGCTCGCGGGCCTTCACGTCGGACATGATCACGAGGGCGGCGGCGCCGTCGTTGAGGGCGCAGCAGTTGCCCGCGGTCACCATGCCGTCCGGGCGGAACACCGGCTTGAGCCCCTGCACGCCCTCCAGCGTGACTCCTGCCCGCGGGCCGTCGTCCTTCTCGACCACGGTGCCGTCGGGCGTGGTCACCGGCGTGATCTCGCGCTCCCAGAACCCGTCCGCGAGCGCCTTCTCGGCGAGGTTCTGCGAGCGGACGCCGAACTCGTCCATGTCCTGGCGGGTGACGCCCTTGACCCGGGCCAGATTCTCTGCGGTCTGGCCCATCGCGATGTAGACGTCCGGCACCGCCCCCTCCTCGCGGGGGTCCGTCCAGCCCTCGCCGCCCTGCTCGGCCCGCGCCGCGGTACGGGCCTCGGCGTCGGCGAACAGCGGGTTGTGGGTGTCGGGCATGCCGTCGGAGGTGCCCTTGACGCTGCGCGAGACGGCCTCGACCCCCGCCGAGACGAACACGTCCCCCTCGCCCGCCTTGATCGCGTGCATCGCCATCCGGGTGGTCTGGAGCGAGGAGGAGCAGTAGCGGGTGACGGTGCAGCCCGGCAGGTGGTCCATGCCGAGCTGCACCGCGACCACCCGGCCCAGGTTGTGGCCCTGCTCGCCGCCGGGCAGACCGCAGCCCAGCATCAGGTCGTCGATGTCCCGCGGGTCGAGGCCGGGCACCTTGTCCAGTGCGGCACGGACGATGCCGGTGGTCAGGTCGTCCGGCCTGACGTCCTTGAGCGACCCCTTGAAGGCGCGGCCGATGGGTGAGCGGGCGGCAGAAACGATCACTGCTTCGGGCATGTCGGCTCCTGGGGAGGGGTGCGGCACTGCGGGTCTGGAACTGAGAGGGAAGCTACCCGCGCGTAGCGCGAAGGTCACGGCTCCGGGCGTGTGACACGGCTCGCAGCGCGCCGCAGGCCGCGGACGGTGCGCGGCGACCCGTTCGCCGGACACCTGTCCTGCGGACGGGGCACGGAACAATCAAGCCCCTTTCCCTCGTTCGAGGCAGTGCACTAGCGTGCAGTCTTTGCTAACGCATTACTCTGGTGGAGAAGGCCGTGCCGTACGGCCATGGAGGAGTGAGATGAGGAGCAGCAACCCGGTCTTCTCGCGTCGGGGGCCCAATCGGAGCGGGCAGGCCGGTTTCCGGGCCGGTCAGCCGCAGACCGGGAGCCCCTACGCCCAGGGAGCACCCGCGGGCAACCCGTACGCGAACAACCCCTACGCCCAAGCGCAGACGGCGCCGGGCTTCCCCGCCGCGCCCCCGCAGTCCGACCGGATGACGATGAACGACGTCGTCGCCCGTACCGGCATGACGCTGGGCACCGTGGTCGCCGGTGCGGCGGTCGCCTGGGCCCTCAACCTGCCCCTGGGCATCGCCATCGTCGCCGCGCTCGTCGCGATGGGGCTCGGCTTCTGGCAGGCCTTCAAGCCGAAGGCCTCCCCGGCGCTCATCCTGACCTACGCGGTCTTCGAGGGCATCTTCCTCGGTGCGATGAGCAACTTCATCAACCAGTGGGCCCCGGGCGCCGCGATGCAGGCGGTGATCGGCACCATGGCGGTCTTCGCCGCGGTGCTGTTCCTGTACAAGACCCGCATCATCCGGGTGAACCGCCGCTTCACCCGGTTCGCCCTCGCCGCCGGCATCGGCTACGCGGTGCTCTCGCTGGTCAACCTCGGTTTCGCCCTCTTCGGCGCCGGGGACGGCATGGGCTTCCGCACCGGCTGGATCGGCATCCTGATGGGTGTCGCCGGCGTCTGCATCGCGTCGCTCTTCCTCGCCCTGGACTTCAAGCAGGTCGAGGACGGCATCGCCTACGGCGCGCCGCGTGACGAGTCCTGGCTGGCCGCCTTCGGTCTGACCGTGACCCTGGCCTGGATCTACTTCGAGTTCCTGCGTCTGGCCTGGATCTTCGCCAGCGACTCGTAGGGCCGGCGCACGGCCCCGGTCCCCGACGGGCCGCAAGCCACCTCGCGGGAGGGCCCGCACGGCGTGCGTCAGGCGTGCGCCGTGCGGGCCCTCCCGCATGTCGGGGCCCGGGGCCGCGGCACCGGTGCGGAGAGCGGCGCCCGGTCCCGCATAGGCTTGCGGCATGCCGGAGGAAGCTGACGTGACCGAACTGCTCCGCGCGGTGGGCCGGCTCGCCGACCGCCTGCGCGCGGCGCCGCAGAGCGTGCTGCTCCGCGGGGCGGCGGCCGAGGGGCTGGCGCTGGCCGGGGAGATGGCCGAGCTCGCCCAGCGCTGCGAGTGTCCCGGGCGTCCGCCCCGCCCGCTGCCGGAGGCCGATGTGTTCACCGTCGGCGACCAGGTGGCGGTCACCGGCCACGACCTGGCCGAGGCGGTCCGGGCGACGGGCGAGCCGGGGGCCGTACGGGCCGCGGCGGAGCTGCTGCCGCGCCTGCACGCCGCTGCGGGCGCCACCGGCCGCTGAAGCCAGTCCGGCACCCGTCCCCGGGCGGGCCCGCGGCCGCACCCGCCTCCCCTCCGACGTGTCGGCAGTCAGGACCGGGTGGGGGCGTTCTCCAGGTAGTGCAGGACGGCGGCGACACGACGGTCGGTGCGGTCCACGGGCGAGAGGTCCAGCTTGGCGAAGATGTTGCGGATGTGCTTGTGGACGGCTCCCTCGGTGACGACGAGCCGTTCCGCGAGGGCGCCGTTGCCCAGCCCCTCGGCCATCAGCGCCAGGACTTCGCGCTCCCGCGGGCTCAGCCGCTCCAGCCGGGCGTCCGGCCGCGAGCGGGCGAGCAGTTGGCCGACGACCTCGGGGTCGATGGCGGTCCCGCCGCCGGCCACCCGGTGCAGCGCGTCCAGGAACTCCTCGACCCGGCCGACGCGTTCCTTGAGCAGGTAGCCGAGCCGGGCGCCGCCCTGGCCGAGCAGTTCCGTCGCGAACGCCTGCTCGACATACGCGGAGAGCACCAGGACGGCCAGTTCCGGGTGCCTGCGCCGGGCCTCCACTGCAGCGACGATGCCCTCGTCGGTGTGGGTGGGCGGCATCCGGACGTCCACGATCGCCACGTCCGGCCGGTGGGTGTCGACCGCGGTCAGAAGGCCCTCGGGGGCGGCTGCCGTCCCGACCACGTCCAGTCCCTCCGCGCGCAGCAGGAGCGCGAGCCCCTCGCGCAGCAGGGCGTCGTCCTCGGCGATCACGATCCGCATGGCAGCCTCACCTCGATGGTGGTCGGCCCGCCCGGCGGGCCGTCCAGTTCCAGTGTTCCGTCGTGGGCCTCGACCCGACGCCGCATGCCGAGCAGGCCGGAACCGGAGCTCTCGTCCACGCCGCCGCGGCCGTCGTCGGTGATGCGCAGCAGTAGCTGTCCGTCCCGGACGCGCACCGTCACGGCGGCGTGCGCGGCACCGCTGTGCTTGGCGATGTTGGTGAGCGCCTCGGCCACCACGTAGTAGGCGGCGGCCTCCACCGAGACCGCGCACCGCTCGGGGACGTCGGCGTCGAGGCGGCACGGGACCGGGCAACCGGAGACGAGCGCGCTGAGCGCGTCGCCGAGGCTGCGGTCACCGAGTCCCGGCGGCAGGATGCTGCGGGCCACCGCACGCAGTTCGACGAGTGCCTGCTCGGCGGCGCTCTGCGCGCGTTCCAGCGCCTGCTCGGCGGCGGCCGGGTCGCGCACCAGCGCGCGCCGCGCCGCGCCGAGCAGGACGGTGACCCCCACGATCCGGTTCTGCGTGCCGTCGTGCAGCGAGCGTTCGATCCTGCGCAGCTCCGTCGCGTGGGCGTCCAGGGCGGCGGCCCGGGTGCTGGTGAGCTGCGCGATGCGCAGGGCGAGGTCGGTGCCGGGCGGGGGCGCCAGCAGCCGGCGCCCGGGCCAGGCCTGGAGACGGGCCATGCCCGGGGCGGCGGCGACGGCGAGGAGCAACCACCCCAGGCCCAGCAGGCTGACGGCGAGCGCGCCGGGCAGGGTCTGCACCTGCCAGAGGGTCAACGAGTCGGTGGCGGCCTCCTCGGGCACCAGCGGCCACCACAGCGGGAAGATGCCGTCGCGGACCGCGCTGAGCGGCAGGGTCAGCCCGAGCAGCCCGAGCAGGAAGCCGAGCGTGGCGTGGCCCGCCAGCCACCCCAGCTCGCGGCGGGTCGCCCGGTCGCGGACGGCGGCCCAGAGACCGGTCGGTCCCGGCTCCGGGCCGACGACCTCGGGGCCCCAGCGGGAGAGGCGGCCGCGCTCCCGGTCGGCGGCGGCGCGCAGGGCACGCAGGGCGCCGGGCACGAGCAGCAGGCCCACCCCTGCCAGGCTGGTCAGCGCGACGACCAGCAGCCACAGCAGCGTGGTGAGGGCGAGGACGGCGGTGCCCAGACCGCCGACGAGGTGTTCGAGCGCGTCCAGGGTGGCGCGGGGGCGGGCGGCGAGGTACTCCCGGCGGCGGGACGGGCCGGCGGAGGCTGCCGTGCCGCTCGCACGCGCCGGTCCGGACGGCGCCTCCGTGCCGCTCGCACGCCTCGCCCCGGTCCTCGGCGTCGTCCTCGCCTCCCTCTCCACAACCGGCTCCCTCCGGGCCTTCCGTTCCCTGGACCTCCGGGCCTTCCGTTCCCTGGAGCAGTGACGTTAAAGCACCGCGGACGCCTTCGCCGCGTCGGGAAGCAAGGAGTACAGCCTGCTGTACCCCGAGGAGGCCAGGCGGCGGGATCGGCGACGGGGTCGGATCTCCGTAGCGTCGTGAACAGCTCGGAAAGGCCGCACGACGCGGCCCGGCCGGACCTCACCGACGAAGGAGCACACCGTGTCCGACCCGTACCGCATCACCGAAGCAGGGCCCGGCGCCCGTCCGGCGGCCGAGCAGGGGACAGCGGAGCCGGCGCGGCTCGACGGGGCCGGGCGCGGCATGCTGCGCCCGGTACTGTGGGTGCTGCTGATCATCGCTGCCGCCGGGAACGCGGTGGCCTCCACCTCCACCGCGCACGTCCTGGTCGGCGTCGGGCTCGGGGTGGTCGTCCTCGGCCTCGCCACCGCCCTGATCGTCCACCACTACCGGCACCGGCGCCCGTGACCGGGACCGCCGCCGGCGCCTTGAAGGCCGCCGCGCCCGCAGCGGCCCTGGTCGGTGTCACCAGGACCTATCCCGGCGGCGTACGCGCGCTCGACGACGTGTCGCTCACGGTCGGCCGCGGGACGTTCACCGCCGTCATGGGCCCCTCGGGCTCCGGCAAGAGCACGCTGATGCACTGCGCCGCCGGCCTGGACACGCCGACCAGCGGACAGGCCTTCGTCGGCGGCGTGGAGATCGGCGGTCTGGACGAGACCCGCCGCACCGAACTGCGCAGAGAGCACGTGGGCTTCGTGTTCCAGTCCTACAACCTGCTGCCGACGCTCGACGTCGCGGACAACATCACGCTGCCGCTCCGGCTGGCAGGCCGGAAGCCCGACCGGGAGTGGGTGGCGGAACTCGTGGCACGGGTGGGCCTGACCGGCCGGCTGACGCACCGTCCGGCGGAGCTCTCCGGTGGTCAGCAGCAGCGGGCGGCGATCGCCCGGGCGCTGGTGGCGTCCCCCTCGGTGGTCTTCGCCGACGAGCCGACCGGTGCGTTGGACCTGCGCACCGCCCGCGAGGTGCTCGGGCTGCTGCGCGGTCTGGTCGACGCCCTGGGCCAGACGGTGGTGATGGTCACCCACGACCCGGAGTCCGCAGCCTGGGCGGACCGGACGACGTCGATGGCCGACGGCCGGATCGTCGGGACCACGGAGGCCTCCGGTGCGGCGGGGGTGCCCGGCAGTGCCTGCGCGGCCGGAGTGTGCCGGGCCGCGTCTGGTGACGTGCGGGACAGGAGTTAGCCGATGCTGCACTTCGCCCTGCGCATGGTCCGGTACCGCGTGGCCACCGCCGTGGCCGTCGCCTGCGCCGTCCTCGGCGGGGCGGCGCTGCTCACCGCGGTCGGTGTGCTCGCCGAGTCGGGCCTGCGCTCCCACCTCCCCGCCGGACGGCTCGGCGGTGCGGACGTCGTCGTCACGGCCGAGCAGGTGTTCCGGCCGGACGGGGACCTGCCGCTCGCCCTGCCGGAACGGGCCCGCGTCCCGGCGGACCTCGCGGACCGGGTGGCGCGGCTGCCCGGCGTCGCGACCGCGGTCGGGGACCTGAGTTTCCCGGCGGCGCCGCTCGATGGACGCGGCCGGCTCGTGCCCGGTGCCGACCCGTCGGCCGACGGGCACGGCTGGTCCTCGGTCGCGCTGCTGGACGGGGCCCGGGTCGAGGGCGAGCCGCCGAGCAGCGCCCGCGAGGTCGCGCTGGGCGACGCGTCGGCGCGGGCCGCGGGTGCGGGACCGGGCGACCGGGTGGTGCTGAGCGCGGCCGGCCGGTCGGCCTCCTACCGGGTCTCGGCCGTGGTCGCGGGGGCCGGCAGCGGACTGTTCTTCGCCGACGGCACCGCGTCCGGCCTCGCCGCCCGGCAGGGCGTCCCCCGCGACGTCGTCGACCTGGTCGCGGTACGCGCCGCCCCCGGAGCCGCTGCGGACGTGGCGGCGGAGGTGGCGGAACTCGCGCGCGCCGAGGACCTGGTCACCTCCACCGGGGCCGAGCTGGGTGACACGGGTGCGCCGGCGGCGGCTGCCGCCCGGTACCTGCTGCCCGTCCTGGCCGCCTCGCTGGCGGGCATCACCGTGCTCGTCGTCGGCTTCGTCACGGCCAGCGGCCTGGCGGTCTCCACCGAGGCCCAGCGCCGCGAACTCGCCCTGATGCGGGCGGTCGGAGCGACACCGCGGCAGATCCGGCGGCTCGCCGCAGGCCAGGCCTCGCTGGTCGCCGGGGCCGCCGCGATGCCGGGCCTCGCCCTCGGCTACCCGCTCGCCGAGCAGTTCCGGCGGCTGCTGGTCGCCGCCGGGATGCTTCCGGAGGCCCTGCCGCTGACCATGGGCCCGCTGCCCGCGCTGGCGGCGCTGCTGCTGCTCGCAGCCGTGGTCCAGTCGGCTGCCCGGGGCGCCTCCTGGCGAGTGTCGCGGTTGCCGGCCACCGAGGCCGTCGCCGAGTCGCACAGCGAGCCCCGGACACCGTCGTCACGGCGGACCCTGGCCGGGATGCTGCTGCTGGCGGCGGCTCCCGCGGCCTCGGTGGCGCCGCTGGCCGACCGGTCGGAGCAGGGCGCGGCGGCCACCGCCGTGGCCGGTGTCCTGGCGGCGATCGGCCTGGGGCTGGCGGGCCCGGCCCTGATCGGCCGCCTCAGCGGGTTCGCCGCCCGGCGGCTGCCGGCCCCCCGGTCGGCACCGGGCTGGCTGGCCCTGCGGAACAGCCACGGCTACGCGCTGCGCACCGCCGGAGCCGTCTCGGCCCTGGCGATGGTCGTGGTCTTCACCCTGACCTACACGCTGGCCCGGACGACGACGGTGCAGGCCGCCGCCGACGAGATGCACGACGGCACCCGGGCGCAGCTCGCGCTGAGTGCTCCCGGCCTCGGCGGGGTCTCCGAGGAGCTGCTGGCACCGGTCCGGTCGGTGCCCGGAGTGCGGGCCGCGAGCCCGGTGTCCACCACGACCGTCCTGTGGCAGCACCGCGTGCTGGGGGAGACGCAGGTGGGCAGCGGGCCCGCTTTCGTCCTCGACGCCTCGGCGCCCGCGGTGCTCGATCCGGACGTCCGCGAGGGGAGCCTCGCGGAGCTGACCGGCCGCAGCGTCGCCCTGGACGCGGGGACGGCCGCGTCCCTCGGCGCTTCGGTGGGCGGGACGGTGGAGCTGGTGCTCGGGGACGGGGCACGCGTCGAGGCCCGGGTGGCGGCCACGTACGCCCGCGGGCTCGGTTTCGGTCCGGTGGTGGTCTCCCGCGAGTTGGCGGACGGCCACCGCACCAGCGGGCTCGCGGAGCGCGTCCTGGTCCGCACCGACGGCAGCGGCACGGCCCGGCGCGGGCTGGAGGAGCTCGCGGCGTCCCGGCCGGGTCTGGTCGTCGAGGACGGCGGTGCCGCTACCGGGGACGACGGTCCCGGGGCCGTGCCGCCGGAGCTGTGGATCAATATCGCCGTGCTGGCGGTACTGCTGGGATACCTGGTGCTCGGGACCGCGAACAAGCTGGTGGCCGCCACCGCGCGGCGCCGGGGCGAGATCGCGGCGCTGCGGCTGATCGGCGCGCTCCCGGCGCAGATCCGGGCGATGATGCGGCGGGAGGCCGCGCTGCTGTGCGGTGCGGCGCTGGGCTCCGGCGTGCTGCTCTCGGTGCTGCCGCTGGTGTTCGTGGGGCTGGGCTTCCTGCACCGCCCGTGGCCCGCAGGGCCGCTCTGGCTGCTGCCGGCGCTCGCGGCGGTGGTCGCCGCCGTCACCTTCGCCGCCGTCGAGCTGCCCGTCCGGCGGGCACTGCGCAACCCGCCGGGAGCGGGACTCGGCGGCTGAGCCGCGGGCAGGGGACCGCCCGCGACGTCAGTCGGTCACCCTGGCGACGAAGGCGGCGAGTTTGCCGGCGGTCCGGCGGATCTTCTCGTCCTCGGTGAGCGTCTCGTGCAGCCGCCCGCCGCCCGGGTCCTTCCTGCCGCGCACGTACAGCGAGCAGCACAGGTCGCCGCACAGGTGCACACCCACCGAGTTGCCCTCCTTCCCCGCCCTGCCCGCCCGCGGCGCCACCGTCAGGACGACGCCGGCATGGGGCGTGAGGCAGATCGAACACATGTCGCGAGGGCGCTGGTGGGGGGGCGTCAGCGCCGGGCGGCGCAGCGCGAGAGCCGTCGGGCGGCCGTCCCGTTCGGTGACGAGGTAGGCGCGTTCGGGGGCGCGGGGTCCCACCACCACCTGGCCCGCGCTCGCCGCCTCGCTCGGTGGCGTGGACCTGGTCAACCTGGGCCTGGGCGGCAGCGCGCTGCTCGACCCGTTCACCGCCCGCGCACTCCGGGACACGCCTGCGGATCTGATCAGCGTCAAGATCGGCATCAACCTGGTGAACACCGACCTGATGCGGCTGCGCGCCTTCGGCCCCGCGGTGCACGGCTTCCTCGACACCCTCCGCGAGGGGCACCCCACCACCCCTCTGCTCGTCGTCTCGCCCCTGCTGTGCCCGATCCACGAGGACACCCCCGGCCCGAGCGTTCCTGATCCCGAAAGCCTCGCGACCGGACAGCTCCGGTTCCGGGCCGGCGGCGACCCGGAGGACCGCGCGAGCGGGAAGCTGACCCTGAACGTCGTCCGGGAGGAGCTGGCCCGCATCACCGCCGAGCGGGCGGCCGACGACCCGCACCTGCACCACCTCGACGGCCGCGCCCTCTACGGCGAGGCGGACGCCGCCGAACTACCGCTGCCCGACGGCCTCCACCCGGACGCCGCCACGCACCGCCGCATCGGCACCCGCTTCGCCGACCTGGCCTTCTCCTCCGCCGGCGCCTTCTCCTCCGACGGCACGACCAGCGGCGCGAGCGGCGTGCCGCGCCCCGGCGTCTGGAAGCCCGTCCCGGGCGCCCGCCGAGCCGCTGCCCCGGCGGCCGCCCGGAGCGGACGCGGCCTCGGGTCGGGTGCGGGCTCGCCCTGGCCCGGGTGAGGATTTCAGCCCAGGAAGAGATTGCGCGCGAGGGCGCGCGCGTCGAACTCCTCCAGCCGGGACTGCGCCTCCGGCAGGTGGTCGCACATCGCCTCCAGCAGGACGCGGCCGAGCAGCATCGGAGCGCAGGCGGTGTCGAAGGCCAGCCCGGTACCGACGGCGGCGGGCAGCAGCACGTCGCGGGGGTCTGCCACGGGGGCGAAGGCGCTGTCCGCGACCGTCACCACCCGCAGCCCCGCGGCCCGTGCGTGGGCGAGCGCCTCGGCCACCTCGCGCGGGTGGCGCGGGAGCGCGAAGCAGAGCAGCGCCCGGGCACCGGCCCGTACGGCCGCGTCGACACGGTCGGTGAGCAGCGTGCCGCCCTCGTCCAGCAGCCGCACGTCCGGGTGCACCTTGGCGGCGAAGTAGGCGAAGCCGCGCGCCTGGGCCGAGGCCGCGCGGAGCCCGAGCACGGGCAGCGGACGGGATTCCGCCAGCATCCGGCCGGCCGCGGCCACCGGAGCGGGGTCGGCGAGCTGGGCGGCCAGCAGCCGCAGGTTCTCGATCTCCTCGTGCACCGCCTGCTGGTAGGCGTTGCCGGGCTGCGGGCCGTCGGGCTGCTCGGGCTGTCCGTGCTCCTCGGCCGTGCGGGGGGATTCGCGCAGGTGCCGCCGCAGCGCCGGGTAGCCGTCGAACCCGAGAGCGACCGCGAACCGGGTGACGGAGGGCTGGCTCACGCCGGCCAGTTCGGCGAGTTCGACGCTCGACAGAAACGGCGCGTCCCCGGCCCTGCGGACCATGCACTGCGCGATCCGCCGCTGGGTGGGGGTCAGCCGGTACCCCTCGAAGAGTCGCTGCAACCGCACCCCGGCACCACTCACACCGTCCACCTGTTCCCCGCCGAGCCATTCACAGGACCCCGACTCTGCATGAGTCCATGCAACCAGGCAAGTGGGGGTGGGGAGCGCGTCGGCAGGACGACCGCGGCTGAGCCGCCGGGCACGGGCCGACCGCCGCCGCACCCGGGGTACGGGCACCCGGAAGCGAAGGTCCTCAACGCGGAGGTCCGGGGACTCAGGGGCCCGGAGGCAAGGGCCCGGGGACGAGGATGTCGCGGGGACCGCCGCACCCCGGTGCTGCCACCAGGGGCGGGACGACGGCGATCCCCGCGGGGGGACGCACGCACGCCGGGTCAGGACCGGGTGGTGCGTCCGGGCGACCAAGGGAGGTCCGGGAGCCGCTCCGGAAGTCCTTGGTGCCGTATGCGCGTCGGCCTCCTTGCCGACACCCCCTACAGTGCCCGACGGGTGTTAACCCGACCTTGCGGTGCCGTGACACTCTCGGTCCGATACGTCACCCCCGCGTCCCGCGGTGGACGCCCCCGGATCGCGGGCGTCCACCGCGGGACCGGCGGCACGCTCACTTCGCGCCGCGGGCCAGGAAGGCGAGCAGGTCCTGCCGGCTGACCACTCCGGTGGGCTTGCCGTCCACCAGGACAATCGCGGCGTCCGCGCCTTCGAGCACCGCCATCAGGTCGGCGACCGGCTCGCCCGAGCCGACCTGCGGCAGCGGGGGGCTCATGTGCTTCTCCAACGCGTCGGACAGCGCGGCCCGGGTGGTGAACAGCGCGTCCAGCAGCTCCCGTTCCACCACCGAGCCGACGACCTCGGCGGCCATCACGTCGGGGTGCCCGGCGCCGGGCTTGACGATCGGCATCTGCGAGACGCCGTACTCACGCAGTACGTCGATCGCCTCGCCGACCGTCTCGTCCGGGTGCATGTGGACCAGCGAGGGCATCGGGCCCTCCTTGTACCGGAGCACGTCCGCCACCCGCGCGGTGGTCGGCTCGCCTTCCTCCAGGAAGCCGTAGTCCGCCATCCACTCGTCGTTGAAGATCTTCGAGAGATAGCCGCGGCCGCTGTCCGGGAGCAGCACGACGACGACGTCCTCGGGCGTCAGCCGGGCGGCGACCTCCAGGGCGGCCACCACGGCCATCCCGCAGGAGCCGCCGACCAGCAGCCCCTCCTCTTTGGCGAGCCGCCGGGTCATCCGGAAGGAGTCCTTGTCGGAGACCGCGACGATCTCGTCGGTGACCTCCCGGTCGTAGGCACTGGGCCAGAAGTCCTCACCGACCCCCTCGACCAGGTAGGGGCGTCCGGAGCCGCCCGAGTAGACCGAGCCCTCCGGGTCCGCGCCGACGATCCGGACCGCACCGCCGGAGACCTCCTTGAGGTACCGCCCGGTGCCGGAGATGGTCCCGCCCGTCCCGATGCCGGTGACGAAGTGGGTGATCCGGCCGTCGGTCTGCCGCCACAGCTCCGGGCCGGTCGTCTCGTAGTGCGAGCGCGGGTTCGCCGGGTTGCTGTACTGGTCGGGCTTCCAGGCACCCGGCGTCTCGCGGACCAGCCGGTCGGAGACGTTGTAGTAGGAGTCGGGGTGGTCGGGATCGACGGCGGTCGGGCAGACCACCACCTCCGCCCCGTAGGCCCGCAGCACGTTGATCTTGTCGGTGGAGACCTTGTCCGGGCACACGAAGACGCACCGGTACCCCTTCTGCTGCGCGACGATCGCCAGCCCCACCCCGGTGTTGCCGGAGGTCGGCTCCACGATCACCCCGCCGGGCCGCAACGCGCCGGACTGCTCGGCGGCCTCGATCATCCGGACCGCGATGCGGTCCTTCACCGACCCTCCGGGGTTGAAGTACTCCACCTTCGCCAGGACGGTGGCCCCGGCGGGCGACGTGACACTGTTCAGCTTGACCAGCGGGGTGTTGCCGACAAGCTCGATCATCGACTCGTGATACTGCACTGTGGTCTCCGCGTTCCTCGGGGTCACCGCGGTCGCGGGCCCTGCACCGAAGCCTATGGGGCGACCGCTGCCGCGGGGCGCGTTGGACACCGGTGTGCGCGGGGCAACAAGGAGACAGACGGGTGGTGCGGGCGCCGGACACGGGCTCCGGACGGGACACGCGACACGGGCCGGTGGCGATCGACGCCGACCGGACGGGCGAACGGGAGGCGGACCGGGCATATGCCGAGCGCGAGGGTGGCACGACGGATCGCGACGGCCGCGGCGTACGGAAGCGGGGGCATCGGACTGCTGAGCGGGGCCGCGATCGGCGTGCTGCTCGCCGAGGTGGAACTGGCGAAACGGAAGGTCGGCGGCTCCGACGACGAGCCCCCGATGGCCGACGGAACCTACGGGACGGCCTTCGCCGCCCGGGACGGAAACCCGCTGCGGCTGGCTTTCCTGGGCGACTCCACGGCCGCCGGGCAGGGCGTGCACAAGGCGCGGCAGACTCCGGGCGCCCTGCTGGCGTCCGGCCTTGCCGCCGTGGCGGAACGGCCGGTGGAACTGCGGAACGTGGCGCTCTCCGGAGCGATGTCGAACGACCTGGAACGCCAGGTGACGATGGTGCTCGGCGCACGCGAACAGGCGCCGGACGTCTGCGTGGTGATGATCGGTGCCAACGACGTCACCGGCCGGATGCCGGCCGGCACCTCGGTGCGCTGCCTGTCCGAGGCGGTGGGCCGGCTGCGGGCGGCGGGCAGCGAGGTCGTGGTGGGCACCTGCCCCGACCTGGGCTCGGTGGAACCGGTGGGCCAGCCGTTGCGCTGGCTCGCCCGGCGGATGAGCCGCCAGCTGGCGGCGGCCCAGACCATCGCCGTGGTGGAGCTGGGCGGCCGGACGGTCTCCCTCGGCGACCTGCTCGGCCCGGAGTTCGCCGCGAACCCGCGCGAGCTGTTCGGCCCCGACCACTACCACCCGTCCGCCGAGGGGTACGCCACTGCCGCGATGGCGATGCTGCCGACGCTGTGCGCCGGGCTCGGGCTGTGGCCGGAGGCCACCCCGGAGCGCGCCCGCCGGGAGGGACTGCTGCCGGTGGCGCGGGCGGCCGCCGCCGCGGCGGCCGAGGGCGGTACCGAGGTGACGGCCGCCCGGGGCCCGTGGGCGCTGCTGCGGCACCGGCGGCGCCGCCAGGTCGCCGCCGAGGACCCCGCGCCCCCGGCCCGGGAGAGCCGCGCCGGCTGAAGCCCTCTTCCGCACACGACGGCGGCCGGTGGCCCGCGTCCCGCGGGACGCGGGCCACCGGCCGCCGTCGCTTCGGCCCGTCGCCTCCCGGCGCGGCCCGGCCGCCGGTCCTACTCGGACTTGATGGCGGCGAGCATGTTCATCCGTGCCGCCCGCCGGGCCGGCCACAGCGCGGCGAGCACTCCGACCAGTGCCGCCAGCGCGAGGAACACGCCCATCCGGCCCCAGGGCAGCACCATCTCGTAGGTGCCGAGCGAGTCGCCGATCACCTGCCCGGCCGCCCAGCCGAAGAAGACGCCCAGCCCGATGCCCATCACCCCGCCGAACAGCGAGATGATCACCGACTCCAGCCGCACCATCCGCTTCACCGCCCGGCGGTCGAGACCGATGGCCCGGAGCATCCCGATCTCCTGCGACCGCTCGAAGACCGACATGGCCAGGGTGTTGACCACCCCGAGCACCGCGACGATCACGGCCATCGCGAGCAGCCCGTAGAGCATGTTCAGCATCAGGGAAATGCTCCCGGCGATGGAGTCGGAGACGTCCTGTTTGTCCTGGACCAGTACGGCCGGATTGTTGCCGAGGCTGTCGACCAGCGAGGACTTCGCCTCCTCGCTCACTCCGCCCTCGGTCCGCACCAGCAGCTGCCTGGTGCCGACCTCCGCCACGTGGGGAGCCAGCGTGGCGGTGTCCAGCATGATGCCGTTGAGCACCTGATTGCCCTCGAAGACACCAGCGACCGTCAGCTCGCCCTTCTTGTTGTCCACGAAGGTCACCGGGAAGGTCGATCCGACCTTCCAGCCCTCCTCCTCGGCGATCGCCTCGTCGGTGATCACACGATTGCCCGCCAGGTCGTCCGCCGAACCGGCGGTGAACGACAGGTCGGTGACCTTGGTGATGTCCTCGCCGCTGACTCCGGTGAGGGAGTGGAAGTCACCGTCGACCCGGGCCAACGAGTCGTTCATCGGGCTGATCGCCGTGACCTTGTCGTTCTCGGCAAGGATCTTCTCCACCTCGGGGGAGAGCGGCGAGTAGTTCGCCATGCTGATCATGTAGTCGGACTTGAGCGACTGGACCGCCATCTTCTCGATGGCCTGCTGGGCGCTGCCCGCGATCACCGTGAGGCCGGTGATCAGGGTGAGACCGATCATCAGGGCCGATGCGGTCGCGGCGGTGCGGCGGGGGCTGCGCACGGCGTTCTGGCGGGCGAGCTTGCCCGACACCCCGAAGCCCCGCAGCAGCGGTCCCACGGAGGCGATCAGCGGGCGGGACAGCAGCGGCGTCAGGACGAACACCCCGAGCACCGTCAGCGCCGCGCCGGCGCCCATCGGGAACTTGCCGTCCTCCATCGACATCGAGGTGCCGAGAAGGACGAGCACGGCACCGGCCGCGACCAGGAACGAGCCGATGCTGTTCCGGATGACCAGCGACCGGGTGGTGGCGGTCGCGTGCACGCTGCTCATCGCGGCGACCGGCGGGATCTTCGCCGCCCGGCGCGCCGGCAGCCAGGCGGCCAGCACCGTGACGAGGACACCGACCAGCAGGGAGCCCGCCACGGCATCCGTACCGACCATCAGCGGCCCGTCGGGAAGCGTCCCCGCGAGGCTTCCCACCAGTGCCCGCATGCCCATCGCGATCCCGATACCGGCCAGCAGCCCGGTCACTCCGGCGACCGCGCCGACCAGCAGGGCCTCGGCGAGCACCGAGCGGGTCACCTGGCGGCGGCTGGCACCGACCGCGCGGAGCAGGGCCAGCTCCTTCGTCCGCTGGGCGACGAGCATGGTGAAGGTGTTGGCGATGATGAAGACGCCCACGAACAGCGAGATACCGGCGAAGACCAGCATGACGGTCTTCATCACGCTCATGCCCTCTTCGATCACGCGTGCCTGCTCGGCGGCGAGCTGCTCGCCCGTGGCCGCCTCGGAGTCCGCGGGGAGGACCTCCTCGACCTGCTTCTTGAGCTGGGCCTCGCTGGTGCCCTCGGCGGCGGTGAGGGTGATCCGGTCGAACTCGCCGTCGGCCGTCCACAGCTTCTGGGCGGTCTCGGTGTCGAAGAGCACGAGGGTGCCGCCGGCGGCGACATTGCCGTCGTCGGTGCTGAAGACGCCGGTCACCTTCTCCTCGCGGACCGGACCGTTCACCGACATCCGTACGGTGTCCCCGACCTCGTAGCCGGTGCGCTCGGCGGTCTTCTCGTCCAGCGCGACCTCGCCCGCGCTGCGGGGGGCCCGGCCGTCGTCCATGGCGTAACGGGCGTCGGGGCCCTCGCCGTCGGGGCCTGCCCAGTAGTTGGCACCGAGGGTGGACCAGCCCTCACCGACCAGTTCGCCGTCCCGGTCGGCCAGCGCGGCGAACCCGGAGGCGTCGCCGGTGGCGGTGGCCGTGCCGGGCAGCGCGGCGAGCTCGTCCAGCAGACCCTGGCTGAGCGCAGGAGCCGAGCCGAGGCCGCCGTTGCCGGACGGCTTGCGCGGCTCGACGGCGAGATCGACGTGGGAGAAGCCCTCTTCCGAGCTCCTCTGGTAGGCCTCGGAGATCGTGGAGGTGAAGACCAGGGTGCCGGAGACGAAGGACACGCCGAGCAGTACGGCGAGTACGGTCATCAGCAGTCTGACCTTGTGCGCGAGCACATTGCGCAGGGCGGTGCGGAACATGGGAATCCTGGGTGGTGGTGTGCGGATGTCGGAGACCGGCGCCGGGAGGCACCGGCGGAGCGCCGGGAGGGCCGGCGGGCCAGCCCTGGAGCGGGGCCGGCACCGGCTCGTGCTAGCTCGTGCGGCCCTTGCCGTCGAAGCCCTTCATCCGCTCCAGTACCGAGTCGGCGGTCGGGCCGGCGAGGTCGTCCACCCCACGGCCGTCGGCGAGGAAGACGACCCGGTCGGCGTACGCGGCGGCTACGGGATCGTGGGTGACCATGACCACCGTCTGGCCGAGCTCGCGGACCGAGTTCCGCAGGAAGCCCAGCACCTCCGCCCCGGATCGCGAGTCCAGGTTCCCGGTCGGTTCGTCGCCGAAGATGATGTCCGGCTTGGAGGCCAGCGCGCGGGCCACCGCGACGCGCTGCTGCTGACCACCGGACAGCTCACTGGGCCGGTGCTTGAGCCGGTCCGCGAGCCCCACCGTCCGGACCACCGTGTCGAGCCACTCCTTGTCGGGCTTGCGACCGGCGATGTCCATCGGGAGGGTGATGTTCTCCAGCGCGCTCAGCGTCGGCAGCAGGTTGAACGCCTGGAAGATGAATCCGATCTTGTCCCGTCGGATCTGGGTGAGCTTCTTGTCCTTCAGCTTCGTCAGCTCCGTCTCACCGATGCGGGCCGAGCCGGAGGAGACCGAGTCCAGGCCGGCCATGCAGTGCATCAGGGTGGACTTGCCGGAGCCGGAGGGGCCCATGATCGCGGTGAACTGGCCCTGGCGGAAGTCGACGGTGACCCGGTCGAGCGCGACCACCTTGGTCTCGCCCTCACCGTAGACCTTGGAGAGCTCCAGGGCACGGGCGGCTGCGACACCGGTTGCTGCCGGGGCGCCTGGGTGGGTGGTGGTGGTCACGGGGACGACTCCTGTCGGACGGTTGATCGGACACGTCCATCGTCCCCGCGCGATCGGCCCGGCGAGTCAACCTCTGCTCCGGTCTTGGTGCACCCCTGCGGGGTACGCCCGCCCCGGCGGTGTCCTACCTGCGGATGACCCCTCCCCCGAGACGCCCCGAGGCCGAACGCGGCACGCCCCCGCAGGCCCACGGACGGCGGATGCCCGGGACGCGAGACGGGCCGCCGGGCCGCCGGATTCCGACCCCGGCGGCCGGGGCAGGCGTCCGGCGGCCCCGGCCCGGACGCCCGCGAAGCCAACGGCGGAAGGGCGAGTTTGCGACATTTCCACGGCGGGAGATCGGCCGATCCGGCGCCACCGAGCGGGACCCGGCGCCTGATGGCGCATCAGCTCTCCCTCAAAACAAGACAACATCGCCTCCCTGCCCCGTTGTTACCAGGGCCTGGGCGGATAAGCTCGTGACGCACCCTGGGATGGGCCGCCGTCGGCACCGCGCGGCCCGTGGAGCCGGTGCCCGGATGGTGGAATGCAGACACGGCGAGCTTAAACCTCGTTGGCCTACGTGGCCGTGCCGGTTCGAGTCCGGCTCCGGGCACTCCAGGCTCCGCCTGGAGTGACCTGCACAGACTGCTCGTTCCTCGCCGACGCCGCGGCACCGCCCACCTCTCCCGGCCCTTGGGCACCCTCGCTGTCCGGGGGAGCCTCCGGGGCGCCGCCGGCCCCCTGACCGGCCAGAACGACGTGGGACAGATCTGTCCCCGCTCGGAGCAGCGCCACCGTCCGTGCAGCGATGTCCTCCAGTTGACGCTGCAGGATACGGCGGGGAGTTTCCGGCCCTTCGGGCCGGTACAGGGAGCCCAAGATCTCGCGCACGGCGGGAATGCCGTGGCCACTGCTGCGGAGAGCGGCGACGATCCGGGCCCCCCGAATCGCTGCGACACCGTAGCGCCGCGCGCGCAGGGACGTCACGCGCTCGGGGAGGACGAGCCCCTCCGCCTCCCAGAACCGCAGGGTCGAGGGGCGCACGCCGAGCGCTGCGGCGAGCTCCGTGATCGTCATCGCGTCGCTCTCGTGCGTGCTATCGGGCGCGTCCGCCTCGGCTCGGATCGCGTCCAGCGCCGACTGCGCGCGGAGCGCCTCCTCCCGCTCCCGCGCGAGCCGCACGTGCGCCGCGCTGACCGCCTCCGCTGCCTCCGTGAGCGTCGCGGTGCCCAGCGCCGCGAGCATCTGCCGGGCAGCGACGGGGCCGAGGGCACTTGCGAGTCCTCGGTAGGCACGGAGCGCGTGCACGTGAACCGTCGTGTAGGTGCGGTAGCCGTTGCTCGATCGTACCGCCGGCGGGAGAACACCGCGTTTTTCCAGGTCGCGTACCAGTTGCACCGAGTACCCGGTCTCCAGGGCGACATCGGCGGTGCGGAGCGTTGCCCGCCGCGGAACGTCCACCGTCTCTCCTTCTTCTCGGCCCAACCCCACACAAGCACATGAAGGTGATGCTCGAACCATGAGTATGGAACAGATCATCGCGACCGTGCGCGACTTCGACGGCGCACTCGTGTGCCTCCCGGAACCGGGAGGCGAATCTCCCGAGGTCTCCTGGGGCGACGCCTTCTTCTACTACGCTCCCGACGGGGAGATACCACGGAACGTCCAGCCCTTCGGGACCATCATCAGCAGGAACCAATCCGGCGACGAGGGGTCCGGCCTCGACTCCCCGGGCCGCTGGCGGGTGAACGTCCACGTGGACCGGTCGACCTTCCGCGAGCTGACCGGGGAAGAACCGCGCCGCCTCGGCCGTACCCACGACCACGCGGCCACGGACACAGTGATGCCGCACCCGGTGTACGGCGCGCTCGGCTGGATCTGCGTCGTCAATCCCGGCGCGAGGACGCGGGAGACGGTGGTGCGGCTGCTGCGCGAGGCCCACGGGGCCGCACGCTCCCGACTTGAGCGCCGCCGCGAGGCAGGAGGTCTCCCGGAGCAGGGCTGATCGCGCTCGTGCCCGCGCTTCGGGAAGGCGCGGACGCACTCCGCGTACGGCCGGGAGGGCACTCCCGGCCGGACGCGGAGCGGCGCGGTGCGGGACTACCGGCGCCAGTCGCGCGAGCGGAGGGGGAGGCCGGAGGCCCCGGAGTCCGGGGTGCGGACGGCCAGGATCTGGTTGACGCCGATCCGGTTCCGTTCGAAGGAGAGCGCGGAGGCGGCCATGTACAGCAGCCACACCCGCACCCGGCCGGGAGTGGTCAGGCGCACCGCGCCGAGGCTGTCGGGGGTCGCGGGGCGGGCGAGCGCCGCTTCCAGGTTGGCGACCCAGCACCGCAGGGTGAGGGCGTAGTGCTCGCGGATGGCCTCCGTGTCGCGCACCTCGAAACCGGCCTCCTCCAGTTGGGCGACGGTGCGTCCGACGGGGGCGAGCTCACCGTCCGGGAAGACGTAGGCGTCGATGAAGTCGTTCAGGCGGTAGTCGTCCTCGTCGGACGGCTCGGGGCGCCGGGCGATCTGGTGGTTGAGCAGCCGTCCCCCGGGGCGCAGCAGACCGGCCAACCGCTCGGCGTAGCGGCGGTACTGGCCGGAGCCGACGTGCTCGGCCATGCCGACCGAGGCGATGGCGTCGTACGGGCCGTCGGCCGTCTCGCGGTAGTCCTGCACCCGGATGTCGATCCGGTCGGTGAGGCCCGCTTCGGCGACCCGCTTGCGGGCGTAGGCGGCCTGTTCGGCGGAGAGGGTGATGCCCACCACCCGGACGCCGTACTCCCGGGCGGCGTGCAGGGCCAGGGAGCCCCAGCCGCAGCCGACGTCCAGCAGGCACTCGCCGGGGGCGAGTGCGAGCTTGCGGCAGATCAGGTCGAGCTTGTCCCGCTGGGCGTCCTCCAGGGTGCCGCTTCCGTCGGCGTCCCAGTAGGCGCAGGAGTACACCATGGACGGGCCGAGCACCTGCTCGTAGAAGGAGTTGCCGACGTCGTAGTGGTACCGGATCGCGCGACGGTCGCGGAGGTGGGTGTGCAGACGCCCGCGTCTGCCGCGCACCTCCTCCGGGGGCGGCGGCGGGGGCGGCAGCGGCCCGGCGAGAGAGAGGAGTTCCCGGCCGGCGGCGAGTCGGCAGCGCAGGGCTGCGGCGCGCGAGGGCGTGTCCGCGTCGGAGGCGGGCCGGGGAGCGCCGGGGTTTCCCCTACCGGAGCGGGCGGCGGACGCGGCGGGCTCGTGGAGCTGCCAGAAGAGGCCGGTGACCCGGTCCAGCGCTTCGTAGAGGTCGCCCTCCAGATCGAGGTCGCCGGCCACCCAGGCTCTGGCGAGCCCCAGTTCGCCCGGTCGCCACAGCGCCCGGCGCAGGGCCCGCCGGTTGCGGACCACCAGCACCGGGGCGTCCGGGGGCCCGGCCTCGCTGCCGTCCCAGGCGCGTACGCGCAGCGGGAGCGGGGCGCCGAACGCGTCCTCGGCCATCGTCAGCAGACGGTCCGCGGCGGGCGGGCGGCCGCCTGCGGGGAACCGGGCGGCCGCCGGAGGCGGCTCCGCCGCGGGTGAAGGGTCGGTTGCTGGGGTCATGGACGCGCCTCCGTGCCGTGGGAGCGTAAGTGACTGCACTCGACAAGTCACCAACATTCCTACCGTTCCCGGTCTTCCCTCACCCGCAGAACCCCTCCGGGACATGCCGAAGGGGCGTGAACCCCACGGATGGCTCACGCCCCTTCGGCGTTGTCGCGGTCGGCCGCCCGGGCCGACGACGCCGGCGCCCTCGCCCGGGAGGTGCGCCCGGACGGCGGGTCAGGAAGCCTTGGCCCCGCTTCCGGCCTCGGCCCGGGGCCGGGAGCCGGCACCCGCGCCGACCCCGGCGGGCTGCTTGGCGGCCTCGGGCTTCGGCACCGGCTTTGCGGCCTCGTAGAACTCCTCGCGGGGGTTCTGCATCGCGCCGAGGGAGACCACCTCGCGCTTGAGGAACATCCCGAGCGTCCAGTCGGCGAAGACCCGGATCTTGCGGTTCCAGGTCGGCACGGCCATGCCGTGGTACGCGCGGTGCATGTACCAGGCGAGCCGGCCCTTGAGCTTGATCTTCGTCTTGCCCAGGACGATCATCGCGACGCCCTTGTGCAGGCCGAGCCCAGCGACCGCGCCCTTGTTGGCGTGCTTGTAGTCGCTCTGCGGGAAGCCGCGCATCCCGGAGATCACGTTGTCACCGAGCGCCTTGGCCTGGCGCAGGGCGTGCTGGGCGTTCGGCGGGCACCAGGCGTTCTCGTTGCCCGCGTTGCGGCCGACGAGGTCGGGCACCTGGGCGTTGTCGCCGGCGGCCCAGACGTAGTCGGTGCCCCTGACCTGGAGGCTGGGCTCGACGTCCACGTGGCCGCGCGGGCCGAGCGGCAGGCCGAACTTCGCCAGCGCCGGGTTCGGCTTCACGCCGGCCGTCCACACGATGGTGCTGGAGTCGACCTCAAGGCCGTTCTTCAACACCACGTGACCGTCCGTGCAGGAGTTCACGGAGGTCTCCAGGTAGACCTCGACGCCGCGCTTCTGCAGGTGCTCCAGGCCCCACTTGCCGAGCTGCGGACCGACCTCGGGGAGGATCTTGTCGGCCGCGTCCACCAGGACGAAGCGCATGTCCTCGCGCCTGATCGACTGGTAGTACGTGCAGGCGTCCCGCGCCAGGTCCTCGATCTCACCGATGGTCTCCGCGCCGGCGAAGCCGCCGCCGACGAAGACGAAGGTCAGCGCCTTGCGGCGGACCTCCTCGTCGGTGGTCGAGTCGGCCTTGTCGAGCTGCTCCAGGACGTGGTTGCGCAAACCGATGGCCTCCTCCACGCCCTTCATGCCGATGCCCTGCTCGGCCAGGCCGGGGATCGGGAAGGTGCGGGAGACCGCACCAAGGGCGATCACCAGGTAGTCGAAGGGCAGCTCGTACGACTCGCCGACCAGAGGCGTGATCGAGGCGACCCTGCGGTCCTGGTCGATGGTCGAGACGCGGCCGGTGAGGACCTCCGCCTTGGGCAGCACACGGCGCAGCGGGACGACGACGTGGCGAGGCGAGATGGAACCAGCGGCGGCTTCGGGGAGGAAGGGCTGGTACGTCATGTACGAGCGGGGGTCGACGACGGTCACCGTCGCCTCGCCGTAGCGCATCTTCTTCTGGATGCGGCGCGCTGCATACAGGCCGACGTACCCGCCACCCACTACGAGGATTCGAGGACGCTCCGTGGTGCTCATGCCATCGAGTATCCACCCCTGCGGAGGGGGTCGCTCGTGAGCCCCTTCACAAGCATCGCCCCCACCTCTGCTACACTCCCCCGCCACAATCGCCCCATCCCGCCGCACGAGCGACGCTCCGGGGACCACCGGCCCCCTCCTTTCGTTGAGGCACCCGCTGTGAGCTGCGCGATTGATCCCGACCTGACCGGACCGCGCCCAAAATCCCCGCCGACGCGATCCAGGCGTCCCGGCGCCCGCGAGCGCTCTCCCGGCCACGAGAAGCCGATCGCCCAAGAAATCGCGCCCCACCGGGGGCTTCTTCTTGTGAAGAACTTCACGAAGTTTTCTCCCGCCCCTCGCCGGAACGGCCCGTCGTCCCGTGCCGAGCACAGGAACCGGGCCCGGCACACGCGGATCGGCGACCCCTCCTCCTGCCGCGCGCCGAGCGCCGCGGGGAAGACGTTCCCGTCCAGGAGGACTCCCGGGGCGAGACCCCGGCGGCTGTGCCGTGTACACGAAATTGCGTACACTGACCCCATGACCGAGAACACCGTGACCGTCAGGGACGCCCGCGCGCACCTCGCGGAACACATCAACCAGGCCGAGGAAGGCACTCCGACCGTCATCACGCGCAACGGTGCCCCGGTTGCCGCAGTCGTGCCGATCACCGACTTCGAAGCACTGGAAGACGCGGCCGACGTGATGCTGGCCCGCGAAGCGGAGGCAGTACTGGCCGACGGCGAGCCCACCGTTTCGATGGCCGAGCTGCTGGCTGACCTGTTCAGCGAGCGCGGTGAAGGCGCCGCGTGAAATACGCGTTCCGGTTCACCGCAGCAGCACAGCGGCAGATCAGGGCCATCAGCCGGCCCGAAGCCATGCACATCCTGACCGCACTGACCGCGCTCGGCGACGATCCGTACCGCGAGGACGCCGACATCAAGAAGCTCACCGGCGCCTCGGCCCTCTACCGGCTCCGAGTCGGCAACCACAGGGTCGCGTACCGGATCGACGACGGTGAACTCCTCGTCCTCGTCGTCAAGGTGGGCGA
Source organism: Streptomyces sp. TAA040 (assembly GCF_000424845.1). Classification (NCBI taxonomy): domain Bacteria; kingdom Bacillati; phylum Actinomycetota; class Actinomycetes; order Kitasatosporales; family Streptomycetaceae; genus Streptomyces; species Streptomyces sp. TAA040. The sequence continues at coordinate 134,862 of NZ_AUKR01000009.1, read as the reverse complement.
CCGGCGGGACGTCTACCGCAACCTGTAGCGGCGGCCCCCCTCCTAGCGCGCGTCGAGTGCCGTGTGGAAGGCGATCCCGTCCAGGATGTCGTGTTCGCTGGCCATGACCTCGCGGGCGCCGGTGCGCTCCATCACGGCGCGGAGGATCAGGGCCCCGGAGGCGATCACGTCGATCCGGCCCGGGTGCATGACCGGGACGGCCGCGCGCTCGGCGTGGGTGGAGCGCAGCAGCCGGTCGCTGATCCGCTGGACCTCCGCCAGGGAGACGGTGGTGTGGTGGATGGCGGCCGGGTCGTAGGTGGGCAGGTCGAGCGCCATGGCCGCGACCGTGGTCACCGAACCGGCCAGGCCGACCAGGGTGCGCGCCCGGTCCAGCGGCACCGTCTCGGCGGCGAGGTCGAGCGCGGCCTCGATGTCACCACGCAGGGCGGCGATCGCCTCCTCCCCCGGCGGGTCGGCGACCTCGCCGTCCCGGACGAGGTGGCGTTCGGTGAGCCGGACACAGCCGATGTCGATGCTGCGGGCGGCGGCCACCGTGGTGGGCCCCTCGCCCCCCGGGCCGGAGCCGAGGACGAGTTCGGTGCTGCCCCCGCCGATGTCCACCACGAGGCAGGGAGCGGGCAGATCGGAGCCGGCCAGTTCCCTGGTGGCGCCGGTGAAGGAGAACTGCGCCTCCGTGTCGCCGGTGACGACCTCGGGTTCGGTGCCGAGGATCTCCCGGACGCCGCTGACGAAGTCCGCCCGGTTCTCGGCGTCGCGCGAGGCGGAGGTGGCGACGAAGCGCACCCGTTCCGCCCCCAGTTCGCGGATCACCCCCGCGTACTCCCGGCACGCGGCGAAGGTGCGCTCCAGTGCCTCCGGGGCGAGGCGCCCGGTGCGGTCCACGCCCTGGCCCAGCCGGACGATCCGCATCCGCCGGTCGAGCTCCTCGAACCGGCCGGTCGCCGGCGTGATGTCGGCGACCAGCAGCCGGATGGAGTTGGTGCCGCAGTCCACTGCGGCGACCCTGGTCGTCCCGGCCGGTGACGGTCCGGTGCTCATGCGCGCTCCTCCGAGTGCTGTGAGGTCTGCGGGGCACGCGTCCGCGTGCCGTGGTGTGCCGGGTCGGGGGCCTCCCCGCCCGCCGGCGCGGGCGGCGCGTCCTGCGAGGGGACATCCGGCTGCTGACCGGCCGTCACGCACGGGCCCTTGCACCACCACTCGGGCAGCATGGCGAGTGCCTCGTCACCGAGCGGGTTGACGCCCGGCCCGGCCGCCAGCGAGTGGGCGACCAGGACGTGCAGGCACTTGACCCGGTCGGGCATCCCGCCGGCGCTGGGGAAACCGGCCAGCTCCTCGATGGCATCCCGGCGTGTCAGGTAGTCGCGGTGCGCGTCCCGGTAGGCGGCGGCCAGCTCCTCGTCCACGGCGAGCCGGGCCGTCATCTCCTTCATGACGCCGTCCGCCTCCAGGGTGCCGATCGCGGAGGCGGCACGCGGGCAGGTGAGGTAGTAGGTGGTCGGGAAGGGCGTGCCGTCCTCCAGCCGCGGCGCGGTCTCCACGACGTCCGGCCGGCCGCAGGGGCAGCGGTGCGCGATCGCGCGCAGGCCGCGCGGCGGGCGGCCGAGCTGCTCCCGGAAGGCCGCGACGTCCTCGTCGGTCGGCGGGGTGGGGTCGGTGGCAGGCGGCGGGGTGTCCATCGTCGGGCTCGACTCTTCGCTCTCTCGTCACGGTTCGCCGGACGGCGGGTGCCGTCAGCGGGGGCGGTCGGCGGTGTCCACGCCGTCCCAGAAGTTGAGGTACCAGGCGCGGTCGGCGGCCCGCCGGTCGGTGGGGCGGCGCGGGTCGGCGCTGCCGTCCTCCATGATGAAGCCGATCTCACCGGGGCGGAGGTAGTGCAGGCGCCGACGGGCCTGCTGCTCGACGTAGGCCGGGTCCTGCCAGCGGACCTTCTCGTCCCGCAGTTCCTCGACCGACTCCTTCGCCTCGGTGGCCGCGCGGCGCTGCTCGGCGATGTCCGAGCGCTGCGACACGTACTGCCGCATCGGATAGGCGAGCGCCACCACCAGCGAGCACACCACCAGGGCGAGCAGCGCGGCCCGGCCGGTGAGCCGGCTGCGGCGCGGAGCGCGCAACCGGTTGCTCTGCGCCCGGTAGACCCGGGCTGCGGCTTCCTCACCGAGCGCCCTGAGTCTGGTCGCGGTGCTGAACCGTTCCCGGTCCGCGGCCACATCGCCTCCCGAAGTCCGTCCGTTGCCGCCACGTCACACGTCCCGGCTCACGGTACGGGACCGTGGGCCGGGACGGCGGGCGACGGGCGGTCGGACCGCCGCGTCGACCGGTTCGCCGCACCCCCGGGGAGGGGCAAGCGCGGCGACCGGACGGGGCGGGCGGTTCGGGGCGGTCAGTCCTTGTAGCGCGGGAAGGCGCTGCGGCCGGCGTAGACGGCGGCGTCGTCGAGGATCTCCTCGATGCGCAGCAGCTGGTTGTACTTGGCGACGCGCTCCGAGCGGGCCGGGGCGCCGGTCTTGATCTGACCGCAGTTGGTCGCGACGGCGAGGTCGGCGATGGTGACGTCCTCGGTCTCGCCGGACCGGTGGGACATCATGCACTTGAAACCGTTGCGCTGGGCGAGCTCGACGGCGTCCAGGGCCTCGGTCAGCGAACCGATCTGGTTCACCTTCACCAGCAGCGCGTTGGCGGACTGCTCGTCGATGCCGCGCTGGAGCCGTTCCGGGTTGGTGACGAACAGGTCGTCGCCGACCAGCTGGACCTTGTCGCCGAGACGCGAGGTGATGGTCTTCCAGCCGTCCCAGTCGTCCTCGTACAGCGGGTCCTCGATGGAGACCAGCGGGTATGCCGCGACCAGCTCGGCATAGTAGTCGGTCATCTGCTCGGCGGTGCGCGTCTGCCCCTCGAACGCGTAGGAGCCGTCCTTGTAGAACTCGGAGGCGGCGGCGTCCAGGGCCAGGGCGATGTCCCGGCCGGGAGTGTAGCCGGCCTTCTGGATCGCTTCCAGGATCAGGTCGAGCGCCTCGCGGTTGGAGCCGAGGTTCGGGGCGAAGCCGCCCTCGTCGCCCAGTCCGGTGGCCAGGCCGCGCTCCTTGAGGACGCCCTTGAGCGCGTGGTACGTCTCGGTGCCCCAGCGCAGCGCCTCCGAGAAGGACTCCGCGCCGATCGGAGCGATCATGAACTCCTGGATGTCCACGTTCGAGTCGGCGTGCGAGCCGCCGTTCACAATGTTCATCATCGGCACCGGCAGCAGGTGCGCGTTGGGGCCCCCGAGGTAGCGGAAGAGCGGCAGGTCGGAGGCCTCGGAAGCGGCGTGCGCCACGGCCAGCGAGACGCCGAGGATCGCGTTGGCGCCGAGCGAGGACTTGTCCGCGGTGGCGTCCAGGTCGAACATCGCCTGGTCGATCAGCCGCTGCTCGGTGGCGTCGTAGCCGACCAGCTCGGGGCCGATCTGCTCGATGACGGCGAGGACGGCTTTCTCGACGCCCTTGCCGCCGTAGCGGCCCTTGTCACCGTCGCGGAGTTCGAGGGCCTCGAACGCACCGGTGGAGGCACCGGACGGAACAGCGGCACGACCGGTGCTGCTGTCGTCGAGGCCGACCTCGACCTCGACCGTGGGGTTGCCTCGCGAGTCGAGGATCTCGCGGGCTACGACGACGTCGATGGACGGCACGAGGTTCTCCTTCGTGTGTGTCTGGTTCCTGACCCGTGAGCCTAACGGTCTCCCCGCCCCCGCGGGGTCCCCGGTCCGTGTCGTGGACCGGAACGCCGGGTGAAGCCGCAGCTCAGCGAGGATTCGCCGGCGGGGAAGTTTTGTTCCGGTGATGAAGAAAGACCCGGCCCGAGCGGATCGTGCGATCCGTCGGGCCGGGTCCTTCGTACACCGTCTCAGCGGTCCCGGCAGGTCACCGGGCCGGTGGGACTCAGAGGTTCAGGAGCTGACCGGGGAAGATCAGGTTGGGGTCGCCGCCGATGACCGACTTGTTCTCGGTGTAGACCTGCTTCCAGCTGCTTCCGTTAGCCGCGGCGATCGAGCCGAGCGTGTCGCCGGACTTCACGGTGTAGTCACCGGAGCCCTGCGAGCGGGACGGGCGCTCGGGCTGGGCCTCGCGCTCCTGCGGGGCCGCCTGCTGCTCGGACTGGGCCGGCTGCTCGGCGGTCTGCTCCGGGGCGCTGCCACCGGTGTCGACCTGGGCGTCCGCTCCGCCGGAGGTCAGGTTGCCGGCTCCGGCACAGGCCCAGGCACCCGGGCCCTGCATGTCGAGCAGCCGCTCGGCGGTGGCGATCTGCTGACCCTTGCTGGCCAGGTCCGCACGGGGAGCGTAGCTGGTGCCGCCGGCCGCCGCCCAGCTGGACTGGGAGAACTGCAGGCCGCCGTAGTAGCCGTTGCCGGTGTTGATCGACCAGTCGCCGCCGGACTCGCACTGCGCGACCGCGTCCCAGGTGTCGACCGAGGCGGCCTGGGCACCGGTGGCGCCGACCAGCGGGAGGGCGACGAGTGCACCGGCGGAGGCTGCCAGGGTGACCGCGCGGGCGGTCCTGGACGAGGAGCTGTGACGACCCTTGGTGGAGAACAGCATGCTGTGTTTCTTCCTCACCGACGCCTACGAGGTGAGCTGTCGGGTTCGGGACGTGAGTGGCCCGGTCCGGCACACGTGCCGGACTTCACCCCAAGCCGCCTGAGCGGCGCTTACCTGGTTCCCCCGCTCCTGCCAACGGCGCTGTACGCGACGGTTTCCCGGCGACCGCCGGCAGGATTCGGCGTGACGGTCATCGAGGTCCGCAGTAGCGAACGAGCACGACCGTAAACACAGCACCCCTAAGCGATCAAACATCCTCGATAGCGATCAATACCGTCGATTTGACTGATGAAATGCAAATCGTCGCAGGTCGGGCGGCACCTACCCTGCTCCATTGCAGGGACACGGCGGTCACGGCGGGAGATCAGGCTCACATTTCCGCAAACCGGACATCCGTGCCGGTCAGGAAGCGGGTTGAGCCGGACGTGGCGGCGTGTCGAAGTGCGTTGTGGCTGCGTACAGCGCGGGCGCGTCGCCCCCCCGCCCCTCCGCCGGGTGCCGCCCGGCCCCGGGCGGGAGCCCAGGGTCCGCACGGGTCCCACGGCGGTCGCCGCGGACCCGCCCGTCCCCCGATCGAACGGGGCCGGAGCCGGGCAACCGGCCCGGAACGTGCCGCGGATCACCCGTTCGGAGCCCCGGGCGCCGCCCGCTCGCGAGGCCCCCGCGCACGGTGGTCCGCGGCGCAGGGCTGCGGGACGGACCGGGTACGGCCGGCGGCGGGGCGGGGCGGGGCGGACCGGGCGTGGGCCACGGGACCGCCGGGGGAAGAGACCGGGGCCAGGGCACCGGGACCGGCGGGATGCCACCGGGGGGCCATGCGTCCCGCGCGGAGGGCGCCACAGGGGCGCGGCGTCGAGGGGCCGCACGGGCCGGAGAGCGCCGCTCAGGGCCGGGCAGCCCCGCACCCGGGGCGGGGAACGCCATACGCGGCCGCGGGCACGAGGCGGCGGGGCGCGAAGCCGCAGGGCGGCCACGATCGGCGATGCCGGACCGGAGGCCGCCCCCGCAGGGACGGATCAGTCCGTCTGCTGGCCGGCTGCCTCCAGGCCGACCTCCAGGCGCAGCCCGGGGTGGATCAGGTCGGGATCCGAACCGACAACCGCTTGGTTGCCCTCGTAGAGGCCCGTCCAGCCGTCCATCTCGTGGTCCTCGGCGATCCCGGACAGCGAATCGCCCTGCTCGACCTCGTAGTCCTCCGGAGCGAGCTCTTCGCGGTCGGCGTCCCGGCCGGAGCCGCGGTCCGTCTCGTCGCGCTCCTGCACCTGCTCGCCGGGGTCGGGGCTGCCGCGGTGCTTGCCGGTCCCGGTGCCGTCCTCGTCCGCGCTCTCCCCCTGCGCGGAGGCGGAGCCGGTCGGATCCGGCGAGGTCGAGGCCTGGGGCGACTTCCCGTCGCCCGACTCCTCGTCGGCGTTCTCGGACGGCTTCCCCGAGGAGGAGCCGGAGGGGTCGACCGAGGGACTCTCCTGCTCGCTCGTACCTCCGCTGCCGCTCTTCCCGCCGCCCTGGACGCCGTCGCCGCTGCCGGCGTCCTCGTCACCCGAGTCGCCGGAACCGGAGGGCAGCGGCAGATCACCGGGGTCGACGTCCGGCACCGCGCCCAGGTCCTCGTACAGGCCCCCGTTGCCGGCACAGGCGGGCCACGCCTCCGGCCCCTCGGACTGGAGTATCTGCTCGGCGATGGCTATCTGCTGGTTGCGGCTGGCGAGGTCGGGGCGTTCGGCGTAGGCCGTGCCGCCGTACTTCTCCCAGGTGCTCAGCGTGAGTTGGAGTCCGCCGTAGTAGCCGTTCTCGGCGTTGGCGCTCCAGACGCCACCGCTCTCGCACTCCGACACCTGGTCCCAGGTGGCGGTGTCCGCCGCCTGGGCGCCGGAGGCGGCGAGCAGCGGCAACGCGAACCCCGCTCCGGTCACCCCCGCGGTGACGAAAACGGCAGGGGCCTGACGGGGTCGACGGTGTCGGCCTGTCCCGGAAAGCATGCGCGAGCCTCTCGTAGGGCAGCCGGAGGGTGATATCTGCCTGAACTCCGGCCTGGTGACTGACGGCTGAACGTAGCGTCGAACACCCACTCGTCACAAGTCAGTGTCGCGCAGATCACGCAACGATCACGGGGGTGAACTCCACGGGAAGCGTGCGGAGTCCACGCATGATCAGGCCACCGCGCCGACGCAGGTCTGCCGGAACCACCGCAAGTCGGGTGTCCGGAAGGCGGGTCAGCAGGGTCGCGAGGGCAACCCGGCCCTCCAGGCGGGCCAGTGGTGCACCTAGACAGTAGTGGATGCCGTGCCCGTAGCCCAGGTGCTGGTTGTCGGTACGCGTCAGGTCCAGGGTATCGGGGGCGTCGAACTTGGCCGGGTCCCGGTCGGCCGCGGCCAGTACCACCAGGACTGGCTCACCCGTGGCGATCCGGCAACCCCCCAGTTTCATCGGCTCGGTGGCGAACCGCCAGGTGGCCATCTCCACCGGGCCGTCCCAGCGCAGCAGTTCCTCCAGCGCGGTGCCGAGCAGCGCGTCGTCGCCCGCCGCCAGGGCCGACTCCAGGATGGCGCGCTGCTCCGGGTTGCGGAGCAGCGCGAACACGCCGTTGCCGATCAGGTTGACCGTGGTCTCGAATCCGGCGAACAGCAGGATGAACGCCATCGCCGCCACCTCGTTCGCGCTGAGGTGCTCACCGTGGTCGCTGGCCCTGATCAGGCCGGAGATCAGGTCGTCGCCGGGTGCGTTCCGCTTGCGGTCGATCAGCTCGGCCAGGTAGCCGCGCATCTTCTTCACGGCCCGCCCGACACCGCCGCGCGGGCCCGAACCGTGCCGGATCATCATCCCTGCCCAGTCCCGGAAGTCGTCCTGGTCCTCGGCGGGCACCCCGAGCAGGTCGCAGATGGCGTAGATGGGGAGGGGGAAGGCGAACTCGTGGATGAGATCCGCCTCGCCGCGGGCCGCGAAGCCGTCGAGCAACTCGTCGGCCAGTCGCTGCACCCGGGGAGCGAACTCGGCCACCCGGCGTGGGGTGAACGCCTTGGCCACGAGCCGGCGCAACCGGGTGTGGTCCGGCGGGTCGATGTTGAGCAGATGCGTCATCAGGTTGGCGCTGCGCTCCCCGGGGATGCCGACCCTGCCCTTGCCGTGCCCGCCGGCGCTGTGCTGCTGGGGGTTCTTGCTCAGCCGCTGGTCGGCCAGCGCGCGCCGGGCGTCCGCGTACCGGGTGACCAGCCAGGCGTCGACGCCGCTGGGCAGTGTGGTGCGGTGCACCGGCGCGTGCGCGCGCAGCCAGGCGTAGGCGGGGTAGGGGTCGGCGGCGAACTCCCAGTCAAACAGCACCGGCATGCCGTCCGCCGGCGCGGCCGGCACGCCCGACGGATCGCCGTGGGCCGGGCAGCCGGGGGCGGGAGTGGTGGAGCGCGGTGCGTCGGGCGGCGGGCCGGAGGTGGGGGTGGGGGCGTTCACCCTCCGACGCTATCCCCTACCTCCGGAAAGGCCCGCGGCCGGGCGGGCGCTCCGGGGCCGGGCTGCGGATCAGAGCGGTCGGCTGCGCCCGGGGCCGTCCTCCTCGTTCTGAGGCGGGTCCGCCGCCGGGCGAGTACCGGCGGTGCCCTGCCCGTCGAGCTCGTGCGGAAGGCGGCGACGGCCGTCCTGCGGCATCTCGTCGTCCGTCCGGCTGCCGGATTCGTAGCCGGTGGGATGTTCGGGCGGGGTGTCGAGGGGCGGCTTGCTGATGCGCGGGTCGCGGCTGCGCTGCCGGACCCCGTAGCGGACGGCCAGGACCAGGCCGACCACGACCAGCACTCCGATGACGAGCGGGGCGATGCCGACCAGGAAGTCCGGCGCCGCGACGAACTCGGCGTTCTCGTTCATGACCGCCGAGTACCCAGCCCGCGGGGGTTCACCCCCGGAGCCGGGCACCCGCCGGAACGGACCACCGCGGGACCGCGGGGATCGGCCCGCGAGGACCGGCCGGGCGACCCGGCGGGAGCGGACCCGGGACAGGCGGAGCGGCCGCCCGGCACGGGTGGGGCACGGGCCGGTCAGGCGCGCTCCGCGGCCAGCACGGCGTCCCGGAAGGTACGGGCGGCGGCGCGGAGGGCCGTCTCCGGATCGGTGCCGGCGGCTTCGGCGTGGGCGGCCAGCGCCAGCAGGTCGTAGCCGACGCCGTCCCCCTCCGGCAGCGGGACGCCGAGACCCGCCGTGCGGACCCGGCCGGCCAGCTTCGCGGCCAGCGCCAGGGCCGGCTGCCCCAGCGGCACCCCCTCGGTCACGGAGGTGCGCCGCTTCTCCTCCCCCTTGGTGCGCAGCCAGTGCGCCTTCACGTCCTCCGGCGTCTCGGCGGTCTCCTCGCCGAAGACGTGCGGATGGCGGTGGACCAGCTTGGCGACGATGCCGGCAGCCACGTCGTCGACCGAGAACGGCTCGTCCGGGTCCTCCTGTGCGATCCGGGCGTGGAAGACCACCTGAAGCAGCACGTCGCCCAGCTCCTCGCGCAGTTCCGCGCGGTCCCCCGCCTCGATCGCCTCGACCAGCTCGTACGCTTCCTCGATGCCGTACTTCGCCAGATCGCGGTGGGTGCGCTCCCCGCTCCAGGGGCAGTGCGACCGGATACGGTCCATCACCTCGACCAGGTCGAGCAACCGCGCGCCGGGCAGATCGTACGAGCCGGGAAGCAGCTCCAGGTCGGGCATCCGCTCCCGGCCGGAGCCGGCCAGCCGAGCGAGGTCGTCCGTGAGCCGGGGCTCTCCGTCCGCTCCGGCCAGCAGGACGGCGGTGTGCCCGCCCGCGCACCGGTCCACGAGTGCGCGTGCGGTCCACTCCCCCGTGACCACCTCGACCGCGGCCTCCCGCACGTAAGGCAGCTGCGGGTGCCCGGGGTCGGCGCACAGCACCAGGTCGGCGCTGCGGAGCGTGTCCCAGGCGGGGAAGCTGAGCAGTCCGGGGGCGACCCGGTGGGTGGTGGTGAGCAGGACGATGCGGCCGGGCCCGCCGGCCGACTGGGTGTCGATCACCCGTCGAATGTAACGCGCCCGCCCGGGGCCGCCGCGGCCCCGCCCCCCGTCACCACCCGGCGGGGCCGCGGCCCCGCCGGTCAGCCGGCCGCCTGCTGCGGCTCCGGCGCGGACTCCTTCAGCCAGGGCACCTCCGCCTCGGTCAGCGACACCCGTTCGTTGCTCCAGTCGCCGAATCGCGGGCTGATGTCGATGCCCATGCCCTCCGCGGTCTCGACGAACTGCTGGTTCATCACCTCGCCGGCGTCCGGGCTGTTCAGTTCGACGCCCAGCTCCTCGGCGATCTTCAGCACCAGCAGGTCCATGCGCAGCGTGCCGTCGATCTGGTCCGGCGCCACCGCCCGCTCCTGGAGCATCTGGGCACGCAGTCCGGACTCGCCGCCCACCGCCTGCGCCTGCTCGGCGCGGTACTCCTGCACCTCGCGGCGGCTGGCCTCGGCACCGTTCTCCTCGGCCGCCCGCTCCACGACCCTGAGCCTGATCATGTTGTGCAGGGTGTAGCGGGACAGCTCCCCGGTCCGCTGGATGAGCTGGTCGCCCTGCGGGTCCTCGCGCTGGGCGGCCCGTACGGCCTGGGTCTGGGACTGGACCTGTGAGACGCTGATCCGGTCGCCGTCGACGACCGCGGCCGCGCCCGGGTGGGCCTCGTTGCCGCAGCCGGTGAGCAGCGGCGCCCCCGCGAGCAGCGCGGCTGCGGCGGAGACGGAGAGCGCGGTCCTACGGCGGTGCATGGGGCCTCCCGGAGCGGCGGTGGTCGTGCGGCGGCGCAGCGACCTGACGGTGTTCGATCTTAGGCACGGGGACGCGCAGTCTCCACCACTTCGACAGCGCCGGAACCGCGTGCGGTGCCGGCGCTGCCGGCCGCCGGGAACGGGCGGCGCCGCCGGCACGGGCGGATCGCGCCCGATCCGGCGGCGGAAGCGCCGTGGAGTTGGCCCGCCGTTCCCGTTCCGTACACCCGCTTGCCCAAGAGTGTCGCCGTGTCCAACGAAGCCGCCGTGCATGCACCGGGACCGCACCCGGGCCCCAGCGCCGACCGGCCGGAGAGCCGCCCCGCCCGGTCGGAGGCCCGCACCGGGCCGCCTCCCGCACCGGAGACCCGGGAGCCCTCCGCGCCCGCCCGCGAGCATCGTTACGACGTCGACCTGATGCGGTTGATCTGCTCCTGCGCGGTCATGCTCGGCCATGTCGCCGCGACGTTCATCGCCGCGGTGGACCGGCAGGAGTCGGAGGGGCCCGGAGCGTACTGGGTGGGCCACCTCGCCGACTCGGCCAACGAGTTCGCGGTGCCGATGTACTTCGCCATGGCGGGCTGGGCGGTCCTCGTCGGGGCGCCTCCCAGGGACTCCGGGCAGGTCCGCGCCCGGCTGCTGCGCAACGGGATTCCGCTCTTCGTGTGGACGGCCGCGTACCTGGTGTGGGCCTGGCTGCGGGACCGCAACCAGGAACCGATGACGGAACTCGCGGTGGCCGCGGTGTTCGGCTCGGTGCGCCCGGCCTACCACCTGTGGTTCATGTACGCGTACCTGCCGATCATCGCCGTTCTCGCCTTCGCGATGCTGGTCAAGGCCGGACGCCGGCCCTGGGGGCTCGGCGCGGCACTGCTGGCAGTGGCCTGCGGGCCGAGCCTGCTGAGCACCCTCGACGAGGTGACCGGACGGGAGGCGCCGTCCTTCGGCTGGGGCTTCGGCACGTACTCGGTCGTCTACGCGGTGATGGGCGCGCTGCTGTTCGCGATCCCGGCCGGGAAGCTGCCCTTCCGCCGCGGGTGGCTGGTGCCGGTGCTGCTCGCCGCGTACGCGGGCTGCGTCTGGTACAACACCCAGATCCAGTACGTGATCCCCAACGCGCACCTCTTCGTCGCGGCGACGACCGGTTGCCTCCTGCTGCTGGTGTCCCGGGTCCGTATCCCCGAACGGTGGCGGCCGCGGCTGAGCAGGCTGGCCGGCGCCGCGCTCGGCGCCTACCTGGTGCACGTGTTCTTCGTCGAGGAGCTGGTCCGCCGCTTCGCCACGGCGGACCTGAGCGCACCGGCCGCCGCGTTCCGGCTGGTCGCGGCCGTGATCGTGACGGTGCTGCTCTCCTACTCCGCGAGCCTGCTCTGGGGCCGGCTGCGTCTGCGCCGCTGGCTCGGCTGAGCCCGCCCGGCGGGGACAGCCGCAGGCGGGCGGACGCCGGTGGCCTGCGCGGACCCGGCCCCCGGGGCCCGCCTGCGTACCGCCGCTCCCGGGGTCAGCCCCGGACGGCGGCGGCGCCGTCCGGGGAGCGGCGGCCCCCGGGGACGGCCGCGGCGGCCGGCGCGCCCAGGTGGCCGGCGAGTACGGCGAGGTTCTCCCGGGTGGTCCGCCAGAGCAGCTCCTGCCGGCCGTGGACGTCGGCGACGGCCGCCTCCTGGTAGTCCAGGAGGGCGAAGGCCCGCTCGGTGAGGCGCCCCGACAACTGCCGGTCGTGCACCGAGACGCCCCACTCCGGGCGGTCGATGTCGGCGAGGAAGTAGGCCAGCTTGGGGTGCGAGACCAGGCTGAGCACCGGGGTGCCGCAGCCGAACGGGATCATCCCGGCGTGCCCGCGCATGCCGATGACCAGCCCGGCCTGCCGGTAGACGTCCAGGACCCGCGCGTTGTCCAGGTCGTAGAGCGGCTCCACCGGCAGGCTGATGCCGTGCTCCCGCCGCAGGTCGTGGACGAACCGCTCGTCCGCGGGGGTGTGCGGGGCGTACCGGACGTCGGCGCGGGTGCGCAGCCGGCGCACCGCGTCGGCCATCTCCGCCAGGAAGTGCCCGTAGCCGCGGCCGAAGCGGAGGCCGGCACGGTCGTAGGCGCAGTTGAGCAGGACGCCGCCGTCCCGGAGCACCGGCGCGTCCCCGCCCGGGGCGAGCAGCCGCATCACGGTCGTCGGGCACGGCTGGTAGCCGACCTTCTCGCGCAGTCCGGCGGGGAGCAGCTCCCGCACCTTCTCCACCGAGCCGCGGTTGCGCAGCCCGAAGAACGCGGATCGCTCGACCAGGGTGCAGAGGCTGCCGGTGAAGCGTTCGCGCGCGTAGGACTGGCCGTCGAAGACGTTGAAACCGACCGCGAAGACCGCCAGCGGCACGGTGATCCGGGCCAGCAGCTCGTCGGGGACGTTCCACTGCCAGCCACTGGTGCCGTTCGGCCAGGTGTCCGGAAGGAAGAGCCCTCCCCCGCCGACGACCAGTCCGCGCCGGGCGTTGACCTCCTCCAGGGCGGCCTCGTCGAAGAGCCGGTGCACCGGTACCGGGTGCCAGCCGCGGGGGCCGATCTCCCCGGAGGTCCACCCGGAGAGCGAGCGCCGCACCGCCTCCGGGAGCACCTTGTCCCCGGCGTTCTCCTGCCCCGACGCGTAGAGCGCCGCGTGCGCCAACTGCTCCGCCGGCGGCAGCGGCTCGCCCTCCGGTCCGTCCTGCGCCCCGCGCCCGAACGCCGCGTCCGGCCGGTCGCCGTCGCCGAGGTGGAGGGCACGGCAGGTGCGGTTGACGGGTTCCGCGTCGAGGCCCTGCCAGGCGCATTCGCGGGCCGTCGCCTCGTCGCCGCGCAGCCAGGCCAGCCGGGCGAGCCGGCTGAACGCCTTCGGCGCCACCTCGGGGGAGACGGTCGCCAGCAGCAGGTGGGTCTCCGCCTCGTCGTAGCGGGAGCAGGCCATCAGCGCACTGCCCAGCGTCTCGTGGAACCGCGGCTGGTTGGCCTTGGCGTCGGCGCCGGCGAGCACCTCGACCGCCTCGCGGTAGCAGCCGCGGTCGTAGTGGGCGAGCCCGAGGGTGCGGGCCAGGTCCACGGTGGGCCGCGCGGCGAGCAGCGGCACCCCGAGGTGCAGCAGCAGCTCCGGGTGCTTTCCGCCGGGCAGCGCGCAGTAAGCCGCCCGGAACGCCTCGTCGTCCAGCAGGTAGCGGCGGCGCTCCCCGACGTCCGGAGTGCGCTGCACGGCCAGTCCCGGCCGCAGCAGCCAGCCGCTCTCCAGCGGGTACACGCTGTCGTGACCGGTGGCGCTTCCGCCCTCGTGCCCGGGGCCGCGCCCGGTGGGCCGCCGGGGACGGACGAGTATCCGGGGGTGCAGGCGGCGCAGGGCCGCCACCGCCTCAGCGGGCAGCCCCGCGTCGGGGTCGTCCGGGTCGGCGTCCGGGCCGGTGTGCAGCAGGACGAAGTCCTCGCAGCACTCCGGATTGGTCAGGGCCATGCTCCGCAGCAGGGTGGGGACGTCCGCCAGCCCGTCCGCGTCGGTCCGGCAGAGGAAGGCCGTGCGGGGCTTGGCGGCGAGGGGCCGAACGGCGGAAGGGGCCCGGCCGCCGGTCCGCGCGGGGGTGCTCGCAGAGGTCATCGCAACGCGGTCCTTGTCTCGGTGCTGTTCTTCGCCCGGGCGGTCACCCAGTCGCGCTCCTCGGGCCGGAGCAGGCCGAAGCCGAACAGGTCGACGCAGGGGGTGACGTCGAGGAAGTCCAGCAGTCGCAGCACGGTGAAGGTGCTGGTGGTGCGGACGGAGTCCCAGTCGTCCTCGCCGAGCAGCGCGGGGTCCTGGAGCGGACGGCGCAGCGAGTCGTCGCCCAGGTACTGCTGCGCGCCGGGCACCGCCCGGCGGATCGCCTGCCGCCACTGCGCGGCGGGGTCGCCGAACACCAGCCGCGCGGTGACCGGACGGTCCCAGCAGGCCGTGCCCTCGGCCGTGACGGCGTGGACGTCGGCACGCTCGCCTTCCCGGAAGGTGCCGCACCGGACGACCACGTCGTACCCTTCCAGCGCGGTGGCGGGCACCCGGCCGGTCACCACGCACACCGACCGTCCGGCGAGGCGGTTGCGCAGGTCCCACACGCCGAGCGGCTCGGTGCCGCCCAGCAGCGGGTCGGGCATCGGCTCCCGGTCCAGCGCACGGCAGAAGTCCGCGTACAGCTCGGCCAGCCGGCGGACGTCCGCACCGGCCGCACCGGCCGCCGCCAGCCGGGCGGTGAGGTGGGCGGTGAATGCGGCGCGCACCGCCTCCGGGTGCTGCTCCTCGGCCACCGCGGCCGCGAACGCCCGGGCCTCCGGCGGGCCGTCACCGGGCAGCTCCGCGCAGCGGGCGGCGGCCTCCACCAGCGCCGCCCGCTTGGCGTCGATCAGCTCCCCCAGGCGGCGGACACCCACGGAGCCGTCGCTCGCCAGTTCCGCGTACCGGGCGACGGCCTCTCCGGCGGCCTGGTGGCGCCCGAGGCCGTCCAAGGCCAGTGCGCGCAGCCGCCAGGCGCCACGCGAGTTGCGGCGCACCGCCACCGCGGTGTCCGCGAGGCGTGCGGCCAGGGCCAGTTCCGACCGTCCCCCTGCTTCCACCGCCCGGTCGCCGGCGCGCAGCAGCGCGTCGAAGAGCTCCGTGCCCGGCGTGCCGCCGGGGTGCCGGGAGTGCGCGGCCAGCAGCGCGCCGAGGGCTGCGGCCAGTCGCGTGCGCTCCGGCTCACGCCCCGGTGACGCGTCCAGGCCCGCGAGGTAGTCGGCGCACTCCTGCGCGCAGTGGGTGAGCGGACCGGACACGTCCGGTTTGAAGGGCCACTTCGTCCTCATGGTTCTCCACTGTTGGGCGACAGGACGCGCACGGTGCCCGCCGCGCCCGGCCTCCGCGATGTCCGGCGGACACCGCGGAGGTGAACAGTGCGGGAAGGGTCAGCGCAGCTTCCGCTTGACCTTGCGGGCAGCCCGCAGCGCCGTCCCGGTGCCGGGCAGCCTGCGCACCACCCCGGGCGCGAAACCGCCGGGCAATTGCAGGGCGGTGAGCCGGCGGCGCTTGAAGTAGCGGGCGGTGTCCCCCGTCAGGTTCGCCCGCAGCCACTCCTCCGCCTCGGGCCGCAGCTCCGGGTAGCGGTCGGCCTGCATGCAGTACCCGACCGTCCGGACCAGCGGGCCGACCCGGGCGGCGGCCGACGGGTCGTCGGCGACCCGCTCGCCACCGGCCTCCACGGTGGGCACCAGGGCGTCCACCAGGGTCAGCGGCACCCGGTTGCTGTTCTGGTACGGGGTGAGCCGGTCCAGCAGTTCCTCGGTGCCGACCCGTGCCACGGGCACCCGGTAGCAGGTCGCCGCGGTGAGCATCGCGGTCGAGAAGCAGCCCACCACCAGGCTCGGCCGCAGGCGCTCGAACACCGTCTCGGCCAGCATCGGGCGGTCGAGCACGGTGAGGGCGACCCCGGCGTCGGCGGCGGCCTTGTCGAGGACCTTGGAGTACCGGGCCGGGGCGGTGGGATGCGGCTTGAACAGCACCGCACGGTGCCCGGCCGCGGCGGCGCCACGCAGCATCCGCTCGTGCAGCGCCTCCTCCTCGTCCACGGTGAGAATGCCGAGCGCGGCCAGGTACTGGCCGAGCAGGACGGCGGTGGGGGCAGGTTCGAGATGCAGGTCCTCGCCGTGGGCCAGTTCGTCGAGCACCCCACGGAAGGACGCCGCCGGCACCAGCTCGCCGGGGACACCGTACTCGGAGAGCAGCATCGGCCGCAGCCCCGGCACCAGGTCGAGGTGGAGCACCCGGCTGATCCGGCAGGCGGTGGCCTGCGGAAGCTTCTCCCGGGTGGGGCCGTAGCTCATCAGCCCGTCGGCGTACACGTGGATCTCGGCATCGGCGAAGATCGTGCACAGCGCCTTGGCCGGGCTGACGTGCACGGACTCCACGACCAGGTCCACCGGACCGTTGCCCAGACCCCAGGAGGCACGGAACATCCGCTGCCACACCGGGGAGTCGTTGGCGGCCGGGGCCCAGCCGCTCGGGTGGTGCGGGCGGATGGTGTGGTTCCAGTCGACCACCGCGTCGAAGCGGGTGGTGAGTCGGTGCCAGCCGGCCATGTCCCGGAGCCGGGAGGCGGTCTCCGGTACGGCCGCGTTCTGCGACACCAGCAGGACGCGGTGGGCCCGGTCGGCGGAGCCGAACCGGCCGGCGTCCAGTGCCGCCGCCAGGGTGGCGGCGCCGTAGAGAGTGGAGACTTCGAAGATCTGCGCCCGGCGGGGCGCCGCGGGCCGGGAGACGGCCGCCGCACCCGGGCTGTTCGGGCTGTTCGGGCTGTTCGGGGCCATGGTCAGGCTGCCCTCCGTGTTCCGCCCAGCAGGCGCCGCAGCGCCTTTCTGCGCTCCGGGTCCAGGTCGCGCAAGGTCGCCTCCAGCACCGGCGGCGGCATCCGGCGCAGCGCGGCGGCCGAGTCCCGCTTCAGCTGCCGGGCCGCCGTCGGCTCGTACCGCTGGGCTCCGGCCGCGTGGAAGGCGAGCATCGCGCAGTACGTACGCACGATCTTGGGGAGGAAGCGGTCCGCCTCCCGGTCGGCTGCGACCTCGGCCAGGACCAGGTCGTGCGCCGGGATGAAGTCCAACTGGCGGGCGTCCCTGATCTGGGTCAGTGAGGTGGTCACCCCTCGGCGGTAGAACACCCCGAGCAGCCCGACGGTGGCGAAGGACTCCGCCCGCAGGTGGAGCTGCCACATGAACACCCGGTCCTCCGCCGTCCGCAGCTCGGGCCGGAACCGCACCCCGGTCCCGTCCGGTGCCGTGGACGCGGTCGGGGCGGCGACCGCCTGCGGGGCCGGGCCCGCGTCCTGAGCCGGCGGCACGTCCGCGGAACGCTGGTCGAAGAGCGAGCGGCGGTACACGCCGGCCCAGACGAAGGGGTAGTCGACCATCGTCTCCATCGAGGCCGGTGCGATCGCGTCCCGGGGGTCGGCCACCGCGTCCCGGCACCGGGCGGGCGCCCGGCGCACCACCCGCTCCGTACCGGTGCACTGCACGTGATCGGTGCGCACGAAGTCACAGTGCAGGTCCTCGGCGGCGTGCAGCAGTTCGTCGAGGTAGCCCGGGGCGTACCAGTCGTCGCCGTCGAGGAAGGTCAGGTAGTCGCCGCGGGCGGCGTCGATCCCGGTGTTGCGCGCCGCGGCGATGCCGAGGTTGCGCGCGTGGGTGAGCACCCGGGCGCCCGGCAGCCACTCCCGCGCGGCGCGGGCGAGCAGCTCCCCCGTCGTGTCCGTCGAGCAGTCGTCCACCAGCAGGAACTCCACCTGCGGTCCCGCGTTCAGGGCCAGGCTGCGCAGGGTGTCGGGGACGAAGTCCTGCACGTTGTGGCAAGGAACGATGACAGAGAGCTTGGGCACGTGTTGGTTTCCAGACGCCGCGGACACATCCGGAGGCCCCGGCCGGTGACCGGCCTCCGTTCCGTGAGCGTAGCCAGGTGACCAACGCAGCGGATGCCACCCGGGGGACGTCCGGGTGAACTCTCGGCGTACGGTCCGCGAACCGCGCGGCCGGCCGCGGTCAGCCGCCGCTGAGCTGCTGCCGACAGAAGACCTCGTCCTGCCGGAGCTGGACCACGGCCGGGTCGTAGGGGCCCTTCTCCGCGGTGAGTTCCTGGATCAGCCGGGTGATCTCCGGCAGCGCCCTGGCGTACTGCCCGGTGTCGACGAGGGTGGCGGCGTACTGCTTGCGCAGCGTGCGGACCACCGGGGAGCCCTCGCCGTGCTCCGCGACGGCGGCCGGGAGTGCCTGGCCGAGCATGTCGGCGACCAGCGTGTACCGGCCGGCGGCGAGCAGGCGGCGCACCTCGGTCAGGGTCCCGGCGAGTCCGCCGCCGGAGTGCGGGCCGCCGCCGGACGATACCGGGCCGTGCGGCGGTGGCGGTCCGGCGGCGGGGAAGCCCCCGGTCGGGCCGTACGCGGGCGGCCCGAAGCCGCCCCGGCTGCGCGGGTCCGGGGCGGACGCGGCGAACGCGGTGCCGCCCCGCGGCGGAGGCTCCGCGGGGCGGCGGGCGGGCCAGGGGGCCATCGGCTCACGGAACGGCCGGGTCGGGTCCAACGGCAGGGCGGCGGCGCCGGGCAGCGGGTGGCGCGGGAGCAGGGGCCGGAGCACCTCGTGGACCTCGTGCGCGTCGGCGGGGCGCGCGGCCGGGTCGGTGTCCAGCAGCCGGTGGGCCAGATCGGCCAGCACCTCGGGGATCTCGGGGCGGAGCCGACGCAGCGGCTCCGGCTGTTCGTGCAGCTTCTTGTACAGCAGACCGGCCGCCTCGGGCGCGAGGAAAGGGGCCCGGCCGGTGGTGAGTTCGTAGAGCAGGACGCCGAGCGCGTAGAGGTCGGCGGCCGGGCCGACCGGGGTGCCGCCGGTGGCCTGCTCGGGCGCCATGTAGACCGGGGTACCGATCAGGGCGCCGGTGCGGGTGAGCCGGGTGGTGTCACCGGCGGAGGCAACCGCCGCGATGCCCAGGTCGAGGACCACGACCCGCCCGTCGGGTCGGACGATGACGTTGCCCGGCTTCAGGTCCCGGTGGATGATCCCGGCGGCGTGCACGGCGGCGGTCGCCGAGCACAGCTGGGTGACCACGGCGACGGCCCACTGCCACGGGTAGGGCTCGTTCTCGGCAAGGTGGTCCCCGAGGCCGCTGCCGTCCACCCACTGCATCACCAGGAACAGCTCGTCGTCATCCCGGCCCGCGTCGAAGACCGTGACCAGTCCGGGGTGGTCGATCTGCGCGGTCACCCGACACTCCCGCTCGAAGCGCTCGCGCAGCTCCTCGTAGGCGCCGCGGCCGGGCCCGCCGGGGCTGCCGTAGAGGTCGGAGAGGCCGGACAGCGAGGCCATCCGGTGGGAGTTCATCAGCTTCACCGCCACCGGACGCCCGCCGAGGCCGCGGTCGTGGCCACCCCACACCTGCCCCATGGCCCCCTTGCCGAGCGGCTCCGTCAGCTCGTAGCGGCCTGCGACGAGACGGCCGATCAACGGCCCTCCCGCCGTCGGAGCAGTTCGTCGAGCTCGTCCAGCTCGGAGGCCACCTGCCGCATCCGGGGCGAACCGGGCTGCGGCTCCGGCGGCGCGCTCCCGGACGGTACGGGCTCAGGTGACGCGGGCCGGGACGACTGCGCAGGCGGAGAGGGGTGCGGGAACGGCTGCGGCGCGGGCTGCTGCTGGTGCGGGAACCGCGGTTGCAGGGGCTGCTGCGGCCGTGGGGGGTGCGGCTGGGCGTAACCCCCACGCTGCGGGCCGGGGTACCCGTACGCGGGAGCCACTGGGCGGCGGTACGGGGACGGGCGGACGAACCGGTCGCCGAGGAGGGCGTGGACGGTGGCGCCGAGCACGTAGAGCAGCAGGAACACGACCGCCTGGTCGTCCTCGGGGGTCTGGACGTCGGGGTCGGTCGACATCCGGCTGGCGAGGACGACCAGAACCACGCACAGCACCACGCTCAGACCGAACAGCGCCCAGTCGAGTGGTCGGCGGCGCTGGATCGCGAGGCGCAGCGCGGGGACCCAGCCCAGGAAACCGAGGGACAGCAGAGGGAACGCCGCGAAGAACAGCCGAGCCGCCATCGCCCTCGCGCCGGGACCGGACGGGCGGGGCTGCGGCGGTGACATCGGCCGGCCGTACATCAGCACTCCATGCGTTGGCAGTTCGCCACGTCGCGTCCTGCGTGGGTGGTGCACGGGCACAGTATCCGGCCCCGCCGACAACCGGTGCGCGAACAGAGGGAGCAGCATAGCGAACCCCGGGCTCCGGGGGCCCGGGATCGGCGGGGGGATTCGGCGCCGCACACCCGGCGCGGGCCCCGGCCGGGAGCCCCGGTGCGGCGGGGTTCCCGGCCCGCGGCGGGCTCAGGAACCCACGGGCTCAGGAACCCACCACCGCGGTGAGGAACCCCCCTACCCAGGCCAGCAGATCCCGGCCCACCACCGGCTTGCCTCCGATCCCGCCGCCCGACTTCGGACGCGGCACCAGCACCTGCTGCGCCGACTCCTTCACCACCGAACCCGGATACACCCGGTTCAACCGGAGCTCCTGCGACTCCCGCAGCTCCACCGGCCCGAACCGCACCCGGTTCCCCTGCAAGGTGATGTCGGTGACCCCGCAGGACCGGGCCAGCATCCGGAGCCCCGAGACCAACAGCAGGTTCTCCACCGGCTCCGGCAGCGGACCGTACCGGTCCGCGAGCTCCTCACGGACCGCCCGGACGTCGTCCTCGGAGGTCGCCGACGCGATCGCCCGGTACGCCTGGAGCCGCAACTGCTCCCCCGGCGCGTAGTCGTGCGGCACGTGCGCGTCCACCGGCAGCTCGATCTTCACCTCCAGCGGAGCCTTGTCCTCCACCTCTCCGCCGGCCAGCGACGACCGGTAGTCGGCAACCGCCTCGCCGACCATCCGCATGTACAGGTCGAAACCGACACCGGCGATATGGCCGGACTGCTCGCCGCCCAGCAGATTGCCCGCACCACGGATCTCCAAGTCCTTCATCGCCACGTACATGCCCGCACCCATCTCGGTGTGCTGCGCGATGGTGGCCAGGCGCTCGTGCGCCGTCTCCGTCAACGGCTTCTCCGGCGGATACAGGAAGTAGGCGTACCCGCGGTCCCGCCCCCGGCCCACCCGGCCCCGCAACTGGTGCAACTGCGACAGCCCGAAGTTGTCACCGCGCTCCAGGATCAGCGTGTTCGCGTTCGAGATGTCGATCCCCGACTCCACGATCGTCGTCGACACCAGCACGTCGAACTTCTTCTCCCAGAAGTCCACCACCACCTGCTCCAGCGCCGCCTCCGACATCTGCCCGTGCGCCGTCGCGATCCGCGCCTCCGGAACGATCTCCCGCAACCGCGAAGCAGCCCGGTCGATCGACTCCACCCGGTTGTGGATGTAGAAGACCTGGCCCTCCCGCAGCAGCTCCCGGCGCACCGCCGCACCGATCTGCCGCTCCTCGTACGGACCGACGAACGTCAGCACCGGGTGCCGCTCCTCCGGCGGCGTCGTGATCGTCGACATCTCCCGGATACCGGTGACCGCCATCTCCAGCGTCCGCGGAATCGGCGTCGCCGACATCGTCAGCACGTCCACGTTCGCCCGGAGCTTTTTGAGCTGCTCCTTGTGCTCCACACCGAAGCGCTGCTCCTCGTCGACGATCACCAGACCGAGGTCCTTGAACTTCGTCTGCGAGGAGAACAAGCGGTGCGTACCGATCACCACGTCCACCGAACCGTCCCGCAGCCCCTCCAGCACCGCGGTCGACTCCGTCTCGCTCTGGAACCGCGACAGCGCCCGCACCCGCACCGGGAACTGCCCGTACCGCTCAGTGAACGTCCCGAAGTGCTGCTGCACCAGCAGCGTCGTCGGCACCAGCACCGCCACCTGCTTGCCGTCCTGGACCGCCTTGAACGCCGCCCTGACCGCGATCTCCGTCTTGCCGTACCCGACGTCCCCGCACACCAGGCGGTCCATCGGCACGGACTTCTCCATGTCCTCCTTGACCTCGCCGATCGTCGTCAACTGGTCGGGCGTCTCCACATAGGGGAACGCGTCCTCCAGCTCCCGCTGCCACGGTGTATCCGTCCCGAAGGCGTACCCCGGCGCCGCCATCCGCGCCGAGTACAGCTTGATCAGGTCCGCGGCGATCTCCTTGACCGCCTTCTTCGCCCGCGCCTTCGTCTTCGTCCAGTCCGCACCGCCCAGCCGGTGCAGCGACGGCTGCTCACCCCCCACGTACTTGGTGATCTGCTCCAACTGCTCCGTCGGCACGAACAGCCGGTCACCCGGCTGCCCCCGCTTCGCCGGGGCGTACTCCACCAGCAGGTACTCACGCGTCGCGCCCTGGACCGTCCGCTGCACCATCTCCACGTACCGGCCCACACCGTGCTGCTCGTGCACGATGAAGTCCCCGGGCGCCAGCGTCAGCGGATCGATCGCCCGGCGCCGCCGCGCCGGCATCCGCGCCGCCTCCCGGCCCGCCGCCTTCTGCCCCGTCAGGTCCGTCTCCGTCAGCACCGCCAGCTCCAGCCCCGGCGCCACGAACCCTTTGTCCAACGACCCGCACGAGACCTGCACCACCGACGGCGGCGGCAGCCGCGCCGGCTCGGTGTCCTTCCGGGCCGCGATGCCCTCCGCGCCCAGCACCTCCACCGTGCGCTCCGCCGGACCGTGCCCCTCGGTCAGATAGACGCACCGCCAACCCCGCGACAACCAGTCCTTGGTGTCCGCCAGAGCCCGCGCCGTGTCCCCGCGATACGACTCCGGCGCCCGCATCCCCAGCGTCAGGGTGTCCCCGTCCACCTCCTCGTCCGCGGCGAACGGACTCACCGACCACCACAGCATGCCCCGCTCCCGCGCGTGCTCCCGCACGTCCGCGATCCCCCACAGCGACGCGGCACCCACATCGATCGGCGCCGCGCCACCACCGGCCGTCGCCGCCCACGACGCCTGCAGGAACTCCTGGCTCGTCGCCACCAGATCCGAGGCCCGCGTGCGCACCCGCTCCGGATCGCACACCACCGCCATACTGCCCGCGGGCAGCACGTCCAGCAGCAACTCCATCTCGTCCACCAGCACCGGAGCCAGCGACTCCATCCCCTCGACCGCGATGCCCTCCGCGATCCGGCCCAGCAGCTCCTCCAGCTCCGGATGCTCCTGCGCGAGCCGTGCCGCCCGGGCCCGCACCTCCTCGGTGAGCAGCAGCTCCCGGCACGGCGGCGCCCACAGCCCGTGCTGCGCCACCTCCAGCGAGCGCTGGTCCGCCACCTTGAAGTAGCGGATCTCCTCCACCTCGTCGCCCCAGAACTCCGCCCGCAACGGATGCTCCTCGGTCGGCGGGAACACGTCCAGGACCCCGCCCCGGACGGCGAAGTCACCGCGCTTCTCCACCAGCTCCACCCGGGCGTAGGCGGCAGCCGCCAGGCCGGCGACCACCTCCTGGAGATCCGCCGACTCCCCCGCCCGCAGACTCACCGGCTCCAGCTCCCCCAGGCCCTTCACCTGCGGTTGCAGCACCGACCGCACCGGCGCCACCACCACACTCACCGGGCCCGACGCCGGATCGTCCGCACGCGGGTGCGTCAGCCTGCGCAGCACCGCCAGCCGACGGCCCACCGTGTCGCCGCGCGGGGACAACCGCTCGTGCGGAAGCGTCTCCCACGACGGGTACTCCGCCACCGAGTCCTCCGGAAGCAGCGAACGCAGCGCCGCCGCCAGGTCCTCCGCCTCCCGTCCGGTCGCCGTCACCGCCAGAACCGGACGTTGCGCGTCCCTGGCCAGCGCGGCCACCGCGAACGGCCGGGCCGCCGGCGGGCCCACCAGGTCGACGTGGTGGCGGTTGCCGTCAGAGGCGGCCCGGACGGCCTCGGCGAGCGCAGGGTCCTTCACGACAGCGTCGAGCAGACCGGTCAGAGTCATGGAGCGTTCCGTCCCCGAAGAAGGCTGGACAACACGAAGGGCCCGACAGGCAAGCCGGCCGGGGATGCCCAGCGTACGCCGTCCGCAGCCCCCGCACCCGTCGGCCGCGGCCCCCGCACCACCCCTTCACCACCGACACCACCGCGCCCCGCCACCGACCGACCCGGACCGGCGCAGAAACCGGACGGGCAGCCCCACCGGCGCCGGACGGGCCGGGCAGCAGCGATACGCCGCCCCGGCCCGGACCGTGGGCGGCGGCGCACCGCGGTGTCCGGCCGGGAGACCACCCCGCCGACCGGGCACCGCACCACACGAACGAACGAGTCACTCGGTCGCGATGGCGTTCAGCACGTTCGTCCGCCCCGCCCGGAAAGCCGGCACCAGCGCCGCGACCAGACCCACCAGCGCCGAACCGAAGAAGACCGCCCCGATCGTCGGCCACGGGATCTCCAGCGTCGTGAAACCCTCCAGCGCCAGCAACCGCTGACCGGCGATCCCCCACGCCACTCCCAGGCCCAATCCCAGCAGCGCGCCGAACAGCGCGATCACCACCGACTCCAGCCGGATCGTCCGGCGCAACTGCCGCCGCGACAAACCGATCGCCCGCATCAGCCCGATCTCCCGCGTCCGCTCCACCACCGACAGCGCCGAGGTGTTCACCACTCCGAGCACCGCCACCACGATGGCCAGCGCCAGCAGGCCGTAGACCATGTTCAGCAACCCGCTGACCTGACCCTCCGGCATCTTCTTGTCATCAGCCTGATCCCGCACCGTGTACTGCGGGAACGGCTTCACCTCCGCCTTCAGCGCCTCGTACGCCGCGGCCTCCTGGCCCTCCACCGCCGTCCCGAACATCATCATGTTCAGCGGCATCCGATCCGCCGGCAGATGACGGGCCGCGGTGTCCAGACCCATGAACATCGCACCCGGGTCCAGCGTCGTGTCCGACGAGGTCACCGCCCCCAGCGTCAGCGTCACCGAGCCGTCCGCCCCCGGGAACACGGTGGCGACCTCGTCGCCGACCGCCAAGCCGTGCTCGGCGGCGAACTCCTCGTCGACCGAGAAACGGTCCGGCCGGTAGGCGTCCCGCAGCTCCCCCTCGACCGTCTCCGTCCGCACGTCCTGCGTGTACGTCGGCGACGCCGCGACCAGCCAGGACGGCTCCACCTTCGCGCCGCCCGGCACCGTCAGCTCCACACCCTCGATCGCCCGGCGCTCCGAGAAGCGCTCCAGCCCCGGAGCCCCCCGGAGCGCCTCAGCGGCCTGCCAGCCGATCGGCTGCCCGGTGTCGCCCGACACGATGAAGTCCGCACCGACCGAACGATCCAGCTCGTCGGACGCCGAGGCCACCAGCGAGGACCCCACCACCGACAGACCCGCGACCAGCGCCAGCCCGATCATCAGCGCCGCGCCCGTCGCCCCCGTCCGCCGGGGATCGCGCAACGCGTTCCGCTCCGCGAGCCGCCCCGTCGGGCCGAACACCCGCACCACCAGCACGCTCAGCACCCGCACCACCAGCGAGGCCAGCAACGGCCCCACCAGCACCAACCCCAGCAGCGTCAGCACCACACCGGACGCCAGGAACAGCGAACCCCCGCTCGCCGAGGACACCCCGGCCGCCACCACCAGCGCCGCACCGCCGACCGCCGTCACCAGCAGCCCCGCCACCCTGCGGAAACGCACCGAAGCGCCCTCCGCCGGCAGCCCGGAATCCCGCAGCGCCGCCATCGGCGACACCCGGCCCGCCCGCCGCGCCGGCAGATACGCCGCCAGCACCGTCACCAGCACACCGAGACCCAACCCGACCACCGGCGTCGACCAGCCCACCGTCAGGTCCTGTGTGCTCAGGCTCATGCCCAGCAGGCCCATCAGCTCCATCAGGCCCACCGCGAGACCGATCCCCGCGCACACACCCAGAACCGAACCGAACACCCCCAGCAGCAGCGCCTCGAACAGCACCGAGCGGTTCATCTGCGACCGCCCCGCACCGATCGCCCGCATCAGCCCGATCTCCCGGGTCCGCTGCGCCACGAGCATCGAGGACGTGTTCACGATCAGGAAGCCGCCCACCAGCACCGCGATCCCCGCGAAACCCAGCAGCGCGTACTTGAGGACGTCCAGGAACCCACCCATCTCGCTCTTGCTCTCGGCGGCGACCTCCTCCTGCGTCCGCACCTCGTACCCGCCGTCAGGACCCGCCCGACCGGCTTCCGCAGCGGCTGCGGCTTCCCCGTCTCCGTCCCCCGGGGACCCCCCGCTCCCCGAACCCGCCACGGCGTCCTCACCGAGCACGGACCGCACGTTGCGGCGCAGCAACTCGTCCGTCGTCCCCTCGGCGGAGACCACCGCCACCTGCGTGTACGCCTGTGTCGACCCCAGCAGCTCCCACTGCGCCGTCTCCTCGTGGAAGTTCGGCACCGCAGCACCCGGATTCGTCACCCGGAACGTCGAGATCCCCGAGACCCGGGTGAGGAACTCACCGTCCGCCGTGATGGTCCGCAGTTCGTCGCCCAGTTCGAGACCGTGCTTGTCGGCCGTGTCCGCGTCGACCATCACGTCGGTCGGACCCCGCGGCGGGCACCCCGCCGTGACATCCATCGACAGCCGGTCCAGATCGGTCCAGTTCGACGCGACCGTCGGCGCGCCCGTCGTCGGGCCGATGCTCTCGCCCGACGAGTCGACCACCGTCACCGTGGTGCTGGCCACGAGACCGAAGGCCTTCTCGACGCCCTCCGCCCCCGGCGACCCGGTCCACCAGCGCGGCGGGCACGGTCGCCGAACGGCCCGTCACCGGCGTCCTCGCGGGCCGGCGAGACGGTGACGTTCGCCGCCGTGGTCGCGAACAGCCGGTCGAAGGTGGAATCCATCGTGTCGGTGAAGACCAGCGTCCCGCAGACGAATGCCACCGACAGCGCCACGGCCAACCCGGAGAGCGTCACCCGCCCCTTGTGCGCGAAGGGGTTGCACAACGAGGTTCTCAGTACTGTCATGACACCCGCCCCAGGGTGTCGAACGCCTTCATCCGGTCCAGCACCGACTCCGCGGTCGGCCGCCGCATCTCGTCGACGATCCGGCCGTCCGCCAAGTACAGCACCCGGTCGGCGAACGAGGCCGAGACCGGGTCGTGCGTCACCATCACGATCGTCTGGCCCAGCTCGTCCACCGAGCGTCGCAGGAAGTCCAGCACCTCCGCACCGGCCCGGGAGTCCAGGTTCCCCGTCGGCTCGTCGCCGAAGATGATCGACGGGCGAGCCGCCAGCGCCCTGGCCACCGCCACCCGCTGCTGCTGCCCGCCGGGCAGCTCGCTCGGACGGTGCTTCAGCCGCCCCCGCAGACCGACCGTCTCGATCACCCGGTCCAGCCACTCCAGCTCCGGCTTGCGTCCGGCGATGTCCAACGGCAGCGTGATGTCTCCGTCGCGGTCAGCGTCGGCAGCAGGTTGAAGGCCTGGAAGATGAAGCCGATGTGGTCCCGGCGCAAGCGGGTCAGCTTCTTGTCCTTCATCCCCGAGATCTCGGTACCGCCGACCCACACCTGACCCGAGGTCACCGAGTCCAGACCGGCCAGGCAGTGCATCAGGGTGGACTTGCCGGAGCCGGACGGCCCCATGATCGCCGTGAACCCGCCCCCGGCGATCTCCACGTCCACCCGGTCAAGGGCCACCACCCTCGTCTCGCCCGCGCCGTACGCCTTCACGACCTGACGCCCCCGCGCGGCCACGACCGTACTTCCTCCGCTGTCCCCGGTCCTGGGATTCACCACAGCCGACCTCACGAATGTCTCCTCAATACGCCTGGAAGGACTGTTGCGAGGCGCCCCCCGCGGACCACGGTCCGACCCGGCGGCAGCCTCACGACAGCCTGCTGAGCCGGCCGGCGGCACACGGTGGTGCTCCTCGGCCTCTGCGGGCGGAGGCTTTCCCCACCCCCGTGCTGCGGCGGCCCCGACCCGCTTCCCACGCTAGGCATCGGACGCGCGGATCTCGTCCTGCGCCGGAACGAACCGGGCACCGGGGCATCCCCGTGGCGCCCCCCTGGACGAGTAGTTCCGATGTGTTCAGTGATCGAATGCGGTCAGCGACCGCAGGACCGGTGCGCCGGTCTTGTGGTTGTGCCAGATGGCCGAGGTCATCGCGAGGATGCGCTGGGCGATGCGGACGGCGACGCCCTCGAAGGTCCGGCCGCCGTGCTGTTCCAGGTCGAGCTGGCCCTTCAACGTGTCGTTGACCGACTCGATCAGCTGCCGCACCGACTTCAGCAGCGACTCGCCCTTGCGACGCTTCTCCCGCTTGAACGACGGACGGAGCAACTCCGCGCCCTGGAAGGCCAGATCGGCCTCGAACTCCTTGGAGGCGAAGCCCTTGTCGGCGATCAGCAGCAGGCCGGGCCTCTCGGCCGCCAGGTCGGGCTCGCGGTCCAGCATGGCGGCCAGCACCTCCCGCTCGTCGATCTTCGGGTTCGCCAGTGCCCACGTGATCGGTATGCCCGTCGGGGTGCAGACCAGGAACAGCCGCAGGCCCCAGTAGAACCGCGAGTGCGAAGCGCAGTACCCGTATCCGGCCCAGCCGGCCATGTCCGACCGCTTCACCGTCGGCCGCGACATGCCGCACGGCACCGGCGTGGAGTCGATGATCCAGTGGTTGTCGAACCAGAAGTCCGTATCCGTCACAAGAAGGCGTATCGCGTTCTTGACCAGCGGCAGCGCGGCCCGCAGCCGCTTGTTGTATCCGGGCCGCTCGGGCAGGCACGGGAACATCGCGCCCAGGTTGCCGCGGGCGAACCGCAGCCAACGCGCCTCCGAGGTGAAACCCGGCAGGGCCTGCGCGACGGCCAGGCAGACCAGCTCGGAGTCGCTCAACTTCGGTGGCCTGCCCAGCCATCGAGTCCCTCCGATCTCGTCGTCGATCTTCACGTACAGTCCGGTGATGAGGGCGTCCAAGTCTTCGTTCGTCACAAAACGATCTTGGACGCCCTCTCTGCATCCTGGGAAGCATCACCAGCGTTCGGAACTACTTGCCTAGGGGTGGCTGCCGGGTGCGCGCCGCGCCGCCCCCGTGCCGACCGGGGCGGAGGCGGCGTGACAGGCGGCCGGAGCAGTTGCGGGTGCAGGAGGCACCGGACGGCGGCGGCCGGACCGACCCAACGGCGGCCGGGGCTCAGGGCGTTCACGCGGGAGGGGAACGGGCGCCGAGGGGCGCTGCCGGAAACGGGGCCGCGGGAGGAGCCCGCACCGGAGGACGGGGGCATCGGGGGGATGCCCGGGACGTCGGCAGTTCCCTCGTGCGGAAGGAGGGGCCTGGCGCATCGGCGAGGAGCGCACCCTCAACCTCGGGACACCGCTCGCGAACGGAAGCGAGCTCCGCTGCCAGGACTCGAACCCGGACTGACTGGACCAAAACCAGCAGTGCTGCCGATTACACCACAGCGGATAGCAGTGCGTGCCAAAACAGACACCGGACACCTTGCCGTGCACCCGCGTTGACGCCCCCCACTATGCCGTACCACCACCCCTCGATGCGACGGCAGAGATCGGCGCCGTCCAGAAGACGGACGACGAGACAGCCGCAGTAGTCCGCTCCGACGTTCCGGCGGACCGTCCTCGGGTTGTGCTTCTTGGGTGCCGTGGCTCCGAAGTCGGCGACCTCGGCGCCGACCAGCGCGGCCCAGTGGCGCTGCCACTCCGCGGCACGGCGGCGGACCTCCGGCCGCCATCCCCGACTGGCCCGTTCCGAGGCCTCCGCCCGCAGGAGGTCCTGCCGCTCCGGAGGGGGAGGTCGCGGACTCAGAGCGAGACGGGACTCTTCGACACCCCCGACTCGGCGGCGACCTCCGCGCAGGCCCTGCCGGGCGCGGCGGAGCGAGTGGACTCGGGAGCGGAGCGCCTCCTTCACTCGCGGGCGGCGGGTCCAGGGCCGTGGGGCGCAGCAGGTGGTTGAGGGTGCTGTCGCCGACGATGCCGAGCTGCTCCCGGATGACGGACCGGCTGTGACCCGCGCGGCGAAGGTCGACGGCCCGCTGCCGCAGCGAGGCGGCGGAGCCGGGGGTGGAGGGCGGACCGGGGGGCGGAGGAGGGGAGCGAGGGAGCGGGGCTGTGCGGTGGCGACGCGCCGGGTGGGTTCCATGAGCTCAGCATGGGCCCGCTGGGCACTCCAGGATTCGAAAATGCCTGCGATTCACCGGATCGAAGGAGGAACGGAGGATTTCGCTCCTCTTCCATTCCACCGGCGCGCGAAATCGCAGGCAGGCACGTCCGGGCGCCCCCGGGAAATCGGGTGGCGGCCGGTCGTAGTCTGGTCGGTATGACCGAGACGGGGGAAGTTGCCCGCGCCCGGGGGCCGGCGCCCCGGGGGCCGCTCTGGTGGCCCAGGCGCCGCAGTGCCGTGCTGGACGTGACGCTCGCCGTCGTCTCCGCAGCGGACTGCGCACTGCAGGGGGTCACGTTCGCCCGGGAGGCCGGTATCCCGGTGGCGTCGGGCATCGCGCTGGGGACCGCGGTGGGCGCGTCCCTCGTGCTGCGCCGCAGGTTCCCGATCGCCGTCGTGCTGGTGGCCATCGCGGTGATCCCGGCGCAGATGGGCTACCTCCTGGGCACGGTCGGCTTCTACACCCTGGCGGCGTCGGAAGTGCCGCGCCGGATCA
The DNA here is from genome assembly GCF_000424845.1 of Streptomyces sp. TAA040. NCBI lineage: Bacteria > Bacillati > Actinomycetota > Actinomycetes > Kitasatosporales > Streptomycetaceae > Streptomyces > Streptomyces sp. TAA040. The sequence continues at coordinate 104,521 of NZ_AUKR01000009.1, read as the reverse complement.
TCGCCCTGCTGGCGGGCATGGAGATCGCCGGTATCTTCGTGATCGCCACCATCGCGATGCGGGACGGGCCGGACGGGTTCATCGCCCCGATGGGGTACGTGCTGCTGTTCGCCGCGCTACTCGCGCTGATCGCGACGGTACCGCCGGTGCTGCTGGGGATGTACGCGGGTGCGCGGCGCCGCCTGGTGGACGCCCTGCGGGAGCGTGCGGACGGGCTGGAGCGCGAGCTGACGCTGCTGGCCGACCGGGCGGAGGAGCGCGCCGAGTGGGCGCGGAGCGAGGAGCGCACCCGCATCGCCCGGGAGATGCACGACGTGGTGGCGCACCGGGTGAGCCTGATGGTGGTGCACGCGGCGGCCTTGCAGGCGGTGGCTCTGAAGGATCCGGAGAAGGCGGTGAAGAACGCCGCGCTCGTCGGCGACATGGGCCGGCAGGCGCTGACGGAGCTGCGGACGATGCTCGGGGTGCTGCGTGCACACGAGACCTCGCCGACCGCCGTCGGTGCGGTGCCGGAGGCCGCGCCGGGCACCGGGGCCGGCGCGGGCGCGCGGCGCGGCGGGGAGGCGGACGGGCAGCCGCTGGCGCGGGTCGCCCGGTGCGCGGAGGCCGCGGCGCAGCGGGAGTCGGCCGGGGGGCCGGGGTTGGCCGAGTTGGAGCGGTTGCTGGACGAGTCGCGTGCCGCGGGGGTGACGGTGGAGCTGTCGGTGGAGGGCGAGGCCCGCCGGTATCCGGAGGCGGTGGAGCAGACGGCGTTCCGGGTGGTGCAGGAGGCGCTGACGAACGTGCACAAGCACGCCGCGGGCGCGCCCACCCGGGTGCGGTTGGCGCACCGGGAGCGGGAGGTGGCGGTGTTGGTGGAGAACGCGCCCGCCGCGGAGGGGGTGGCCGGTGCGCGACTGCCGAGCGGCGGGAACGGGCTGGTCGGGATGCGTGAGCGGGTGTCCGCGCTGGGTGGCGGGTTCGTGTCGGGGCCGACGAGCGGGGGCGGGTTCCGGGTGTCCGCGGTCATTCCCGGGGGTTGACGCCCCGGAGCGGTGCGGGCGCCTCGGAGCCGCCCGCAGGACGCCCGCGGAGCGACGCGGGGTGCTTCCCGGGACGCGGGGTGCTTCCCGAAGCGGCGGGCGTCCCGGGGACGCCGCCCCGCAGGCCGCGGCGGCGTTCGGCAGTGCCCGGCGTCCCGCCGGCGCCTCCGGTCACTCGCTGGCGTAGCTGAGCCGGGTGGGCCCGGTGCCGGTGACGAGGGCGGCGAGGGCGGCGTCGAAGTGCGGTCCGAGGTACCAGTCGCCGCTGTGGTCGAGACTGTAGACGCGGCCCTGGGCGTCGATGGCGAGCAGCGCGGCTCCGCCGTTCTCCTCGCCGAGCGGGGCGACCTCGGTGCCGAGGGCGCGGCCGAGGTCGTTGAGGGTGCGGGCCCAGTGCAGTCCGGCCTCGGGGTCGACGTGCAGGGCGGTGGGGGCGACGTGCAGGCCTGATCCGCTACCGGCGATATGGAGGAGGCCGAACTCGGCCCAGGCCTCGACGGCTGCGGGGAAGACGGCGTGCCGGTGGCCCGCGGGCGATACGTGGGCGCGGAGCCGGTCGGCCCAGATCTCGGCCTGCCGGATGTCCCAGCGGCCCGGGCGCCACCCGGCGGTGCGCAGGGCGGCGTCGACGGCGACGGGGAAGCGGATGCTCACCGGGCGGCGTCCGGGTCGACGGCGCGAACGCCGAAGTGGGTGAGGAGCGCGGTGCAGGAGCGGCACGGGGGCGCGTAGGTGCCGTGTGCGGGGTCGCCGTCCTCGCGGATGCGGCGGGCGGTGAGTCGGGCGTGCTTGAGGGCCCGGCGTGCGTCGCCGCCGGTGAAGGGTTTGCGGGACGCGCGTCTGGAGCGGCCGGCCTCGACTGAGGTGAGGAAGCGGGAGAGGAGCACCGCTTCGGGGCAGCGTCCGGTGTGGCGTTCGCGGCGGTCGGTGGTGAGGGTGTCGAGGTAGTCCCGGACGAGAGGGTGCAGGGTGGGTGGCTGTGCGGCCTTGCCGGCGGTGCAGGTGAGGGTGGCGCCCCGGACGGAGAGGGCCGCGGCGACGGTGGGCAGGATACCGTCGCGCCGGCGCCGCAGCAGGGGGACGCTGCCGTCGGCGGGTCCGCCTGCTGCGCCCCCGTCGATGCGCGGGTCCGCGGAGTGCTGTGCCGTGTGCATGGTGGTGCTTCCTCCGTACATCCCCCGAGTCCGAGAGCTGACTTTGCCAAAGATTCCGTCCGTTGTGGAAGTCCGGTGGTACGTGAGGCATGTCCCGTTCCCTCAGTGGGGCGGGCGCGGGCCGGGCGGGATCCCTTCTGCGGGTACGGAGCGAAGGGCTGCGGTGCTCGCCGGCGGCGGAGCCCGCCTCGTCCGGTGCCCTGCGCCCGTTCCCGTCCGGGGAGAGCCTTTAGGCTGTGCGGAACAGTCAGCAGCACCCAGGGGAGCACCGCCATGACGACAGGTCGGCTGGGGCAGCAGGCCGCGCCGCCGAACGGGGCCTACGCCGGGCAGGTCGTGCACTTCCCGGATCCGGTTCGGGCCGCGCGATACCCGCAGGGCGTGCGGGTGGACGAGGCCGGCTTTCCGGTGTTCTCGGCGTACGCGCGGGCGGCCGCGGAGATCGCGGAGCCGCCGGAGGGTTTCGGTGCGGACGAGCTGCGCCTGACCGACTACGTGTCGGCGAACGCGGCGCTGCACGCGTCGGGGCACGAGTTGTGGGCGAGTCTGCCGCCGGTGGCGACACCGCACGGCTGGACGTGGCACCACGTGGTCGGCGGGCGGCGGCTGGAGCTGGTCCCGATGGAGGTGAAGGCGCTGCTGCGGCACCACGGCGGGCTGGCGACGACCGGGGTGGACCGGGACAAGCGCGGCACGAGGCCGTTGCAGGAGACCGGTCCGGCGCACTTCGCCGTGCCGCAGGGGGTGTCCGTCCCCGAGGAGCAGGTCGAGCACGTCGAGGAGGGCCTGGGGTACCGGCTGCCGGGCGCGTACCGGTCCTTCCTGAAGGCGGCGGGGGGGTGCGCGCCGGTGGGCGTGGCGCTCGACGCGGAGCTGGGACTGCTGGTGGACCAGCCGTTCCTGACGGTGCGGGACGAGCCCGCGGTCAACGACCTCGTCTACGCGAACAAGTGCCTGCGGGACCATCTGACGAAGGACTTCCTCGGCGTCGGTTTCGTGCAGGGCGGTCTGGTCGCGGTGAAGGTGCGCGGGCAGGGGACGGGCTCGGTGTGGTTCTGCGCGTTCGACGACCCGCGGGACCGCGACGGGATGGACGTGCGGGAGCGGATGGCGGAGCTGCTGCTGCCGTGCGGTGAGGACTTCGACGATTTTCTGCTGCGGCTCGTGGGCAGTCCGCCGGAGCTGGAGACCGTGGCCGATCTGATGGTGGACGGCGGCTTCGCGCGCGCGGTCCCGGTGGAGGGGTGAGCGGTTGTGGTGACGCTTGCGCAGGCGCAGGAGCGCGCGGAGCGCTGGGTGAACGGCGGGCTGCCCGCCTACCAGCACCGCGAGGTGCGAATCCGGGAGTTCGAGCTGGGCTTCGTGGCATGGGCCGAGGACCGGCCGGACGGTCCGACCTCGGACGGCGGCCGGGTGCGGCTGGTGGTGGCCAGGGACAGCGGCGAGTCGACGCTGTGGCCGGGGTTGCCGGTGGGTGAGGTGATCCGGCGCTTCGAGGAGGCGTACGGTGCCGCGCCGGTCGTGGACGCGCCGGCGGCGGCGCAGCGGGTGGATCTGGAGGCGACGTCGTTCCTGCTGACGCCGCCGGAGTGGCTGCAGGAGGCCGCGGACCGGATGGGCCTGCCGGCTCGGCCGGAGGCGTCCGGGGGCGGAGCGGCGGGTGACTCCGGGGACGGTTCCGCGCCGGGCGCGTCCCCGGGCGGGTGGCCGACGCCCGCGGCGGGTGCGCCCGCCGCGGGGGCGGGCGGGGGTTCCTGGGCCGACACCTCGGGTTCGGGGTCGGGCGAGTCGATCGAGCTGCCGGACACCGTCTTCGCACCGTCGCTCAGCGGCAGTGACGACGAGGACCGGCCGGCGTCGCCCGGTGGTGGGGGCGAGGTGCCGACGGCGCTGATGCCGGACGGCAGTTCGCTGCCCCGTACGCAGTTCTCGCCGGCGCTCGGTGATCCGGCGGAGGGCGAGCCGTCCGGGCGTCCCGCCGGTCCGTCCGACGGCCCGGCCCCCGGTGCCTCGGACATCGCCGACGCGGCGACGAGCCGGGCCCCGCGTGAGGACCGGCCAGGGCGCGGCGGTGGACCGTCGGTGCCGCCGCCGCCGGGCGCGCCGGGCGCGCGGCCCCCGGAGGCGGAGCCGGCGGGCGGGTACGTTCCGACGCAGTTGGTCTCGTCGCAGGAGCTGGCGGCCCAGGCGGGTGCGGATCCCTCGTCCGGACCCGGCCCGGAGGGCGGCACTCCGCCCTCCGGCGGGGTGCACCAGGCCGCGACGATGCTGTCCGGGCCTGCCGCGGGTTCCGGTGGCCCGCCTGCGGCCCCGAGCCCGCCGGGTGCCCCGGGTGCGCCGGGAGGAGGGCCACCGCCCGCGCCGGGCACCCCGCCACCGCCCGCGCCGGGCACCCCGCCGCCAGATGGCGGCGTGCACCAGGCCGCGACGATGCTGTCCGGGCCCGGTGGCCCGCAGCACCCCGCGGCACCGCACGCGCCGCAGCCCCCGGGCCCGGTCGTGCCGGGAGCGCCGGGCGCGTACGGGTACCCACCGCAGCAGAGCGGGCTGCCGACGGTGGGACCGGGCTACATGGCGGTGCTGCGCTACCGGGCTCCGGACGGGTCCGAGCAGCAGCTCATCCGCCGGTCGGCCCCGGGCACGCCGCATCCGGAGTGGCAGATCATGTACGAGCTGCGGGCGATGAACGTGCCGCCGCAGCAGGTGCTGGAGCTGCACACCGAGCTGGAGTGCTGCGACCTGCCGGCCGGCTACTGCGCCCGGATGATCCGGGAGACCTGGCCGCAGGTGCGGATCAGCCACACCGCCGCCTACGGCCGCGACCACGCCTCGCGGCAGCAGGGAATGCGTCATCTGCTGGAGCACCAGGGCGAGTTGCACCAGGTGGCGGACGGTCCGGCGCGACCGGCCCCGGTGCGCGCGCCGTTGCCTCAGGTATCGCCCGCGGCGCCGGTCCCGCCGGACGCCGTCGGGTACGAGCTGGCCCAGGCCTTCGGGCCGCAGGCGGTGTTCCGGTTCGACCAGCGGGCGGTGGCCCGTCAGGGCGTGCCGGAGGTGGTGGCGCAGACACTCGTGCGCGCCGGCCTGCCGGTGGACTTCGGGCCGTTCTTCTGGGCGCAGGCGCAGCCGGGGCGGCCGGTCCCGACGCTGGCGGAGCTGGCGCAGGAGCGCGGGGTGCACCCGGCGCCGGACGCCGGGACGTACTTGGTGATGGGCAGCGACTTCGGTCGGCAGTTGTGTGTGCAGTACGGCACCGCGCACATCGTGGCGGTGCCTCTGGAGGCGGGGCCGGGCGGACCGCCGGCGGCTCCGCAGTTCGTGAACACCGGCCTGCCGGAGTTCAGCCGCTGCCTGGGGCTTCTGGGACGAATGTGGCGGCTGCGGTTCGGGTTGACCCCGGAGCAGGCGGGACGCTGGACGGTCGACTTCCAGAACCAGTTGCTCTCCCTGGACGCGGCGGCGCTGGCAGGCCCGGAGAACTGGTGGTCGGTACTACTGGAGCAGATGTGGGACGGGCTCCTCTGAGCCCCACCCGCTGAGTCCTTCGCCGGCGGCCCCTCTCGTGGGGGCACCGGCCGTTCCGCCCCCGAAGGCCGGCGGGCGTGAACCGCACCGTCCGGCGGCGCTGCCAGACGTCCCGCACCGTCCGGCGCCTCCGTGCTCGCCCACGCCCCTGCCCCTACCCCTGCCCCTTCACCCGGGACAGGAGCAGGGCCGCGTCGTCCGTCCGCAGCCTGTCGGGGCAGCACCCTCCCGCCCCCGCCCCTGTGCGGCGGGAGAGGTTCACTGTGCGTCAACCTGTCGCGGGCCGACGCTCGTTCCGGTGATCGTGGCGGGAGTAGCGGGGCCGCTCCGAGGGGTATGTGCTGGTGTGGGGTGCGCGGTCGGCCGTGCGGGCACGCCACGACGTCTCGCATATCGGTTATTTCCGGTCTGCGCCGATTACGGGCCGCGGCGCCCGATGACGCATCCTTGAGGGCCAGAACAGCCAAAGTGGCACGCCATGGGCGAAATGCGCAGAGGTAAGGGGCTCGCCATGCCTTCGAAGGAATCGTCGGGGCCGATGGATCCGCAGCACGGTTTCTCCACCGGCCGGGGTCGCGGATACCGGCCCTCCCAGGTGGACCGCCGGGTCGCCGCCCTGCTGCGGGAACGCGACGACTCGCAGGAACGGGCCTCCCGGCTGACGGTCCTCGCCAGGGAGCTGACCGAGGAGACGGAGCGGCTGCGGACTGTCGTGGCGTCGCTGCCGCCCCCCACCTACGAGTCGCTCGGGGAACGGGCGCAGCTCATCCTCGCCGAGGTCCAGGCGGAGTCGGCGCAGTCGCGCCGGGACGCGGAGTCGGCGGCCCTCCAGATGCGGGAGGCGGCCGAAGCCCACGCGGAGACCGCCGCGGAGGCTGCCAGGACCGCGTCGGACCGGACGCGGACCGCCGCGCGGTCGGCGTCCGAGGGCACGGTGGACGCGGCCCAGGCACGCGCCGAGGACCTGCGGACGGCGGCCAGGGCGGAGGCCGAGCAGGCCAGGAGCGAGGCCGAGCACACCCTGCGGGACGTGAGTCGGCGGTGCGAGGCACTGCTGGCAGAGCAGGAGAAGGAGCACACCGCCTCGTGGGACGCGCTGGCACGCGAGCTGGCCGGCCAGGAGTCGGCGGCGAGCACCAGGGAGGCCGAACTGGAGGACGCGGGCAACGCGGCGCGGGCGGCGGCCGAGCGGGCGAGGACACGGGCCGAGGAGGCGGCGCGGCACCGGCAGGAGGACGCGGACGCGCAGGCGGAGGAGATCATCGCCCAGGCCGGGGTGCGGGTGGAGCGGATCGAGCGGGAGACCGAGCGGCTGCTGCGCGAGCACGGCGAGCGCCAGGAGGAGCTGCGCGACCACATGGACCACGTGCGCTCCAGCCTCGCGGCCCTCACCGGTCGGGAGCCCGCAGTCGATCCGGATGCGGAGCAGCCCCCCGCGTCCCCCTCCGGGTCCGCCTCCTCAGCGGAGCCCGCGTCCCCCGCGGTACCGCGGCCCCCGTCGGCCCCCGCGCCCGCCTCGGAGCCCGCGACCGGGCCGGAGACCGCGGCGGCGGCCGGCGCTCCTGCTGCCCGGGCGCGGCGGGCGGCAGGGGGACCAGCGGACTGACCGCGGCTGCCCGGTATCCTGCGGATGACATTCACCCGAAGCCGAAGGGCACACCCGTGAGCGCCAACCGCCCGGCAGCCGTCGTCGTTCTCGCAGCGGGTGAGGGCACCCGCATGAAGTCGGCGACACCGAAGGTCCTGCACGACCTCTGCGGAAGGTCGCTGGTCGGCCATGTGGTCGACGCCTCCCGCGCCCTGGATCCGGAGCATCTGGTGATCGTCGTCGGGCACGCCCGCGAGCGGGTCACCGCGCACCTGGCCGAGGTGGACGCCGGGGTACTCACCGCAGTGCAGCACGAGCAGAACGGCACCGGCCACGCGGTCCGGATGGGCCTGGAGGCGCTCCGCGCGTCGGACGCCTCGCTCGCCGGCACGGTGGTGGTGACCTGCGGCGACACTCCGCTGCTGACCGCCTCGACGCTGGAGGCGCTCGTCGGGACGCACGCCGCGGACGGAAACGCGGTCACCGTCCTGACGGCCGAGGTCCCGGACGCGACGGGGTACGGCCGGATCGTCCGGGGTGCGGACGGCGCGGTGACCGCGATCGTGGAGCACAAGGACGCCGACGGCCCGCAGCGCGCGATCCGGGAGATCAACTCCGGGGTGTTCGCCTTCGACGGCACGCTGCTGGGCGAGGCGCTGGGCAAGGTGCGCACCGACAACAGCCAGGGCGAGGAGTACCTCACCGACGTGCTGGGGATCCTGCGCGAGGCGGGGCACCGGGTCGGTGCCGCAGTGGCCGCGGACCACCGGGAGATCCTGGGGATCAACAACCGGGTGCAGCTCGCGGAGGCCCGCCGGCTGCTGAACGGGCGGCTGGTGGAGCGGGCGATGCTGGAGGGGGCGACGGTCGTCGACCCGGCGTCGACCTGGCTGGACGTCTCGGTGACGGTCGAGCCGGACGTGCTGGTGCACCCGGGTACGCAGCTGGTGGGGCGCACCCACCTGTCCTCCGGGTGCGAGGTGGGACCCAACAGCCGGCTGACGGACACCCGGGTCGGTGAGGGTGCGCGGGTGAGCAACACGGTGGCGGAGTCCGCGGTGATCGGCGCGGAGGCCCAGGTGGGCCCGTACGCGTACCTGCGGCCGGGTACCGAACTCGGCACGCGGTCCAAGGCGGGCGCTTACGTGGAGATGAAGAACGCGGTGGTCGGCGAGGGCAGCAAGGTGCCGCATCTCTCGTACGTGGGGGACGCCACGATCGGCGAGTACACCAACATCGGCGCGGCGAGCGTCTTCGTGAACTACGACGGCCAGGCCAAGCACCACACCACGATCGGCTCGCACTGCCGTACCGGGGCGGACAACATGATCGTGGCGCCGGTCACCGTCGGGGACGGCGTCTACACCGCCGCCGGTTCGGTGATCACCAGGGACGTGCCGCCCGGTTCGCTGGCGGTGGCACGCGGCCAACAGCGCAACATCGAGGGCTGGGTGGCCCGAAGGCGTCCCGGCAGTGCCGCCGCGCGTGCCGCGCGGGAGGCCGGGGAGCCGCCGCAGGACGGCGGCGAGTGACCGGCTCTCGGCCGGGCTGCGCCACGCGGGCGCGTCCCGGGCAGAGCGTACGGTGAGAATCGCACATCCGCAGTAACCCAAGGAGTCGGTGCAGTGACCGGGATCAAGTCGACCAGCGAGAAGAAGTTGATGCTCTTCTCCGGGCGCGCCCATCCGAAGCTGGCGGAGGAGGTGGCCAGTGAGCTGGGCGTGGACCTGGTTCCGACGAAGGCGATCGACTTCGCCAACGGCGAGATCTACGTCCGCTTCAAGGAGTCGGTGCGCGGTGCGGACTGCTTCCTGATCCAGAGCCACACCGCGCCCATCAACAAGTGGATCATGGAACAGCTGATCATGATCGACGCGCTGAAGCGGGCGTCGGCGCGGAGCATCTCCGTGGTCATCCCGTTCTACGGCTACGCCCGCCAGGACAAGAAGCACCAGGGCCGGGAGCCGATCTCGGCGCGGCTGATGGCCGACCTGCTGAAGACCGCGGGCGCCCACCGGGTGCTCAGCGTCGACCTGCACGCCGACCAGGTGCAGGGCTACTTCGACGGGCCGGTGGACCACCTGTTCGCGCTGCCGATCCTCACCAGGTACATCAGCGACCGGGTGGACCGCGACAAGCTGACGGTGGTCTCGCCGGACGCGGGCCGGGTGCGCGTGGCCGACCGCTGGGCGGACCGGCTGGGCGCGCCGCTGGCCATCGTGCACAAGCGCCGCGACCCGGACGTGGCGAACCAGGTGACGGTGCACGAGGTGGTGGGCGACGTCGAGGGCCGGGTGTGCGTGCTGGTCGACGACATGGTGGACACCGGGGGCACGATCGTGGCCGCGGCGGACGCGCTGTACGCCAACGGTGCCGAGGACGTCATCGTGACCGCCACGCACGGCATCCTGTCGCACCCGGCGCCGGACCGGCTGAAGAACTCCCGGGTGAGCGAGTTCGTGTTCACCAACACGCTGCCCACCCCGGCCGAGATCGACCTGGACAAGATCACCGTGCTGTCGATGGCGCCGACGATCGCGCGCGCGGTGCGCGAGGTGTTCGAGGACGGCTCGGTCACCAGCCTCTTCGAGGAGCAGAACTGATCCCTCGCCCGCCGGACCCCCGCCCGACCCGCGGTGAGCGGCCGGGCGGCCGGACGCGGAGGGGCGCGGTTGATCGATTTACGTTGCGGCCTCCCCGCCGGGTAGCATCACGGATGTTGCTCGGCGAGGGAGGCCGTACCTGCGGGTGCGGCTGTCCGTTATCGACGCGCTCTTCGTAGCAGGCCTGTCGTACGGGCCGGGTGACGGTGCACACAGATCCGTCCACACAGCGAGGAGCGTCCGTCATGGCAGACGTCAAGATTTCCGCCGAGGTCCGCAACGAGTTCGGCAAGGGCGCGGCCCGCCGGCTCCGCCGCGAGGAGAAGATCCCCGCGGTCATCTACGGCCACGGCGCCGAGCCGGTCCACGTCGCGCTGCCCAGCTACGACATGATGATGGCCCTGAAGAACTCGAACGTCCTGATCACCCTGGACGTCGAGGGCAAGAAGGAACTGGTCATCCCGAAGGCCGTGCAGCGCGAGGCGATCCGCGGCTTCCTGGTCCACGTGGACCTGCTGACGGTGAAGAAGGGCGAGAAGGTCCACGTCGACGTGCCGGTGCACGTCGAGGGCGACCTGGGCCCCGGCCAGCACATCCTGGAGTACGCGCTGAACTCGCTCCCGGTCGAGGCCGAGGCCACCCACATCCCGGAGTCCTTCACCGTCTCGGTGGAGGGCCTGGTCGCGGGCGACCACGTCCTGGCCAAGGACGTCCCGCTCCCCAAGGGCACCACCCTCACCGTGGAGGACGACACCGTCGTCCTCCAGGTGCTGGCCGCGCAGGCCGAGGAGCCCGCGGCGGAGGGTGAGGAAGGCACCGAGGGCGGCGCGTAACCACCGGCGGTCCGCCGCGGTCCGGGCCCGCTGCCGTCGCGGCAGCGGGCCCGGACACGCGCGGGAGCGTGCCGGACCGCCGCGGCACAGCGGCACAGCGGCACAGCGGCACAGCGGCACAGCGGCAAGAGTCCCTCCGACGACGCCCTGCGGGAGAGCAGCGATGAGCGACACGTCCACCGAGCCCTGGCTCGTCGCCGGCCTCGGCAACCCGGGCCCGGGGTACGCGGCCAACCGGCACAACGTCGGTTTCATGGTCGCCGACCTGCTCGCCGACCGGATGGGCGGCACATTCAAGGCGCACAGGGCCCGTGCCCAGGTGGTGGAGGGCCGGATCGGCCCGCCGGGCCCCCCCGGGCACCGGGTGGTGCTCGTCAAGCCGATGTCGTTCATGAACCTGTCCGGCGGCCCGGTCACCGCACTGCGCGACTTCTACAAGATCCCGCCGGAGCAACTCGTCGTGGTGCACGACGAGTTGGACATCGACTACGGCATGCTGCGGCTGAAGCGCGGCGGCGGCGACAATGGGCACAACGGGCTCAGGTCGCTCACCAAGTCCCTGTGCCCCGACTACTACCGGGTGCGATTCGGCGTGGGCCGTCCGCCCGGCCGGATGCAGGTCGCCGACTACGTGCTCCGGGACTTCTCCGCCGCCGAGCGCAAGGAACTGGACTTCCTCGTCGACCGGGCCGCCGACGCGGTCGAGTCGCTGCTCACGGACGGCCTGGAACGGGCGCAGAGCAGCTACAACCGCTGACCGGCCCGGCGGGCCCCAGCCGGCCGGGGCCCGCCGGCGCCGGGCCGCTCGCCGGAAGCGGCGGAGACGGGAGCGGAACGCCCGCCGGTGCCGATCCGCGGGTCAGGCCCGGCGGTGGCCGATCAGGCGGGGCTTTTGCTCCAGGCCGTTCAGCCCGTGCCAGGCGAGGTTCACCAGGTGCGCGGCGACCTCCGCCTTCTGGGGCCGCCGTACGTTGACCCACCACTGCCCGGTCAGCGCGACCATCCCGACCAGGGCCTGGGCGTAGAGCGGGGCCAGTTTGGCGTCGAAGCCGCGGGCCTTGAACTCCAGGCCGAGGATGTCCTCCACCTGGGTGGCGATGTCGCTGATCAGGGAGGCGAACGTGCCGGTGGATTGGGCGACGGGCGAGTCCCGCACCAGAATGCGGAAGCCGTCGGTGTACTGGTCGATGTAGTCGAGCAGCGCGAACGCGGCCTGCTCCAGCAGTTCGCGCGGGTGGCCGGCGGTCAGGCCGTCGGTCACCATGTCGAGCAACTGGCGCATCTCCCGGTCCACGACGACGGCGTACAGCCCCTCCTTGCCGCCGAAGTGCTCGTAGACGACCGGTTTGGACACCCCGGCCTTGGCCGCGATCTCCTCCACCGACGTCGCCTCGAAACCGCGCTCGGCGAAGAGTGCCCGGCCGATGTCGAGGAGTTGCTCCCGTCGTTCCTTGCCGGTCATCCGTCGGCGGGAGGCCCGCCGCGCAGCGGGGGCCTTGTCGCGGGGGGTCTCGGAGGTGCTGTCGTCGGTCGCCACGGGACCATCATGCCGCCTCGGCGGTGTCCGGTTCGCGGCGGGAAGGGGTATCGGTCCCCGTGTCCGCACTCCGGTGTGCGTGGTCCGGGAGACGGTGGGCAGGTACTCGGGGCGGGGGGATCCACCGGCTGCGGAGCACGTCGCGGGAGGTCGTCGGCGGACCGCAGCGTGGACAGCCGCCGCCACAGAACGCGGGGGCACCTATCCTGGGTCCGTCGGACAGCGCGGTCCGTGACCTGCCAGAAGCGAACAACCTGCCGAGATTGCTGCAAGGAGCCGCCCCTCATGAGCAGTGCCGACGCCCATCCGGAGCTGTCCCGCACCGCGGGAGCAAGCGCCGCACCGGAAGCAAGGGAAGCTCCGGCCCCCGGGGACACCAGCAGCGCCCTCCGGGCCGACATTCGCCGCCTCGGCGACCTGCTGGGCGAAACCCTCGTCCGCCAGGAGGGCCCCGAGACGCTGGAACTCGTCGAGCGTGTCCGCGCGCTGACCCGCAGCGACGGGGAGGCGGCCGCCGCGCTGCTCGGCGAGACGGACCTCGCGACGGCCGTCAAGCTGGTGCGCGCCTTCTCCACCTACTTCCATCTGGCCAACGTCACCGAGCAGGTGCACCGCGGGCGGGAGCTGCGGGTGCGGCGCTCCACCGAGGGCGGCAGTCTGGCGCGGACGGCCGACATGCTCAAGGACGCCGACCCGGCGCATCTGGCCCAGACGGCGAAGAACCTCGGGGTGCGGCCGGTCTTCACCGCCCACCCGACGGAGGCCGCCCGCCGCTCGGTGCTGACGAAGCTCCGCAAGATCGCCGAGCTGCTGGACAGCACCGAGGACACCGAGCGGCGCCGCACCGACCTGCGGCTGGCGGAGAACATCGACCTGATCTGGCAGACCGACGAGCTGCGGGTGGCGCGCCCGGAGCCGGCTGACGAGGCCCGGAACGCCGTCTACTACCTGGACGAGCTGCACCGCGGGGCCGTCGGCGACCTGCTGGAGGACCTCGCGGCCGAGCTGGAACGGGCCGGTGCCCCGCTGGCGGCGGACAGCCGCCCGCTGACCTTCGGCACCTGGATCGGCGGCGACCGGGACGGCAACCCGAACGTCACCCCGCAAGTGACCTGGGACGTGCTGCTGCTCCAGCACGAGCACGGCATCGGCCAGGCCCTGGAGCACGTGGACGAGCTGCGGGGCGCGCTGTCCAACTCGATCCGCAACTGCGGCGCGACGCAGGAGCTGCTGGACTCGCTCCAGCAGGACCTGGACCGGCTGCCGGAGATCACCCCCCGCTACAAGCGGCTCAACTCCGAGGAGCCGTACCGACTGAAGGTCACCTGCGTCCGGCAGAAGCTGCTCAACACCCGCGAGCGGCTTGCCCAGAGCTCGGCACACGTCGAGGGCCGGGACTACCTCGGCACGGGCGAGCTGCTGGACGACCTGGGTGTGGTGCAGCGGTCGCTGCGCGAGCACCGCGGCGGGCTGATCGCGGACGGCCGGCTGGAACGGGTGCTGCGCACCCTCGCCGCGTTCGGCCTGCAACTGGCCACGATGGACGTCCGGGAGCACGCCGACGCCCACCACCACGCGCTCGGGCAGCTCTTCGACCGCCTCGGCGAGGAGTCCTGGCGGTACGAGGACATGCCGCGCACCTACCGGCACAAGCTGCTCGCGAAGGAGCTGCGCTCGCGTCGGCCGCTGGCGCCGGCTCCCGCGCCGCTCGATGCGGCGGGGGCGAAGACGCTGGGCGTGTTCGAGACGGTCCGCAAGGCGCTGGACACCTTCGGGTCCGAGGTCGTGGAGTCCTACATCATCTCGATGTGCCAGGGCGCGGACGACGTGTTCGCGGCGGCGGTGCTGGCCCGGGAGGCCGGCCTGATCGACCTGCACGGCGGCTGGGCGCGGATCGGCATCGTGCCGCTGCTGGAGACGACCGACGAGCTGCGGATCGCGGACGAGCTGCTGGACGCCATGCTTTCCGACCCCTCGTACCGCAAGCTGGTGGCGCTGCGCGGCGACCTCCAGGAGGTCATGCTCGGCTACTCCGACTCGTCGAAGTTCGGCGGCATCACCACCTCGCAGTGGGAGATCCACCGGGCCCAGCGGCGGCTGCGCGACGTCGCGCACCGGCACGGGGTGCGGTTGCGGCTGTTCCACGGCCGCGGCGGCACGGTCGGCCGGGGCGGTGGTCCGACGCACGACGCGATCCTTGCGCAGCCGTACGGCACGCTCGACGGCGAGATCAAGGTGACCGAGCAGGGCGAGGTCATCTCCGACAAGTACCTGGTGCCCTCGCTGGCCCGGGAGAACCTGGAGCTGACGGTGTCGGCGACGCTCCAGGCGTCGGCTCTGCACACCGCGCCGCGGCAGTCCGACGAGGCGCTGGCCCGGTGGGACGCGGCGATGGACACCGTCTCGGACGCGGCGCACGGCGCGTACCGGCGGCTGGTGGAGGATCCGGACCTGCCGGCGTACTTCTTCGCCGCCACCCCGGTGGACCAGCTGGCGGAGCTGCACCTCGGCTCGCGGCCCTCCCGGCGTCCGGACAGCGGTGCGGGCCTGGACGGGCTGCGGGCCATCCCGTGGGTGTTCGGCTGGACGCAGTCGCGGCAGATCGTGCCCGGCTGGTACGGCGTGGGGACCGGGCTGAAGGCCGCCCGGGAGGCCGGGCTGGACACGGTGCTGGGCGAGGCCTACGGGCACTGGCACTTCTTCCAGAACTTCCTGTCCAACGTGGAGATGACACTGGCCAAGACGGACCTGCGGATCGCGCGGCACTACGTCGAGACGCTGGTGCCGCAGGATCTGCGGCACGTCTTCGAGACGATCGAGGCGGAGCACGCGCTGACGGTGCAGGAGGTGCTGCGGATCACCGGGGAGCAGGAGCTGCTGGAGGCCAACCCGGTGCTGCGGCAGACGCTGAAGATCCGGGACGCCTACCTCGACCCCATCTCCTACCTCCAGGTCGCGCTGCTGCACCGGCAGCGGCAGGGCGCGGAGCGCGGCGAGGAGCCGGACCAGGTACTGTCGCGTGCGCTGCTGCTGACCGTCAACGGGGTCGCGGCCGGACTGCGCAACACCGGCTGACCGCAGGCGAGCGGAACACCGGGGCCGCGGCGGCGCTCCGGCCCCGGCGTTCCCGGCGTTCCCGGTGGCCGGAGTACACCGGCCACCG
The DNA here is from genome assembly GCF_000424845.1 of Streptomyces sp. TAA040. Classification (NCBI taxonomy): domain Bacteria; kingdom Bacillati; phylum Actinomycetota; class Actinomycetes; order Kitasatosporales; family Streptomycetaceae; genus Streptomyces; species Streptomyces sp. TAA040. The sequence continues at coordinate 89,096 of NZ_AUKR01000009.1, read as the reverse complement.
GGAACGCGCCGGTCACAGGAGCGCGAAGGTGGCGCCCATCAGAGCCGCACCGAGCAGGGCGCAGGTCCACGCGGTGCGGCGCATCCGCAGGCCGCCGCCGATCACCAGGGCGGCCAGCAGCATCGCTCCAGCGAGCGGCACCCAGGCGTGCAGGATGCCGGCCGGCCCGGTTCGGACGACCTCGTCCGTGCCGGGCCGCACGGCCACGCCGAGCTGCTCACCGGTGCCGCGGGTCACGGACTCGTCGATGCGGACCTCCGGCCGGGCGCCGCCGGTGCCGTCGGTGGGAGTGAAGGGGCCGGTGCAGCGCTCCTCCCCGCAGCTCTCCACCACCATGGTGCCCTGCTCGCGTCCTGCCTTGAGCATGTTGTGCTGGGCGGTGCCCCACGACTCCCAGACTCCGGCGGCGAGCAGCAGCAGGGCCACCAGCACCATGAGCAGGTTCTTGGCCAGCAGCAGCAGTCCGAAGGCGCTCTCCCCGGCGCGTCGGATGCGGCTGCCCTTGGCGGTACTGGTCGGCATGGCCGAGATACTTGGCCATCCCGGGCCGCTGGTCAACCTGGGCTTGACGCTTGTCCGGTTTTGCGGTGATCCGGGAACTCTCACCGTCCGCCCGCCGGTTCGTCACGGATCGGCGGGCGTGGAGGCGTCCCGCGCGACGGGCGGTGAGGACGGGGCCGCCGGGCCGGGGCGGGGTCACCGGGCTGCCGCCTTCCGGGCGACGGCGAAGATCCGGCGGAACGGGAAGGCGGTGCCGTGCGGGCCGGGCGGGTAGGCCTCGCGCAGCCGGTCCCGGTACTCGGCCACGAACGCCTCGCGGGCCGGTGCGTCGTCGGCGAGGGCGGTGAGGACGGGCCGCAGCGCGGTGCCCTTCACCCAGTCGAGGACGGGATCCTCCCCCGGCAGGAGCTGGACGTAGGTGGTCTCCCAGGCGTCCACCTCGCAGCCGAGGTCGGTGAGCCGCTGGAGGTACTCGCAGGGTTCCAGGATGTGCACGTAGGACCGGCCGTGCGGGCCCAGCCGGGCGCGCCAGCGCGGGGTGTCGCACAGTTCCCCGAGCAGCGCGTGACTCGGGGACACGAAGTTCCCCGGTACCTGGAAGGCGAGGACCCCGCCCGGGAAGAGGGCGTCGAGCCAGGACTTGAAGGAGTCGGCATGACCGCTCACCCACTGGAGCGCGGCGTTGGAGACGATGAGGTCGTAGGGGCCCGCCGGGTCCCAGTCCGCGATGTCGGCGCGGGCGAAGTCGAGGCTGCCGCCCCCGGAGGTCGGCCCGGCGTGCCGCTCGGCGCTGCGCAGCATCTCCGGCGAGCTGTCGAAGCCGGTGATCCGGGCGTCGGGCCAGCGTTCGGCGAGCAGGGCCGTGACGTTGCCGGGCCCGCAGCCGAGGTCCGCTATCCGGTGCGGACGGCCGGGGGCGCCCGGCTCGGGTATGCGGGCGAGCAGGTCGTGGAACGGGCGCACGCGCCGGTCGGTGTGCCTGAGGTACTGCTCGGGGTCCCACACGGGGGCGGTGGACATGGACGGGCCTCCTGGATGGACATCGGGCTGCCGGTGCCTGTGCGACGGCTCCGAGATCGGATCCTTCCACCCGCGGGGGCCCGGCATCCCCCGATTTTTGTCTCGACATCAAGAAACTTCATGCCGACAGAACTATTACACTGACCTCCATGGAGGACGAGGTCGATCGACTGGTCGCAGCATGGCGCCGGGAACGCCCCGATCTCGATGTGGAGCCGCTGGAAGTTCTCAGCCGGGTGAGTCGCCTCGCCCGCCACCTCGACCGGGCCCGCCGCATCGCTTTCGCGGAACACCGCCTGGAGCCGTGGGAGTTCGATGTGCTGACCTCGCTGCGCCGGGTCGGCGACCCCTACCAGCTCTCCCCCGGGCAGTTGCTCACCCAGACCCTGGTGACCAGCGGCACGATGACGAACCGCATCGACCGGCTGGCCAAACGCGGACTGGTGGAGCGGCTTCCGGACCCCAGCGACCGCAGGGGCGTGCTCGTGCGGCTGACCGCCGAGGGGCGCGACCGCGCGGACCGGGCGCTGGCCGGGCTGCTGGACCAGGAGCGCGCGATCCTCGTCCGGCTCTCCTCCGGTCAGCGCTGGGAGCTGGCCGCCCTGCTGCGGCAGCTGACCGCGCCCTTCGACAACCTGCCGGACTGAGCGACTCCCCGCTCAACCCGCGGCCCGCTCCAGGTCCACCGGGCCGACGCCCGCCCGTCGGGCCAGCGCGACGGCGGCCAGGGTGGAGTGGACACCCAGCTTCCCCAGCACGTTCTGCATGTGGGTGCGGACGGTGTGCGGGGAGAGGAAGAGGCGCTCCGCCACCGCCTTGCGTCCGAGTCCGGCCACCATGCACCGCAGCACCTCGTGCTCGCGCGGGGTGAGCGAGGCGACCAGTCGCTCGCTCTCCGAACGGTGCTTGCGGTGCGCCGTCAACTCCCGCAGGACTCCGGTGAGCAGGGCCGGCGGCAGATGTGTCTCCTCGCGCAGCACCCCGCGGACGACCTGGAGGAGCCGGGAGAGCGAGCAGTCCTTGGCCACCCAGCCGGAGGCGCCGGCCTGGAGGGCGAGGGCCGCCCGGCGTGGATCGTCCCGCTCCGCCAGCACGACGGTGCGCAAGCCCTGGTGGACGCTGCGCACGAGGGCGATCAGGGGCGGCGCCGGTTCGCCGTCCCCGTTCGGCTCCGGGGCCAGCGCCCCGCCGAGGTCGGCGTCGATCAACGCGACGTCGAAGCGGCGGCCGTCGGCGCCGGCCCGTTCCAGGCAGCGCAGCGCGGCCGGGCCGCTGCCGGCCGCGACCACGTCGACGTCCGGCTCGGCGGCGAGCGCCGCCGCGAGCGACTCGGCGAAGATGCGGTGGTCGTCGACCACCAGGACCCGGATTCGTTGCACGCGCACCCCCAAGGGACGGGGGCGGGCACGGCCGCGGCACCCGGCCGGAGCGTCGGTCCCGGCACGGCCGCCGCCGTGTCGCGTTCCGCTCCCGCCGCGGGCGTCGCACCCGGCTGTCCGGCCCCCTGATCGACACCGGCCCCCACCAGTGCTGCCCTTCAGCGTAGAGGCGGGGCCCCCTGAGGGAAGGCCTTTGGCGAAACTGGCCGCCGGGGCCGGGCGCCGCATGCCCCGGCAGGGGCAGCCCTCCCTGCGGGAGCCGAGTGCATCCGCGCGCCGCGCACGGCTCACGCGCGCCCGCGCACACCGGACGTCCCCGCGCCGGTGGCCCCCTCAGCGGACGGGCGGCGGGACGGGGCGCCCGGCCCGATCCAGCAGGCCCGTCCGGGCGGCGAGCGCGGCGGCCTCCAGCCGGGAGCCGACCCCCAGTTTGACCAGCACCCGCTGGACATGGGTGCGCGCGGTGCTGGGCGCGATGCCCATGCCGACCGCGATCAGCCGGGTGTCCTCGCCCTCCGCCACGCGGACCAGCACCTCGATCTCCCGCGGGGTGAGCAGCTGGAAGAGCCTGCCCCCCTCGTCGTCGGGCTCGGGGGCCGGGTTGAGCAACTGGCCGAACGCCTCCCGGAGCAGCCGCGGAGCGACCGCGGCCTCCCCGGCCCGGGCCTTGACCATGGCCCGCTCGACGTTCTCGATCCGTTCGTCGTGGCGCACGTAGCCGGACGCTCCGGCGGCGAAGGCCGCGGCGATGCCGCGCGGACTCGGGACCGGCCCGAGCACCACGACCGCCACCTGCGGCCGCTCGCGCTTGATCCGCTCCACCGGTTCGAAGGCGCCGCTCGCGGCGGGGGCGGCGGTCCCCCACAGGCAGACCTCCGGCGCCCGGCCGACCACGAGCTCGGCGGCGCCCACGGCCGGCGCCGCCGAGGCGACCACCCGGTGGCCACGCAGCTTCAGTGCCGAGGCCAGCGCCTCCGCGAGCAGTCGGTGCTCGTCCACGACCATGAGCCGTACGCTCATCCAGCCCCCTGTCCTCTCCCCGGCTCCCCGGCCCGTTTCCCCCGGCCCCGCTCAGAGCCTGCTCTCCGCCCTGGGAAGCTACACGCTTGTTCGACACGCCGCGCCCGGTACCGGTGGAATACCCGCTCCCGACCGGTTCCGCCCCGTTCCGGGACCGGAAGTGCGAAAACTCCGCACGATCCGCCACCGGCGCACATACGCCGGCAGCCCACCGCCGGTACGGCGGTGGGCTGCGTGGTGGGGCACAGCGCGGGGGGGGTGCCCGGGCGGGCCGGTTACTCGAAGTAGGCGATCTCTCCCTTGTTGAGCTCCGCCTCCTGGTAGACGGTCTCCGCCACCAGGACGAAGGCGCCGCTGTCCCAGTAGGGGCGGCCGCCGGAGACCGAGGCGATCCCGGACAGCTCCTTCTCCTCCTTCGGCAGCTTCAGGTAGTCGCTCGCCTCGCCCGTCTTCGGGTCGAGCTGCATCAGAGCGCCCGCCCCGTCGTAACCGCCCTTCTCGTAGGTGAGCAGCTTGCCGTCCTGCATCGCCAGCGGCGAGGTGTCGCTGCCGTTCGCGGCCTCGGAGACCCAGCGGTTCTCGCCGGTGGAGAGGTTGAACGCGACGACCTCGTTGATCCGGCCGCCGTCCTCACCGCCGCTGTGCGGCCTGGTCGCCATGTAGAGGGTGTCGCTGTCCTTGTCGGCGACCGCGTTGTAGCAGCTGGAGGGGCCGATGTTGGTGCAGTTGAGCTGGAAGCGCTCCTCCTCGTCGACGTCGAACTTCTGCTCCACCTCGGCCTCCTTGCCGTCCACCGAGAGCACCATGATCTCGTTGATCTGGTAGCTGGAGCCGCCGCCCGCGGCGACGCCGACGACCAGCGGGTCGGTGGACAGGATGCGGGTGACCCGCACTCCCTCGGGCGCCTTCCACTCCCAGGCGGTGTCGCCGCTCGCCGTCAGCGACTGGATGCGGTAGTCGTTGTCGAAACCGCACTGCATCAGGGTGAGGAACTCCTTGCCCCCGCTGACGTAGGCCCGGTCGTTGCAGGTCTCGTAGCTGGTGCTGCTCCACAGCTGCGTGCCGTCGCTGATCCGGTAGGCGGCCGATCCGCCGATCCAGGCGACACCGGCGATGTCCTCACTCACGGCGGGATAGGGGTAGCTGACGTCGGCGGAGTCCTCGCCGTCCCTGGCGGGCAGGTCCTTCTGCCACAGCTCCTCGCCCTTGGCGAGGTCGATGAGCATGACCTTCTCGCACTTGCGGCCCCAGACGATGAACGCCCTGTCGCCGGTGGAACCGGGCGAGGCGGCGCAGTGCCGGGCGCGGGGGGCCTTGATCTCCCAGGACTCGTCACCGCTCGCGCGGTCGTAACCGATGACCGACTCGACGGAGTACTTGACCAGCGTGTCCTCGGTGAACCAGGTGCCGGGGGTGTAGGCGATGCGCTCCTCCACGACCGGCGGCGCCTCCTTCTCCCACAGGAGTTCGGCCGCGCCGTCCTGCGGCGCGGCGCCCTTGCCGTCGTCGCCACCGTCACCGCCGCCCTCGCCGTCACCGCTGCCGCCGTCGCCGCCCGCGCTGCTGCCCCGGGTGTCGCCCGTGGCCTCCTCCTCGCTGCCGCCGCCCAGGAAGAAGACGCCGCCCACCGCGATCAGTGCCACGGCGACGACCGAGGCCAGCACGACCACCAGCCTGGTGTTGACCCCGCCGGACTTCGACCCGGCCGCGGGCATCGGGTACGTCGGCTGCTGACCGTACGGGCCGGGTTGGCCGTACGGACCCGGCTGCTGGCTGTAGGGGCCCGCCTGCTGGCCGTAGGGGGCAGGCTGGCCGTACGGACCGGCGTGCTGCCCGGGCGGACCCGGGTAGCCGTAGCCGGGCGGCTGCGGGGACGTGGGCTGCCCGTCCTGGGGCACCTGCGGGTATCCGTAGCCGGCGGACGGCGGCGCGCCGAAGCCGGCGGGCGGCGCTCCGGACGGCTCGGCGGAGCCGTCGTCCGGAGCTGCGGCGCCCTCCGGGTCCGGGGTGTCCGTCCGGTCGGCCCCCTGCGCTTCCCCGGACGCGCGTGGCTCCTCGGCGGGGTCCGGCGATCCGGACGCGGATGGCTTGTTCAGGTCTATCGGGCGGGCGGACTCGCCAGAGCCCCGGGGCTGCTCCTGCTCATCCGGCCCGTGCGGCGGCTTCGGCTCCCGGGAGCCCTCCGGCTGGTCCGGCGGTTGCGGCGGCTGCGGCATGGCGATTCCTTCTGCACGCGCGGACCGACTGCCCTGCCTCTCATTCCCCCGTAAGGAAGAGCGAATCGGACATCTGGCCCGCCATAATCGAGGACAACCCACTGGTGATTGAGTCCAGCCCTTTCTATCACCGGACACCCACGACCCCCTGACCGGTTCCCGCCGGAGAGCGCTCACCCGGTCCCGCCGCTGTCGCCGCCGGGGCCGGACCTCACTCGTTCTCGGCCAGTTCCAGCCAGCGCGACTCCAGTTCGTCCTGCTGCTCGGCCAGCTCCCGCCGGGTGGCCTCCAGCTCCGCAACCCGCTCGAAGTCGGTGGCGTGCTCGGCCATTTCCGCGTGCAGTTCCGCCCGCTTCCCGCCGATCCGCTCCAGTTGCCGCTCGATGCGCTGAAGCTCCTTCTGCGCGGCCCGGGACACCGCGGCCGGCTTGGCGGCCGGTCCCGGGGAGGCGGGGGCGGCGGCCGCCGCGGCGGACTCCCGCGCCCGGGCCCGCCGCTCCAGGTACTCGTCGACCCCGCGCGGCAGCATCCGCAGGGTCCCGTCGCCCAGCAGCGCCTGGACCCGGTCGGTCGTGCGCTCCAGGAAGTACCGGTCGTGGCTGATGACGACCAGGGAGCCGGGCCAGCCGTCGAGCAGGTCCTCCAGCTGGGTCAGGGTCTCGATGTCCAGGTCGTTCGTCGGCTCGTCCAGGAAGAGCACGTTGGGCTCGTCCATCAGCAGCCGCAGGATCTGCAGCCTGCGGCGCTCTCCGCCGGACAGGTCGCCGACCTGCGTCCACTGCTTGTCCTTGACGAAACCGAACCGCTCGCACAGCTGGGAGGCCGTCATCTCTCGGCCCTTGCCCAGATCCACCCGGGAGCGCACCTGCTCCACCGCCTCCAGTACGCGGCTGCGCGGGTCGAGCTCGGCGACCTCCTGGGAGAGGTAGGCGAGCCGCACGGTGCGGCCCACCTTGATCCGGCCGCCGGCCGGCTGCACGTCCCCCTCGCTGCGGGCAGCCTCGGCGAGGGCCCGCAGGAACGAGGTCTTTCCCGCACCGTTCACCCCGACGAGGGCCACCCGGTCGCCGGGCCCGAGCTGCCAGGTCACGTGCTTGAGCAGTACCTTCGGGCCCGCCTGCACCGTGACGTCCTCCAGCTCGAACACGGTTTTCCCGAGGCGGGAGTTGGCGAAGCGGGTCAGCTCCGCGGTGTCGCGCGGCGGCGGCTCGCTCGCGATCAGCTCGTTCGCCGCCTCGATCCGGAACCGCGGCTTGCTGGTGCGGGCCGGGGCCCCGCGCCGCAGCCACGCCAGCTCCTTGCGCATCAGGTTCTGCCGCTTGCTCTCCTCGGTGGCCGCGATCCGCTCCCGCTCGGCGCGAGCGAAGACGTAGTCGCTGTAGCCGCCCTCGTACTCGTGCACCGCGCCGCGCTGCACGTCCCACATCCGGGTGCAGACCTGGTCCAGGAACCACCGGTCGTGGGTGACGCAGACGAGCGCGGAGCGCCGGTTGCGCAGATGGCCCGCCAGCCAGGCAATGCCCTCGACGTCGAGGTGGTTGGTGGGCTCGTCCAGGACGATCAGGTCCTGCTCGTCGATCAGCAGCTTGGCCAGCGCGATCCGGCGCCGCTCGCCGCCGGAGAGCGGACCGATGACGGTGTCCACGCCCTGCGGGAAGCCGGGCAGGTCCAGGCCGCCGAAGAGGCCGGTGAGGACGTCGCGCACCCGGGCGTTGCCCGCCCACTCGTGCTCGGCGAGGTCACCGAGCACCTCGTCGCGGACGGTGGCGGCCGGGTCGAGCGAGTCGTGCTGGGTGAGGACGCCGAGCCGGAGGCCGCTGTTGTGCGTCACGCGCCCGCTGTCGGCCGGTTCCAGCTGGGCGAGGATCCGGATCAGGGTGGTCTTGCCGTCACCGTTGCGGCCGACGACACCGATCCGGTCGCCGTCGTTCACCCCGAGGGAGACGCTCTCCAGCAGCGCGCGCAGGGCATAGGCCTTGCTGACGGTTTCCAGATTGACGAGGTTGACGGCCATGGGGCTCCGGCTCCTAGCGAGGGATGGTCAGCGGCCCAGCCTAAGGGCTGCGCCGCCGCCCCTGGGGGCCCGCCCGCTTGGGTCGGCACCCACGGGAGCTGGCCCCCGGCGCGGGGTCAGCCCGCGGGCGGTGGCAGGGGGCAGCCGGTGGCCGGGTCCCGCGGGTGCTCGACGTCGAACAGCTCCCCCCGCAGGAAGGCGCACTCGGGCTGGGCGTCCGGATCGCGGATGTCGGCCAGTTCCAGTACGGCGAGGTTGCGGTCGTTCCCGATCCGCGAGTTCCGGAAGTCCACCTCTCCGCTGGTCCCCTGGAAGGGCTCCTCCCGGAGCTGCTGCGCCACGGCGGCCCGGTGCGGCGGCCGCGGTTTCTCCTCCCCCTCGGTGCCCAGCCGCTCGTACAAGCGGTCCGTGACGGCCACGAAGAGTCCAGCCACGTCATACGCGATGCCGGTGCGTTCGGCGGGCCACGGCATCGACGGCCGCTCGTCCCCGGACAGCTTGCCGGCGAGTTCCTCGTGCAGCTTGGCGTACCCCGCGCAGAAGGCGTTCAGCGGCGTGCCGGAGCCGACCACCGGCTCAGGCACGCCTTCCAGGCACGACGCTCCGGCGAGGGTGACCAGGCTGCCCATCCCGACGTAGGACATCGACTGCCCGGCGAGCGCGCTGTGCCCCCGGTTGTCCTGCTGCGCCACGAAGCGCGACACGGAGTCGGAGGCGACGATCTCCGGCAACTGCCCGGGCTTGGTGCAGCCGAACGTGGCGGACCGCAGGAAGTCGCCGAAGTCGGTCTCGCGGCCGACGTAGTAGACGAGTTCGTCGCTGCGGTCCTCCTCCCCGCAGAAGGAGTCGACGGTGCCCGCCGAACGCCCCCACGGCACTGACTCCACGGCCACTCCGGTCTCGTCCAGCTCCTGGCGCGCGGCGGCCACCAGCGTGTCCACGTAGCTGTCGCCGGTCCCCGTGGGTGGATGGTGCAGCGTGACGGACCGGAACCGGCGGTGGTCGGCGTACTCCGCGATCAGCCGGGCCTGCTGCCGGTTGTCCGGCACCATCTGGAAGTACAGCGGGGAGAGGTCGCCCAGGCCGGAGCCGGTGAGCGTGGTGCCGACCGCGGGTACCCCGGCCAGGCCGAGTTCGGCGATCGCCTCCCGGGTCTCCACCACCGTGCGGTCCAGCCCCACCACGCCCAGCACCGAGGGATCGGACGCGAACAGCGGGCCGAGCATCTCGCGCACCACCTCCGGCGCCTTCCGCATGCCGTCGCCGGCGTTGGCCACGACGATGCGCAGCAGCGTCTCGGAACGCGACTTGACGTTCTGCGACCGCTGCCGCAGCAGGAGCCCCTCCAGCTCCTCCGCCGCGGCGTGGTCCGTGTCGGGCGAGGCCGCCCGGTGCGTCAGCCCCACGAGGTGGACGAGGGTGAGGTACGGGCGTCCGGGCGACTGCCGGTGCAGGCGCTCCGCGGTGGCGTTCTGCGCGAAGATCGCCCGCTGTGCCTCGCGCAGGCGCTCGTTGGCGCCGAACACCTGAGCGCCGCTGTCGCTGTACCCGATGCACTGGCGGTCGTCCCGGCCGAACTCGGCCACCCGCACCGACACCCCGCCCTCGAAGGCGGCGCGGACGTACGAGCAGTCCGCGGCCCAGGAGCGGTGCAGGTCCCCGGCGACGGGGAGCAGGGCGAGCACCAGAGCGGCGGCCAGCAGCACCTCGCCCAGACCCCGGCGGGCGGCCCACGGCGCACGGCGCGCCCGGAACGGCTCCGCTCCGTGGTCCGCCGGCGGCTCGGCGGAGCCCGCCCCGGCGCCCGTGGTCCCGGACACCGCCGACCGTGTCCGGAACCACAGGTACCGGGCGCCGGGCACCATGCGCTGCCGCTTCCGGGGGAGGTTGTCCAGCCACTTCCGCAGGGCGGTGTCCGCGTCCCGCAAGTCGTTCGGCCGCGCCGCCTCGTCGTCGTCGGCGAGTTCGGCGGGCCGGTGCTCGGCCGCGGCGACGACCAGCAGCGGGTCGGGCGTCCCGGTCTCGTTGCGGACCTCGTTGATCAGTCGCAGCAGTTCCCAACCGCCGTTCTCCTCGGAGACGTTGTCGAGGAAGACAACCGTGTAGGCGGTGCGCCGCCAACCGGAACGGTGCGGGGCGACGCCGAACCGCCTTCGGCGGTAGGCGCTGCGCAGGTCCTCCAGCAGGGCGTGCACGAGCAGCTTCCTGACGTGCTCCGGGTTCTCCCACTCCCGCCCTCCGGCGGTGAGCCGCTCGGCGAAGCCGAGGAGACTGCCGGAGTGCTGGGGCACCACGAACGGCTGCCGCCGCATGAACCAGCGGGCCTCGCGCCGCATACCCAGGGCGTGGTTCTCCAGCCACCGCAGACCGATCCGGCGGCCGACCTCCGCCAGGAGGTAGAGCAGCGGCCGGAACGCTCCCAGGGCCAGGTCGCCGAGCGCGTCGGCGAGGGAGTGCGGGGACGGGGAGTGGGGGTTGCGGCCCTTCCACTGCTTCAGCAGCTCGACCATCGGACGGTGCCGGCGCCCCCGCGGAGGAAGGACCCGCTGCAGGGTGAGCCAGTCGGCGAACGAGAAGTAGGGAAACGGGATCGAGTACCCCTTGCCGAACCGGTCGCCGGACAGAGCCCTCGACACCTCGTTCAGCAGCGGGAGCAGCGGCGGCTCCGCCGCGCCGGTCGGACCCCCGTCGGGCGCGGCGGGGTCCGTGTGCCCGACGGCGGCCGGAGCACCGCCGGCGGGGGCGCCCCGCCGGTGGACGGCCTCGGTGTCCACCCGGGCGTGCGGGACCCCGGGAGCATCCAGCCACGCGGAGAGCACAGCGAGCGTCTCGTCCCGGCCCTGCTCGCCCAGCAGGCAGATCAGCGGCAGCGGATGCTCCCCTCGGACGTCCTCGCCCGGCGGCCGCACGGGGAACGGCGGGCGGTCGATCAGTTCGCGCAGCATCGACGTCAGCGCCCGGATACCGACTGTGTCCCCCGACTCACCCATGAGCAGCAGGCTACCGGCCGGTCGGCCGGTGCGGAGGAGGCGGAACGGGCCGGAGGGGCGGGGACGTCACCGGGGCGTTGTGCGACAAGCGCCGCGGCCAGCCGGGAAGTTGTGCTTCCGCACCCGGCCCCCGCGCGCCCGGCTGCGCGCTTGCCTGCGCCCCCGGGAGTGGACCGGGGGCGGCGGCGTGCGGGTGCGTGGGTGAGTGCGGGTCAGCCGGCGTTGAGGATGTCGGCGACCACCGGACCGGCGTTGGTGCCGCCGTGGCCGGAGTCGGGGATCACCGCGGCGGCGGCGAGGTCGTCGCTGTAGCCGATGAACCAGGCGTTCGGCTTCTTCTGGCTGTCGACCTCGGCGGAGCCGGTCTTGCCGCCCTTGTCGCCGCCCACCGAGACCATGGCCTCGGCCGCGGTGCCGCTGGTGGCGGTCGTCTTCATCAGGGCGCGCAGTTCGGCGGAGACCGCCGGGTCGAGGGCCCGCGAGGCCGTGGCGAGGGTGCGGCCGTCCACCTCGGGCGAGACGAGGTAGGGCTGGTGGAAGGCCCCGGCCTTCACCGTCGCCGCGACCGAGGCCATGTTCAGCGGGTTCGCCCGGACGGCACCCTGGCCGATCAGCGAGGCGGCCATCTGGGCGTCGGACTGCACCGGCACCGCGCCGTCGAAGGTGGCGACGCCCACCTCCCAGGTGAGGCCGATGCCGAACACGTCCTTGGCCTGCTTGGTGAGGTCGTCGTCCTTCAGCTCGGGTGCCTGGCTGATGAAGGCGGTGTTGCAGGAGGCGGCGAAGCTCTGCGCGAAGGTGCCGCCCTCTATCTCGAACTTGTCGAGGTTCTGGAACTTCCAGCCGCCGTGGGTGAAGTACTTGGGGCAGGGGTGCTGCTCGCTGCTCTTGGCGAGCCCCTTCTCTATGAGCATCGAAGCGCTGACCACCTTCCAGGTGGAGCCGGGCGCGAGCGAGCCGCGGAGCGCGGTGTTGAAGCCGGTGGCCGGGGTGTTGGCGATGGCGAGGATCTCGCCGGTGCTCGGCTTGACCGCCACCGCGGAGCCCTTGGACTTGCCTTCGAGCGACTTCGCCGCGGCCTTCTGGATGCCCGAGTCGAGAGTGGTGACCAACTCGCCGGGGGTCCCCTCCGCGAGGGTGTGCAGCGTGGTGCTCTCCTCCGCGTCGCCCTTGCCGGCAGAGACGAGGCGGACCTCGACCCCGGGGGTGCCCTCGGTCTTGTCGGCGTACCGCTTGCGCAGGTCGGCCAGGACTCCCGCCAGTTCCGGGAACTCCTCCTTGGTGAGGACCTCGCCGTTGCGGTCCACCGCCTCGATGGGCGGGTCCCCCGCCGCGTCGGTGACGATCGTCCCGCCCTTCTCCAGGTCGGGGTGGAGCACCGACGGCTTCCACTCCACACGGGGCTCGCCGGTCTGCTTCTCGCGCACGACGGTCAGCGCGGACTCGTAGTCCCAGTCGGCGGAGACGTCCTCGTGGGAGAACTCCGCGGCGAGGGTGAACGGCACCTCCGCGCCCTTGGGCGCCGTACCAGTGAGTTCCAGGCCCTTCGCGCCGGTGTCCTCGGCGAAGCCCTTCAGCGCCGCGGCCGCCGGCGTCTCGTCGTCCGTCAGCGCGGCCGCCGCGGCGGTGTCGCCGGACTCCCAGGCGGTGAGGAACTCCTCAGCGGTGCCGCGGACCTCCTCCGCGCTCGGCGGGCCCGTGGGCACCGACTCCGGCTTGTCGTCCGTTCCGCTGCCGGACAGCGCGGTGCTCTCGCTGCCCTCGCCACCCCCCACCAGGGTGTAGGCCCCGACACCGGCAACACCTACCGCGGCAGCACAGACAACACCGATCACCGCCATTTTCCGACCGTCACGCATAAGTTTCCTGACTCTCCACCCCGCCCCGACAGCACGCCGGAAGCCTCTCCGAGGCACCCTAGAGCACGCATACGACACGAATCATCGGCAGCCCCCGGATCGGACTCAGATCCAGGTGTCGAACCACATACGTGCACGCCATTGGTCGGTGGACAGTTCCCCCGCGGTGTAGATCGGCCAGAAATAGATGAAATTCCAGACGACCAGCAGCACCAGCACTCCGGACACCACCAGGCCGACGGTGCGCCTTCGCTCGGAGGAACCCGGTGGTCCGGCGATCGCCCCGAGCAGCATCGCAACCGCGAGGCACAGGAACGGCACGAACACGACCGCGTAGAAGTAGAAGATGGTGCGTTCCTGGTAGAGGAACCAGGGCAGGTAGCCCGCCGCGATCGCGCACAGCACCGCGCCGGAGCGCCAGTCCCGGCGCATCGCCCAGCGGTAGAGCGCGTAGACCACCGCGGCGCAGCCCAGCCACCACAGCAACGGGGTGCCCAGCGCCAACACCTCGCGGGAGCACCCGGAGGGTTCCAGGCAGCCGCTCTCGCCCATGTCGCGCGACTCGTAGAAGTAGGAGACCGGCCTGGCGTTCGCCAGCCAGCTCCACGGATTCGACTGGTAGTCGTGGTGCGAGGTGAGGCCGACGTGGAAGTCGTAGACCTCGGCCTCGTAGTGCCACAGGCTGCGCAGCGGCCCGGGGAGCCAGCCCCAGGCGCCACCTGCCCCGTCCTTCTCCGCCCAGTCCCTGAAGTAGCCGCCGCTGGTGGCGAACCAACCCGCCCAGCTCACGACGTAGGTGACGACGGCGACCGGGACCAGGGACAGGAAGGCGGGGACGGCGTCCCTCCGCAACATGGCGGCTCCCGGCCGCCGCGCCCCGGCGGTGCGGCGGGCCCCGACGTCCCACAGCACCGTCAGGATGCCGAAGGCGGCCAGGACGTAGAGGCCGTTCCACTTGGTGGCGAAGGCCGCGCCCAGGCAGAGGCCGGCGGCGAGCCGCCAGGGCCGGAGCCCGAGCGGCAGCCGCCCACCCACCTCGGCGAGCGGCCGGTCCTCCGGGAGGGCCGCGGCGAGCCTGGCCCGGGCCGCGTCCCGGTCGATCAGCAGGCAGCCGAAGGCGGCCAGGACGAAGAACATCAGCACCAGGTCGAGCAGCGCGGTACGGCTCATCACGAGGTGCAGCCCGTCGACCGCGAGCAGCAGCCCGGCCACACAGCCGAGCGCGGCCGAGCGGAACATCCGGCGGCCGATGCGGCACACCATGAGCACCGAGAGCGTGCCGAGGACGGCGAGCATGGAGCGCCAGCCGAAGGGGGTGAGCCCGAAGAGCTGCTCGCCGAGGGCGATGACCCATTTCCCGACCGGCGGGTGCACCACGTAGGAGGCGGCCTCCCCGAGCGGGGCGGACGCCGGGTCGTCGAGGATCAGTTCGTCGGCGTTGTCCGGCCAGGAGCCCTCGTAGCCCTGCTGCAGCAGGGCCCAGGCGTCCTTGGCGTAGTACGTCTCGTCGAATATCACCGCGTGCGGGGTGCCGAGCTGCCAGAAGCGGAGCACTCCGGCGAGGAGGGCGACGAGCAGCGGTCCGCCCCAGCCGGCCCAGCGCGGTCCCAGTCCCAGGGTGGGCAGCAGGCTGCGGCCCGCGTCCGGCCAGGGCGGCACCAGACGGGCCCGGGGTCCGGGCCCGTCCGTGCCGCCCGGTCTGCCGGAGTAGCCGAAGCGGCGCAGCCGGGCCTGCCACGCGGGGTGCGGATTCTCCGGGGGCAGCCCCTGCCGGGCCGGCGGTGCCGTAGGCACGGTGTCACTGCTCACGCGGGCCATCGTAGGCAACCGCCGGACCCCCGGTCCCGGACGGCGCGGCCGGCCGGACCGCCGGGCGACGGGGCAGGGGCCGGGGCGGGGGCCTGGAGGGGGCGGGGCAGGGGCCGGGGAGCGGGGGATCGGTGACAGGATGGCGACGTGACGGGAACGCTGGTACTGGCAGGAACACCCATCGGCGACTTCGCGGACGCGCCGCCGCGGCTCGCCGCGGAGCTGGCTGCGGCGGACGTTGTCGCCGCCGAGGACACCCGGCGACTGCGCCGGCTGACGCAGGCGCTGGACGTCCGCCCGGCCGGCCGGGTCGTCTCGTACTTCGAGGGCAACGAGGCCGCCCGCACCCCCGAGCTGGCCGACGCGCTGGCCGGGGGCGCCCGGGTGCTGCTGGTTACCGACGCCGGGATGCCCTCGGTCTCGGACCCCGGGTACCGGCTGGTGGTGGCCGCCGTCGAGCGGGGCATCGCGGTCACCGCGGTACCGGGGCCGTCCGCGGTGCTGACGGCACTCGCGCTCTCCGGCCTGCCGGTCGACCGGTTCTGCTTCGAGGGCTTCTTGCCGCGCAAGACCGGGGAGCGGCTGGCCCGGCTGACCGAGGCCGCCGGGGAGCGGCGGACTCTCGTGTACTTCGAGGCGCCGCACCGGTTGGCGGCCACCCTGGGCGCCATGGCCGGGGTGTTCGGCGGGGAGCGGCGCGCGGCGGTCTGCCGGGAGCTGACGAAGACCTACGAGGAGGTCCGGCGCGGCCCGCTGGAGGAGCTGGCCGCGTGGGCGGCCGACCGCGTGCGCGGCGAGATCACCGTCGTGGTCGAGGGCGCGTCGACTGCCGGGGCGCAGCTGCTCGACGCGGAGGAGCTGGTCCGCCGGGTCGCGGTCCGCGAGGAGGCGGGCGAGCGCCGCAAGGAGGCGATCGCCGCCGTCGCGAAGGGTGCCGGAGTCCCCAAGCGGGAGGTGTTCGACGCGGTGGTGGCCTCGAAGAACGCGAGGGACGACGGCGCGGCGCCCGTCAAACGTACCGACCGGTAAAGGGTTACGCTCGAAGGCAGAGCTTCGGCACTGAAAGTGGACCGATTCCGCGCCTTTTCCGCTCCCCGGCCCAAATCCCGTTCGACAGTTGTACAAGGGCCGCTGCTCTTCCCGCCCGGACGGAGTCCACTGTCGGGGAGAGAGAGGAGCTGCTGCCATGACGGAATTCCCCGGAACTCCGCACCGCTTTCTCCGGTCGGTACGGGAGGCCTACGGCTTCGCCTGCCTCCGATGCGGGCATGCCTGGGAACAGGTATTCGAGATCGAGCACCATCTGGACCGCGAGGACCGGCCGCTGATGCTCTACTACAGCGACGGTCGGCGCGTGCCGTCCCCGCTGGCCCGGCTGACCTGCCTCAACTGCGACCAGCACACGGTCCGCGTCGTGCGGGCCGGCCGCGCCTCGGCCGTCCGGGCCGCCCTGGGCACCGACCCGGCCGCCCCCTGACGGGCCGCGCCGGGCGGCGCCCGGCGGGGAGCGGGCGCCCGGCAGGGAGCGCGGGCCAGCCCTTAGGCTCGGCGGCATGCGGAATGACGAACGCCAGACGCAGCCCGCCCCGCCCCTCCCGGAGCCGCTGGGGACGGCGGTGGCCGACTCGCACACCCATCTCGACATGCAGCAGGACGGCGTCGGGGAGGCACTGCGGAAGGCCGCGGCGGTCGGCGTGACCACCGTGGTGCAGATCGGCTGCTCGCTGGAACGCGCCCGCTGGGCGGCGGAGACGGCCGCGCGCCACCCGCAGGTCCGGGCGGCGGTCGCGCTGCACCCGAACGAGGCCCCCCGGCTGGCCGCCGAGGAGGGGCGGCAGGCGCTGGAGGACGCCTGGGAAGGGATCGCAGAACTGGCCGGACTGCCGCAGGTGCTGGCCGTCGGCGAGACGGGTCTGGACTACTTCCGCACCGGCCCGGAGGGCGTGGCGGTGCAGCAGGAGTCGTTCCGCCGGCACATCGCGCTCGCCAAGGAGACCGGCAAGGCACTGGTCATCCACGACCGGGAGGCGCACGAGGACGTGCTGCGCATCCTGGAGGAGGAGGGCGCGCCCGAGCGGACGGTGTTCCACTGCTTCTCCGGTGACGCCGCGATGGCCGAGACCTGCGCGGCCCGCGGCTACTACCTGTCCTTCGCCGGGAACGTCACGTTCAAGAACGCGCAGCCGCTCCGGGACGCCCTCGCCGTCGCCCCGGCCGAGCTCCTGCTCGTCGAGACCGACGCACCGTTCCTGACCCCGACACCGTACCGCGGACGGCCCAACGCGCCGTACCTCGTTCCGGTCACGCTGCGGGCCATGGCGGGCGTGCGCGGAACGGACGCGGACACGCTGGCCGCGCAGGTGGCCGCCAACACCGCCCGGGCGTTCGGCTACTGAGCAGCGCAGAACGGCCGCCGTTCCCGACACCCCGCCACTACTCACCGCACTCGCACGAACGGGGAGAGTGACCGCGCCTCCGCTAGGGTCCCGCCCCGCATGGGTCGGACCACCGGGAGTGCGGCGTGAGCCATTCGCAGGGGAACCGCCGCGGAGCGCGCGGCACCCGCCGGATCGGGGCGGCGACGCCGCTGGCGCGCCCGTCGGCGGGCGCCGCACCGGCCTCCCGGGACGGTCGCGCCGCCCGGCGCACGGCCCGGCGTGCGACGCGTGGCACGGCTTCGGAGCTGCTGCGGACGCTATTGCCGCAGGTACTCGTGGTGGCGATGCTGGCGGGCGGCACCACGGCCTTCGTGGCGCACGACAAGACCGTCGAGCTGAGGGTCGACGGTGAGCGGACCCGGTTGCGCACCTTCGCCGGCAGTGTGGCGCAGGTGCTGGCCGAGTGGGACGTGGCGACCGGCCCGCACGACATGGTGGTGCCGGGGCCCTGGGCGGAAGTGGAGGACGGCGACCTCGTGACCGTCCGGTACGGCAGACCGGTGTCGCTGGTGCTGGACGGCCGACGACAGCGGGTGTGGACCACCGCCCGCACCGTGCGGGGCGCGCTGCGGGCGCTCGGCGTGCGGGCGGAGGGCGCGGTGCTCTCGGTCTCCCACAACCGGCCGATCGGCCGGGACGGTCTGGCGATCGACGTCCTGACCGAGCGCAGTGCGGTCGTCCTCGCCGACGGGGAGGTGCACCGTATCCGGACGAACGCGGCGACCGTCCGGGAGGCGCTGGCCGAGGCGGGCGTCCGGCTGCGCGGCGAGGACACCGTCTCGGCGGACCTGGAGTCCTTCCCGCACGACGGCCGGCGGATCACCGTCCGGCGGATCACCGCGGACGAGGAGGTCCATGAGGAGACCGTCCCGTTCCGCACCGAGCGCCGCCGCGATCCGGAGCTGTTCCGCGGTACCGAGGTCGTCGAGCAGACCGGCGAGGTCGGCGTGCGCCGGGTCACCTACCGGCTGCGGACGGTCGACGGGATCCGGCAGGAACCGCGGCGGCTGAGCACGGAGCTGGTGCGCGAGCCGCGTCCGCGGATCGTCCGGATCGGCACCGCACCGCGCCCGGACTCGGTGCGGGACGCCGACCACCTGGACTGGGAGGCGCTGGCGGCCTGCGAGTCCGGCGGGCGCGCGGACGCCGTGGACGCCTCGGGCACCTACGGCGGCCTCTACCAGTTCGACGTGCGGACCTGGCAGAGCCTGGGCGGCAGCGGTCTGCCGCAGGACGCCCCGGCCGCCGAGCAGACGTTCCGGGCCAAGAAACTGTACGTGCGCCGGGGGGCGAGTCCGTGGCCGGTGTGCGGCCGTAAACTGCACGGGTGAGCACCGCCCCCGACACCGCGCCCGAGGAACCGGGCCCGCTGCTCGGTCCCGCCGACGTCCGCGAGCTGGCCGCCGCGCTGGACGTGCGGCCGACGAAGCAGCGCGGTCAGAACTTCGTCATCGACCCCAACACCGTCCGGCGGATCGTCCGGACCGCCGGGGTCCGGCCGGACGACACCGTGGTGGAGGTCGGCCCGGGACTGGGATCGCTGACACTGGCGCTGCTGGAGTCCTCGGAGCGGGTCGTCGCGGTGGAGATCGACGAGGTGCTGGCGGCGGCGCTGCCGGCCACCGTCGCGGCCCGGCTTCCACAGCGCGCCGACCGGTTCGCGCTGGTGCACGGCGACGCGATGCGCGTCGACGCGCTGCCCGGCCGGCCGCCCACCACGCTGGTGGCCAACCTGCCCTACAACGTGGCCGTGCCGGTCCTGCTGCACATGCTCGCGGCGTTCCCGAGCATCGAGCGGACGCTGGTGATGGTGCAGGCCGAGGTGGCCGACCGGCTGGCCGCCGCACCCGGGTCCAAGGTGTACGGGGTGCCGTCGGTGAAGGCCGGCTGGTACGCGGAGGTCAGCCGGGCGGGGTCCATCGGCCGGAAGGTCTTCTGGCCGGCGCCGAACGTGGACTCCGGGCTGGTCTTCCTGGCGCGCCGCGAACCGCCGCGCACCGCCGCCTCCCGTGAGGAGGTGTTCGCGCTGGTGGACGCGGCCTTCGCCCAGCGGCGCAAGACGCTGCGGGCGGCGCTGGCCGGCTGGGCCGGTTCGGCGGCCGCCGCCGAGGGGGCGCTGCTCGCCGCCGGGGTGTCCCCGCGGGCCCGCGGGGAGGAGCTGACGGTGGCGGAGTTCGCGGCCGTCGCCGAGCACCGTCCCGACCGGGCGGACGCCCCGCCGACCCGTGGCGGCCGCCGCCGGGCCGGCACCGCCCGCGGCGCGGCGGCACCGGGCACCGCCGGGGCCGCGGGGGCCGCGGGGGCCGCGGGGGCCGCGGGGGCCGCGGGGGCCGCAACAGGCGCGCCGGACGCACCGGGCGCCGTACCGCCGAACCGGGGAGCAGCCGGATGACGAGCCGTACCGCACGGGTGCCCGCCAAGGTCAATGTGCAGCTCGGGGTGGGGTCCGCCCGCCCGGACGGCTTCCACGGCCTGGCGAACGTGTTCCTCGCCGTCGGCCTGTACGACGAGGTGACCGCCACCTCCGCCGCACGGGACCCGGGCGGCGTCCGGGTGACGTGCTCCGGGCCGGACGCCGCGCAGGTGCCACTGGACGGCAGCAACCTCGCGGCCCGGGCGGCGGACCTGCTGGCCACGCGGTACGGATTCCGGCCGGACGTCTCGCTGCACATCGCCAAGGACATCCCGGTCGCCGGGGGCATGGCCGGGGGCAGCGCGGACGCGGCCGGGGCGCTGCTGGCGTGCGACGCGCTCTGGGACACCGGCGCCTCCCGGGACGAGCTGCTGGAGATGTGCGCCGAGCTGGGTTCGGACGTGCCGTTCTCCCTGGTCGGCGGGGCGGCCCTGGGCCGCGGTCGCGGCGACCTGCTCACGCCGCTGCCGGTCGCCGGGGAGTTCCACTGGGTGTTCGCGGTCGCCGACGGCGGCCTCTCCACCCCCGCGGTGTACCGGGAGTTCGACCGGCTTGCCGCCGAGCGGCCGGTGCCCGACCCGGAGCCCTCCCCCGCCCTGCTGGACGCGCTGAGGGACGGGGACGTCCACCGGCTCGCGGCCGTGCTGAGCAACGACCTCCAGTCGGCCGCACTCTCGCTGCGGCCGTCGCTGGCGGCGACGCTGGCGGCGGGGAAGGCCGCCGGGGCGTCGGCCGGGCTGGTCTCCGGATCTGGTCCGACCTGCGCCTTCCTGGCCGCGGACGCCGGGACGGCAGCCGAGGTGGCCGCAACGCTGGAGACGTCGGGCACCTGCCGCACCGTCCGTACCGCCTCGGGACCCGCCCCCGGCGCCGCTCTCCTCGCGCCCTCCGGGGCCTGACGCGCTCCGCCGGGGTGCCCGGCGGGGGCGCCCCGGCGGAGCGACTGCGGGGGGCTCGGCCCGTCGCGGGCAGGGCTCAGCTCCGGGGGAGGCAGTCCCGCAGGGCGCGGACGAGCGCCTGGGCCCGGGGGTCGGAGGTGACGGACTTCTGCATCGACCCGGTGAGATAGCCGAAAGCGATCCCGTGGTCCGGGTCGGCGAAGCCGAGGGAGCCGCCCCGGCCGGGGTGGCCGAAGGACCCGTCGGAGAGCAGCGGCGAGGCGGCACTGTGCAGCATGTAGCCGAGGCCGAAACGGGTGGCGACGACCAGCACCCGGTCGGGTCCGACGGACTCCTCGGTGCGGGCGGCGGTGACGGTCGCGGGGGTGTACAGCCGGCGGCCGGCGACGGGTCCGATGAGCGCGGCGTAGAAGCGGGCGAGGGAGCGGGCGGTTCCGACGCCGCCGGAGGCGGCGAGTCCGGCCGCCCGGTAGTGCGTCTCGTTCTCGTCGAACCGCGGCTCGACGGCGCCGAAGGCGCGCCGGGTCAGCGACTTTGGGTCCTCCCACGCCTCGGCCACCGTACGCTTGGGACGCACCCGCAGGCCCTGGCCCGCCGGCGCCTGCGGGGCCGGCACCTCGCTGAGCCGGCCGATCCGGTGGGCCTCCGCGTCGGGCAGGCCCAGCCAGAGGTCGAGGTCGAGCGGGCGGGCCACCTGCTCGGCGAACCAGCGGCCGAGCGGGACGCTGGTAACCCGCAGCACGAGTTCGCCGAGCAACCAGCCGTAGGTGTGCGGGTGGTAGCCGTGCGCGGTGCCCGGCTCCCAGGCCGGCGCCTGGGCGGCGACGGCGCGGGGGCCGCTGACCCCGTCGATCGCCTCGGCCGGGCTGAGCGGCTGGTCGAGCACCGGCAGGCCGGCGCGGTGCGAGAGCAGTTGGCGAACGAGTACCCGTTCCTTTCCCGCGGCCTTGAACTCCGGCCAGTAGGTGCCGACGGGTGCGTCCGGGTCGAGCAGGCCGCGCTGGTGCAGCAGGTGCAGGACGGCGGCGGCCGGGCCCTTGGTGGCCGAGCGCATGACCTGCACGGTGTCCGCCTGCCAGGGCGTGCCCGCCTCCGCATCGGCGAGGCCGCCCCAGAGATCGACGACCGGTCGGCCGTCCCGGTAGACGGAGAGCGCGGCGCCCCGGTCGCCGCGCTCGGTGAGGTTGCGCCGGAATGCGTCCCGGACCGGTTCGAAACCGTCCGCCACCGTGCCCTGGACGTTTGCCACTGTGCTTCCGCTCCTGCTCGACGACGAGTGCTGGTATTGCTCCGCCCATCGTCCTACGTCCGGCACCGGAGCGGTGTACCGGGTCCGGGCGCGGCGCGGCGCGTACCGCCCGCCGGACGAACGCCCCGGCGGCGCCGGCCCGTTCGGCGCCGGCCCGCTCAGCGGCCGGGCAGCGGGAGGGCCGTCGGGTCGAAGCCGAAGGGGAGTTCCAACCGGTGGGCGCGCAGCAGTGCGGTGTCCTCGAGCAGTTCGCGGGTGGTGCCGTCCGCGGCGATCACCCCGTCGCTGAGCACGACCGAGCGCGGGCAGAGTTCCAGCGCGTAGGGCAGGTCGTGGGTGACCATGAGCACGGTGACGTCCAGCGACCGCAGCACGTCGGCGAGTTCGCGGCGGGAGGCCGGGTCGAGGTTCGAGGAGGGTTCGTCCAGGACGAGGATCTCCGGGCGCATCGCCAGCACCGTCGCCACCGCGACACGTCGACGCTGGCCGTAGGAGAGGTGGTGCGGGGGACGGTCGGCGGCGTCGGCCATCCCGACCCTCTCCAGTGCCTCCCGCACCCGGGCGTCCAGCTCCGGTCCGCGCATCCCGGCGGCGGCGGGCCCGAAGGCCACGTCCTCCCGGACGGTGGGCATGAAGAGCTGGTCGTCGGGGTCCTGGAAGACGATGCCCACCCGGCGCCGGATCTCGGCCAGGTGGACCTTGGCCACCGGCAGCCCGGCCACGGCGACCGTCCCGGCGCCGGCGGTCAGGATGCCGTTGAGATGCAGCACCAGCGTCGTCTTGCCGGCGCCGTTGGGCCCGAGGAGGGCCACCCGCTCCCCGCGCCGCACGGTCAGGTCGACCCCGAAGAGCGCCTGGTGACCGTCGGGGTAGGCGTAGGCGAGCCCGGCCACCGCCAGGGAGGCAGGCGGCCCGGCGGCCGCCACAGGACCGGGCGCGGCGCCGGAAGCAGACGCGGAGTCGGGCGGGGGCGCGGGATCACGGTGCGGGGTCACGTCAGCCATCCCACCACGCACACCGCGAGAGCTCCCAACGGCAGCGAGACCGCGGTGCCCCACTGGCGGCCGGAGGCGGGTACGGCGTCCGGCACCGGCATGCTGCCGCGGTAGCCGCGGCTCACCATGGCCAGGTGCACCCGCTCCCCACGTTCGTAGGAACGGATGAACAGCGCTCCCGCCGTCTTCGCCAGGACCGCCCAGTTGCGCGGGCCGCGGGCGGTGAACCCGCGGGAGTGCCGGGCGATCCGCATCCGGCGCAACTCACCGGTCACGACGTCGCCGTACCGGATCATGAAGGAGGCGATCTCGACGAGCAGCGGCGGCAGCCGGAGGCGTTGCAGCCCCAGCAACAGGGCGCGGACGTCGGTGGTGGCGGCCAGCAACACCGAGGACGCCACCCCGAGCGTGCCCTTGGCCAGGATGTTCCAAGCCCCCCACAGGCCCGACTCGCTGAGCGGGACGCCGAACCACTCCACCTGCGGGCCGTCCGCCACGAACGGCAGCAGCACCGCGAAGGTGACGAAGGGCACCTCGATGAGCATCCGGGAGAGCAGGAAACCGGGCGGCACCCGCGCCGCCGCGGCGACCAGGGCCAGAAGCAGGGCGTAGCCGCCGAAGGCCCACACCGCCTCCCGCGGGGTCGCCACCACGCACAGCACGAAGCCGAGGACACCGACGAGCTTGCAGTGCGCCGGGAGCCGGTGCACCGGTGAGGTCCCGTGCCGGTACAGCTTGTGGGCGTGTCCGCCTCCGCCGCCCATCTCAGGTCCGGTCGGCGGACTCCGCCGACCCGCCCCGGCCGCTGGGCGGGGCACCGGCGTCCCCGTCCGTCCCGGCGCCGACGGCGCCGCGGTCCGCGTCCGTCCCGCCCGCGTTGCGGCGGCGGACCGCCACGGCGATCCCGGTGCCGACGGCGAGCGTGGCCCCGACGCCGATGACGCCGGCCAGGCCACCGGAGAGCCGCTCGTTCGCCATGTCGCGGATGCCGTAGTCGGCCAGCGGGGAGTCGGCGAGCCCGTGGTCCTCGGCCCGGTCGATGAATCCGTTGTCGGTCGAGACCCGCTCCAACCCGTCCAGCTCCTGGGAGGCGTAGAAGCTCACCACGCCCGCGCAGACCAGGGCGGCGGCCAGCCCGCCCAGCCAGAGCGGCCGGATGCTCCGGCGCCCGGCCCGCCCCGTGTCCCCGGCCGCGCTCCCGGGAGCGGCCGGTTCCGACCCGGCCAGTTCCGCCGTCGGGGCGGGGACGGTCCCGCCGGAAGCGGTACGCAGCACCAGCGGGGTGTGCAGCAGCCCGCGGGCGCCGTACACCAGGTCGGGCCGGACGGCGAGCACCGCCCCGACGGTCAGCGCGGTGATCACGGCCTCACCGATACCGATGGCGGTGTGCACTCCGACCATCGCCGCGAAGACCGTGCCGAGTGAGACGTCGGCCGTGCCGCCGAGAGCGAACAGCACCGTGAAGACCACGGCCGCCACCGGCACCGAGACGAGAGCGGCGACGAAGGAGGCCGCCGTGAACGAGCGCCGGCCGCGCGGCAGGACCCGGGCGAGCAGCCGGAACAGCGGGTAGCCGACGCCGACGGCCACCACACCGAGCAGGGTGACGTTCGTACCGAGGGCCGTCAGGCCGCCGTCGGCAAAGAGCAGGGCCTGCATCAGCAGCACCACGGTGAGGCACAGGACTCCGGTGTAGGGCCCGACCAGGATCGCGGCCAGCGCTCCCCCCATCAGATGGCCGCTGGTGCCCGCCCCGACGGGGAAGTTGAGCATCTGGACGGCGAAGACGAAGGCCGCCACCAGGCCGGCCAGCGGGCTGACCCTCTCGTCCAGTTCACGACGGGCGCCGCGCAGCGAGACCGCGACTGCCGTCGCGGCGACCACCCCGGTCGCAACCGAGACGGGGGCGTTGAAGAATCCGTCGGGTACATGCATGGGTGACTGGCCTCTCCGGGCGCGAAAATACGATCGGAGGATGATAGGCACCACCTGCAAGTCATGTGCAAGAGCGCATCACACGGAGCAGCGCCCGAGTCGCACCGGGTGTCGCGGCGCCGGGGCGCCGCGTCCACGCCCCCGGCGGCACCCGGAGCGCGGCGCCCCGATGCGCGCGAATACGCCCTTGCTCCCCTTCGCACCCTTCGCCCCTTCCTACGGCTTATCGACACCGCACCCGCGCGAATGTGAGGTAGTTCACACCCCGATCGTGGTGAGAACTGCAATGAAAGCGGCGTCCTACGGGTCGTAAGGAAGAGAAGGAATTCCAGCGAAGGAGGAGCGATGCCGGCAGACCTGGAACAGCCCGTGGAGGCGCGGCTGATCAGCGCGCCCAGCGGGCGCACGATGGTGGTGCGCTTGCGCTACGACACCGGGGACCCGATCGCCGTCCAGCTCGTCTTCCCGGGCGAGGGTGCACTGAACGGCGAGGAGACGGTCTGGTTCTTCGGCCGCGACCTGCTGGAGGAGGGCCTGGCCGGACCGGCCGGACCCGGTGACGTGCGGATCCGCCCGGACGGTCGCGGCGCCACGGTCGTGGAGCTGCACGCCGACGCGGGCATGGCCGTGATCGAGTTCGACAGCGCCGAACTGCGCCGCTTCCTGCTGCGCAGCTACGACCTGGTGCCCCTCGGCGAGGAGGACGGCGACCGGGGCATCGACAGACTCCTCGCCGAACTGCTCCGCGAGGTCTGACACCGGCCCCCGACCGGACGCCCGCCACGATTGCTCTCCCGCGCACACGCTCCACCGCACGCCCCCGTAGCGATGCGCGCACCGCGCACCGACCGCCGTGCCAAGCCCCCCGGCGCGGCCCCGGCGCAGCCGCCGTATCCGGCCGCGCGCCCGGCGCGAACAGCACGATCACGACTTGCCCCGCACATCCGGCACCCGAACCATGGGACGGGTGAGCGATGGCGCATATCTCCGGTACCCGCACCTCCACGACGACCTGCTCTGCTTCACCTCCGAGGACGACCTCTGGGTGGCCCCACTCCCCGAACCGGGCACAGCACCGTGCAGGGCCTGGCGGCTGACCGCCGACCGGACCCGGACCGGACCCCCGCGCTTCTCCCCGGACGGCAGCCAGATCGCCTTCACCAGTTGGCGGAGCCTCGACCCGGAGGTCCACCTCGTCCCCGTCGAGGGCGGCCCCGCGCGGCAACTGACCCACTGGGGCGCCCCGGACACCCGGGTGTGCGGGTGGACGCCCCCTGACCGCGAGGGCCGCAGCGACGTCCTGGCCGTCGCCTCGCACGGCCAGCCCTTCTCGTACTTCACCTGGGCGTACCGGCTCCCCACCGACGGGAGCCCCGGCGGACGGCTGCCCTGGGGTCCCTGCGCGGACATCGCCGTCGCGGAGCACCGCGGCGAGCGCAGGACCTTGCTGCTGACCGGGAAACCGCCGCATGAACCCGCCGCGTGGAAGCGCTACCGCGGCGGCGCCCGGGGTCGGCTCTGGTGGCACGGGGTCCGGCTGCTCCCCGGCCTGGCCGGCCACCTGGACTCCCCGATGCCCGTGCGGCACGGCTCCGAGCTGCGGATCGCCTTCCTGTCCGACCACGAGGGCGTCGGCAATCTCTACTCCAGCCGGGAGGACGGCACCGGATTGCGGCGGCACACCGACCACGACGACTTCTACGCGCGGAACGCCTCCTGCGACGGCCGGCGCATCGTCTACCAGTGCGCCGGAGAGCTGTGGCTGGTGGACGACCTCTCCCCCGGAGCTCGGTCGCGCCGTCTCGACGTGCGGCTGGGCGGACCGCGCACCGGGCGGCGCCGCTACCAGGTGCCCGCGGCGGCCCACCTGGACTCGCTCGCCGTCGACACCACCGGCCGGGCGAGCGCGGTGTGCGTGCGCGGCAGCCTGTACTGGCTGACGCACCGCGACGGCCCCGCGCGCACCATCACCGACACCCCCGGCGTCCGGGTCCGGTACCCGGAGATACTCGGCGACAGCGGCCGGATCGCCTACGTCACCGACGCGGCCGGTCGGGACGCGCTGGAGGTCGCCCGGCTCCCCCGGGCCACCGGGTGCGAAGCACCCCGGCGGCTGGCCGCCGGACGACTGGGCCGGGTGCACGAGCTGGTCGCGGCACCGGACGGACGGACGATGGCGGTGGCCACCCACGACGGGCGGCTGCTGCTCGTCCCGGTCCCCGCGGAGACGGCCGGGTCAGCCGACCCGGACGGGACGGCCGAGGCCGGGGAGCCGGACGGGACGGCCGAGGCCCGCACCGGGGACGCGGAGCACACCGCGAGCACCGAGGACTCCGAGGACGTCGTCGAGCTGATCACCTCCGTCAACGGGCCGGTGCACGACTTGGCGTTCTCGCCGGACTCGCGGTGGCTGGCCTGGGCCCACCCGGGGATCGGCCGCTCGCTGCGGCAGATCCGGATCGCCCGGATCTCGGACCAGCGGATCCTGGACGTCACCGACGGCCGTTTCGAGGACGAGCAGCCGGTCTTCACCCGGGACGGGCGCTACCTGGCCTTCCTGTCCTGGCGCGGCTTCGACCCGGTGTACGACGTGCACACCGGCGACCTCTCCTTCCCGCTCGGCTGCCGCCCTTACCTGGTGCCGCTGTCCTCGGCGACCCCCTCGCCGTTCGCGCTCTCCCCCGAGGGCCGTCCCGCGGCCGGCGGCCTGGACCCCGTGCCCGCGTCCGCGCCGGCGAACGCGGAGGGCACCGTCACGGTCGAGGCGGAGGGCCTGGCCAGCAGGGTGACGCCGTTCCCGGTCACGGCGTCGAAGTACTCCGCGCTACGCCCGGTGGCGGGCGGCGGCCTGCTCTGGCTGCGCTACCCGATCTCGGGAGCGCTGGGCGAGACCTTCGCCAACCCGGCCGATACCTCCGGCCGCCCCACCCTGGAGCACTTCGACCTGGTGCGCGCCAAGCGCACCGAGCTCACCAGCGACGTGGACTGGTTCGCAGTAAGCGGGGACGGCACCCGGCTGGTGGTCAATGACGGCGGCGATCTCGGCGCGGTCCCCGCGAACGAACCGGCCGACGGCGACTCGACGGTCCACCTCGACCTGCGCCGCATTTTGCACGAGACGGACCCCGCGGCGGAGTGGCGGGGGGCCTTCGCGGAGGCCGGTCGGATCACCCGGGCCTACTTCTGGGAGCCCTCGATGTGCGGCATCGACTGGGACGCCGTCCTGGACCAGTACCGGCCGCTGGTGGAGCGGGTCGCCTCACCGGACGAGTTCGCCGACCTGCTGCGCGAGCTGCTCGGCGAGCTCGGCACCTCGCACGCCTACGTCGCGCCCGCCCGGCGCAACGAGGGCCCGCCCCACCACCAGCGCCCGATCGGGATGCTGGGCGCCGACTTCACCCGCGCCAGGGACGGCCACTGGCAGGTGGCCCGCATCCTGCCCGGCGACTCGTCCGACTCCCGGGCCCGGTCGCCGCTGGCCGGATCGGGCATCCGGGAGGGAGCCGCCCTGCTCCAGGTCGACGGCCGCCCGGTGGACCCGGTGGCCGGCCCCGGTCCGCTGCTGGCCGCCGCCGGCGGCACCACCGTGGAGCTGACCTTCCGCACCGCGGAGGGCCGCGGCCCTCCGCGCCGGATCGCGGTCGTCCCGCTGATCGACGAACGGCCGCTGCGCTACCAGGACTGGGTGGCCAGCCGCCGCCGGGTGGTGCGGGAGCTGAGCGGCGGCCGGTGCGGTTATCTGCACATCCCCGACATGGGCGGCTCCGGGTGGGCCCAGTTCAACCGCGACCTGCGGATGGAGGTTTCCAGGCCTGCGCTGATCGTGGACGTCCGGGGCAACGCCGGGGGGCACATCAGCGAGTTGGTGATCGAGAAGCTCACCCGGACGATCCTCGGTTGGGACCTCACCCGTAACGCCCAGCCCGTCTCGTACGCCGGGGACGCGCCGCGCGGACCGGTGGTGGCGCTCGCCGACGAGGCCACCTCTTCGGACGGGGACATGATCACCGCCGCGTTCCGGCTGCTCGGGCTCGGACCGGTGGTGGGCACCCGCACCTGGGGCGGAGTGGTCGGGACGACCGGCCGGCACCGTCTCGGCGACGGGACGGTCCTCACCGTCCCGATGAACGCGGCCTGGTTCGAGGAATACGGCTGGGACGTGGAGAACCACGGCGTGGACCCGGACATCGAGGCGGAGCGCACTCCGCTGGACTGGGCCGAGGGACGTTACCGGGTGCTGAGCACCGCCGTGCGCACCGCGCTCGACCTGCTGGAGCGCCACCCGCCCCGGACACCTCCGGACTACCGCACGGTGCCGGACCGCCGTCGCCCCGCGCTCCCGCCCCGCTCGCCGTCCGACGGGGCCGACGAGTGAGCGGGAGGCACGGCACCCCGAGCCTCTGCACCCGAAATGCGGCGTTTGCCATACCGTGTCACCCTGGTCGGAGTCCGATCCGCAGACCCTCGCAGACCAGGGAGTGACCCCCATGGGCATGGCAGACCAGTTCAGGGACAAGGCGCAGGAGGCGGCCGACAAGGCGAAGGCCGCCATGAAGGACCGCGGCGGCAAGAAGTCCGACTCCGGCATGAAGGACAAGGTCGAGGACCAGCGCCCGGAGGCCGAGGACCGGATGGACGACATGCGCGACAAGTGGGACGAGCGCTGAGCCCACCGCCCGGGGCCGCCCCGGGCGGTGGGCGCAGTCACCGCCGCGCCGTCCGCCGGTCGGCTCCCGCGCGCCTGAGGGGCGCGCCTCCCGCGGGAGGCGCGCCCCTCAGGCGCGGTCAGTGACTGCCGTCGCGCCCGGGCCGGCTGCCGCCGCACTCCTGCTCGTCCGCCGCGCCACCCGCACCGACCAGCCCGCGGCGCACTCCGCCGGCCGCCGCCAGCCGTGGGGCGATCCTCGCCATCTCCCGCCGGCCCAGCACCCCGACGACCGACGGCAGGCCACCGCGGACCGCCTGCATGCCGCGCAGCCACCACTGGGCGTATACATGCGGTGCGCGCCGTTCGAGGCCGGCGACGATCCGGTCGACGGCCGGGCCCAGCGGGTACGTCCGGTTCGTCGGCCACGGCAGGCTGCCGCGCACGTCCCGCAGGACGTCGTCCTGATCCGCGCCGCGCACCATGTCGGTGTCGGTCCAGCTCAGGTAGCCCACGCCGACCCGGACCCCGCGGTGGCCGACCTCGGCCCGCAGACTGTGCGCGAAGGCCTCCGCTCCGGACTTCGACGCGCAGTAGGCCGTCATCATCGGGGCTGGGGTGACGGCCGCCAGCGAGGCGATCTGGAGAAAGTAGCCGCGCGACTCCGCGAGCGCCGGCAGGAACGCCCGGCAGGTGACCGCCCCGCCGACCAGGTTGACCTCGATCACCCGGCGCCAGGCGGCGGGGTCGGAGTCGGCGAAGGGCCCCCCGAGCGCCACTCCCGCGTTGGCGACCACGGTGTCCACCCGGCCGAAGTGGGTCGCGACCTCGGCCGCGACCCGCTCCATCGTTACGTGGTCGGTGACATCGACGTGCCACGGTGCGGCGGTCCCGTCGCCGTGTGCCCGGTCGAGCGACGCGGCGACCCGCCGCAGCTCCTGCGGTTCGAGGCCGAGCAGCGCGATCCGCGCGCCGCGGGCCGCCAGCCGCTCGGCCAGCAGCGCCCCGACCCCACGGGCCGCGCCTGTCACCACGACGACCTGTCCTGTGCAGTCCCACCGGGTCACGAGGTCTCCTTCGACGGGCGGGTGAGCGGCCGTACGCGGCCGGACCGGCCCAGGTGGGCTTTCGTGAGGCCGAGCAGCACGTCCGCGACCGCGTCCGGCTCCTCGATCGGGGTCATGTGCCCGGCGCCGGGCAGTTCGTGCAGGGCGGTGCAGTGCGGGAGCGCCGTGGCCAGTTCGCGGGCGTGCATCGGCGGGGTGAGCCGGTCCCGGCTGCCGACGACCACCGCCGTCGGCACCGTCAGCCCGGGGACCTTCGCCGCCAGGTCGAGGGCGCCGAGCACCGCGCTCCAGGCGCGCCGGACCCGGCTCGGGCACGCGTGGACGATCCGGGCGCAGGCCTCGATCTGCTCTGCGGTGGCGCCCGGGCCCATGGTGGCGTACCGCAGCAGGCGCCGGGACAGGGCGGTGACCGGTCCGAGCGGCATCGGGGAGCCGAGCACCAGCCGGTGGGCGCGGGTCCTGCCGCGCGCCGAGCGGAGCGGCAGCACCCGGGACTCGGCGAGCAGCCGGCGGGCGCCGGTGCTGCACAGCAGGAGCGCGGCGGCGTGCTCGCGCAGCTGCGGCCGTCCGGCCGCGGCCATGAGCGTCATGCCGCCCATCGAGTGCCCCCCGAGCACGGCCCGCTCGCGCTCGGAGAGGGTGGCGTCCAGGACCGCGCAGAGGTCGTCCTCGAGTGCGTAGGTGCTGCACACGGCGGCCCGCTCGCCGGAGCCGGCCGGGGAGCGTCCGTGGCCGCGCTGGTCGTAGAGGACGACCCGGTGGCCGGTGCCGGTCAGCCGCCGGACCACCGGGGACCAGAAGGCGGTGGAGCAGGTCCAGCCGTGGACGAGCACCACCGTCGGACCCTCGGACGGCCCGTGCACCTCGACGTGCAGCGAGGTTCCGTCCGCGGAGCGGACGGTGAGCTCGGAGGCCGGTGCGGGTGGTGCGAACGGGCCGGTGAGGACGTGCGGGTGTCTGGTCATGCCGCGGTCTCCTTGCCGGTGCCGTCGCCGGTGCCGGTGCGTGCGGGCGCCGTGCCGGGGGCGGCCGCATTGCGGGGGACGGTCGCCGCACCGGGGGCGGGCGGGCGCAGCACCCGGTGCTCCGTGAGCCGTGCCTCCGCGGTGGCCCTGCGGAACTCGGCGGTGGTGCCGGGCCAGATGGTGCTGTTCCGGCCGTTCGCGTCCAGGTACCAGCTCTCGCACCCGCCGGTCTTCCACACCGTGCGGCGCATCCGCTGCTGGACGAAGTCGTTCCAGGCCGTCACCGCCTCGGGCAGGGGGTCGAGGGCGGCCCGGCCGCCCAGTCGGTCCAGCTTGCCCAGGAAGTCCCCGAGGTAGGCGAGCTGTGCCTCGATCATCAGGATCATCGAGCTGTTGCCCAGCCCGGTGTTCGGTCCGATGATCGTCAGGAAGTTGGGAAATCCGGCGGCGCCGGTGCCGCGCAGTGCCTCCATGCCGCCCGACCACGCCTCGGCGAGCGTTCGGCCGTCGGCGCCCCTCACCCGCTCGGCGATGGGCATGTCCGTGACATGGAACCCGGTACCGAAGACGATCGCGTCCACCTCGGCCTCGGTCCCGTCGGCGGCGACCAGGGTGCTGCCCCTGACCTCGCGGAGGCCGGAGGCGACCAGTTCGGTGTTCTCCCGGATAAGCGCCGGATAGAAGCCGTTGGACAGCAGGATGCGCTTGCAACCGATGCGGTAGTCGGGGGTGAGGCGGCGACGCAGGCCGGCATCGTCCACCGCCCGTTCGAGATGCCTCCTCGCCAGCCGCTCCACGGCCCGCAGCAGCCCGGTGCGCTGGGTGAACGCCCCGACCTGGAGTTCCCGCACCGTCCACAGCAGCCTGCGGCGGAGCCTGCGGGTCGCCGGGAAGCGGGCGTGGACCCACTGCTCGGGCGCGGTGATCCGGCGGTCCACCCGCGGCATGATCCAGGCCGGGGTGCGCTGGAAGAGGGTGAGCCGCTCCACCAGCGGCTGGATCGCCGGGACGATCTGGATGGCGGAGGCCCCGGTCCCGATCACCGCGACCCGCTTGCCGCGCAGGTCGTAGTCGTGGTCCCACTGGGCCGAGTGGAACACCTTGCCCTCAAACCCCTCCAGACCGGGGATGGCCGGAATGCTGGGGTCGGAGAGCGGACCGGTCGCGGAGACCAGCACGTCCGCGGTCAGGGTGCCGCGGCTGGTCTCCACCACCCAGCGCAGCTCCTCGCCGTCCCAGGCGGCCTGCTGGACCTCGCAGCCGAAGCGCAGGTGCGGGCGCAGCCCGAACCGGTCGGTGACGTGCTCCAGGTAGGCCCTGATGTGCTCCTGCCCGGAGAAGCTGCGCGGCCACCGCGGGTTGAGGGCGAAGGAGAACGAGTAGAGGTGCGAGGGCACGTCGCAGGCGCAGCCCGGATAGGTATTGTCGTGCCAGGTGCCGCCGACCGCCTCTCTGCGCTCCAGCACCACGAAGTCCGTCACACCGGTCCTGCGGAGCCGGACCGCCGCGCCCAGGCCGCCGAAGCCGCTGCCGATCACCGCCACCCGCACGTGCTCGCGCTCGTACTCGGTCACGCCGCCTCCCGAGGTCGCCCAAACGCGCCAGTAATCACTGGCACGGTTGCAGCGTAGGACAGCTCTCTACCGACGGGGAGGGGGCGGGGGCGAAAAGTTACCACCGGTTGCACCTCCCTCCCGGAACCCGTACGCCCGCCGGGAAGCGTGGGGCAGCCCGTAGGCTGGCCGGGTGGGCGATACCGAACAGAACAGCGATCACCGGCCCGCGAGAGGCGACCGGTCCTCCCCCGGCACGGCAGCGGCCGCGCAGCGCGAGGAGCCCGCGGGACGCGAGTACCGGGCGGCCGAACTGGCCGAGGCAGCCGGCATCACCCCCCGGACACTCCGCTTCTACCGGGAGCGGAGACTGCTGCCGCCGCCCCGCCGCGACGGCCGGATCGCCTGGTACGACGCGCACCACCTGGCCCGGCTGCGCACCATCGGCGCCCTGCTGGCCCGCGGCCACACCCTCGGCGGGATCGCCGAACTGCTGGCCGCCTTCGAGAAGGGGCGCGACTCCCGCAGCGCGGCCGAACTCCTCGGCCTCGGCGACACCCTGACCCCCTCCTTCTCCGAGGAGACGCCGGTGCGCCTCACCCCGGAGGAGCTGGCCGGCTGGTTCCCCGGCGACGACTCGACGCAGAACCTCTCCGCTTCCCTGGACCTCGGTTACCTCGCCGTCGAGGGCGACCACCTCGTCCATGTCAGCCGCCGTCTCCTGGAGGCCTCCTCGGCCCTGGTCCACGAGGGCGTCCCGCTGTCCGCGGTGCTGGACGTGGGCCGGGACGTGCGCACCCACGTGGAGGCCATCGCCACCGTCTTCGCCGAGCTGATCCGCACCCGGCTGCTGGAGACCGGACGCGAGCCGGAGGCCGTCGCCGCCTCCGTACAGCAGCTCCGCCCGTACGCCAAGCAGGTCGTGGACGCGGAACTGGCCATGGCGCTCGACCGCAGGGTCCGCACCGCGGTGGACGACTGGCTGCGCGGCCAGGAGGGCCGCAGCCCGCGGGCAGCGGCCGAGGCCGATCCGCCCGGGAACGCCTGATCTACCATGGGCCCGGTCGGGGCACCGCGCCCGGTCGCCGCGACAGCGACGGAACCCATGAGGGAGCAGCTCGGATGGAACCCCTGCGCATCGGCGTCCTCGGCGCGTCCCGGATCGCCGAGAAGGCGCTCGTCGCCCCCGCCCGGCTCACCGGCCACCGGCTCGTGGCGGTGGCCGCGCGCGACCGCGGCCGTGCGGAGGCGTTCGCCGCGAAGCACGGCGTGGAGCGGGTGCTGGAGTCCTACACCGACCTGCTGGCCGACCCCGAGGTGGAGGCCGTGTACAACCCGCTCGCCAACGCCCTGCACGGGCCGTGGAACCTCGCGGCGGTCCGGGCGGGCAAGCACGTGCTGACCGAGAAGCCCTCGGCCAGCAACGCGGCCGAGGCCGCCGACGTGCGGGACGCCGCGGAGGCCGCCGGGGTGGTGGTGATGGAGGGGTTCCACTACCTGTTCCACCCCGTCACCCGGCGTCTGCACGAGCTGCTGGATACCGGCGAACTGGGCGGACTGCGCCACGTCGAGGTGTCGATGGCGATGCCGGCGCCCGCCGAAGGCGACCCGCGCTGGTCGCTGGAGCTGGCCGGCGGCGCCGTCATGGACATCGGCTGCTACAGCCTGCACGCGGTCCGCCGGCTCGCCCCCTGGGGCGGCGGCGCCCCGAAGCTGGTCGCGGCCAGCGGCGGCGAGCGGGCCGACTGCCCCGGGGTGGACGAGTGGCTCGACGCGGAGCTGGAGTTCCCCGGCGGCGCCACCGCCTCCGCGCGCTGCAACATGGCGGGCGACGCCGTCCGCTGGGAGTTGCGGATCACCGGTTCCGCGGGCGAGGCACGGGCACTGAACTGGATCCAGCCCGACCTGGACGACCGGGTGGAGATCACGACCGCGGCCGGCACCCGGACCGAGGAACTGGGTCGGCGCAGCACCTACGCGTACCAGCTCGACGCCTTCGCGGCCCGGTTGCGGGAGGGCACGGCACTGCCGCTGGACCCGGAGGACGCGGTGCGGACCATGACCCTGATCGACGACTGCTACCGGGCGGCCGGCTTCCGCCCGCGCCCCAGCTTCGTCGCCGGCTGACCCCACCGGGCCGCCGCGGGGCCGCCGCGGCACCCCGGCGGCCCCGCGGCCTGCGGGTCAGCGGTCGAAGACGGCCGTCACCGGGGCGTGGTCGCTCCAGCGCTCCTCGTGCGTGGCGGCCCGCTCCACGTACGCCTTGACGCAGCGGTCGGCCAGCCCGGCCGTGGCCGCGAGCAGGTCGATGCGCCACCCGGAGTCGTTGTCGAACGCGCGGCCCCGGTAGGACCACCAGGAGTACGGGCCCGCCTGGTCCGGGTGCAGCCGCCGCACCACGTCCACGTAGCCGCCGTCGCCCCGGTCGAGCACCCGGGAGAGCCAGGCGCGTTCCTCGGGCAGGAACCCGGCGTTCCGCCGGTTCGCCCTCCAGTTCTTCAGGTCCGCCTCCTGGTGCGCGATGTTCCAGTCGCCGCAGACCAGCACCTCGCGCCCGTCGGCGGCGGCGCGCTCGCGCAGCTCCTTGAGGTAGGGCAGGAAGGCGGCCATGAAGCGCTCCTTCT
Organism: Streptomyces sp. TAA040; assembly: GCF_000424845.1. NCBI lineage: Bacteria > Bacillati > Actinomycetota > Actinomycetes > Kitasatosporales > Streptomycetaceae > Streptomyces > Streptomyces sp. TAA040. Next base: position 53,505 of record NZ_AUKR01000009.1, on the reverse strand, counting down.
CGTCCTGCCGCTCGGTGCCGACCTCGCCCGAGGGCAGGTAGAGGCTGGCGACCGTCAGGCCCGGCAGGTCCGCCTCCAGATAACGGCCGGAGCCGTCGAACTCCGCCGCCCCGAACCCGGTACGCACCGCGTCAGGCTCGCGCCGAGCGAGCAGCGCCACACCGGCCCGGCCCTTGGCCGAGGACGGCGCGTAGAAGGCGTGCCACCCTGCGGGTTCCCGCACCTCGGCGGTGAGCTGGCCCCCCTCGGCGCGCACCTCCTGGAGGCACACCACGTCCGCGTCCCCCTCCGCCAGCCAGGGCAGGTAGCCCTTCCTGGACGCGGCCCGCAGCCCGTTCACGTTCACCGAGGTCACCTTGAGCATCCCTGCACGATACATACGATGCACTCATGCAGATCGTGACCCTTCCCCGTGACCACCCCGACGCCCGGAAACTGGACGCCGAGGTGCAACTGGAGTACGCCGCCCGGTACGGGAGCGACGGCGACGTCACTCCGCTGAGCCCGGAGATGTTCGAGCCGCCGAACGGCCGGTTCCTGCTGGCGTACGACAGGGAGGGGCGCCCGGTGGCCACCGGCGGCTGGCGCTCGCAGGACAGCGGCGAGGAGCTCTACCGGGACGGCGACGCCGAGATAAAGCGGATGTACGTGGTCGAGGACGCGCGGGGCCGCGGGCTCGCCCGGCGCATCCTCGCCGCGCTGGAGGAGGACGCCAGGGCGGCCGGGCGGACCAGGATGGTGCTGGAGACGGGCATCGCCCAGCCCGAGGCCCTCGCGCTCTACAGCTCCAGCGGCTACCTGCCGTGCGCGAAGTTCGGCGTCTACCGGCACACCGAGGAGAGCCGCTGCTTCGCCAAGCCGCTCCAGGTGTAGAGCCCTGCGAGGTCCCGGGCGCCGCCCGGCACCCGGCAGGAGGCGTCAGGCCCCGGCGACCGGGCCGGTCCCGTCCCGCCTGTCGCCCGAGCCGAATCCGCCGGTGAGCAGGACGGGGAGCTCGTAGAGGTCGTTCTGCGTCAGGACCGGCTTGTTGCGCAGCGCGCTGTCCGGCACGGCGGGCGACAGCCCGGGGAAGCGGGCGAAGAGCGCGGGCAGGGCGATACCGGCCTCCAGCCGGGAGAGCGGTGCCCCGGGGCAGACGTGCGGGCCGTGCCCGAACGACATGTGGCGCTTCTCGGCGCGGGTGACATCGAAGGCGCCGGCGTCCGCGCCGTGCTGCCGCTCATCGCGGCCGATCGCCACGTACGAGGTGATCAGCGCGTCGCCCCTCGGCAGGACGGCGTCACCCACCTCGACGTCCTCGGTGGCGAACCGGATGAGCACGTGCGAGGTCGGGCTGTCCCAGCGCAGGGTCTCCTCCACCACCGCGTCCCAGGACACCTCGCCGTCGAGGACCAGGCGCAACTGGGCGGGATGGTTCAGCAGGGCGCGCACCGCGTTGACGATCAGGCTGATCGTCGTCTCGTGCCCGGCGGTCACCATGAGCTGGAGGGTGTTGACGACCTCCTCGTCGGTGAGCGGCTCACCGCCCTCGTCGGCCAGGAGGAGACCGCTCGTCAGATCATCACCGGGGTTCCGCTTCCGCTCGGCGACCACCGCGCCGAACAGCTCGCTCAGCTCCCCGAGGACCGCTCCCCGCTCCTCCGGAGGGGTACGGATGTCGAAGAAGCTGTCGAAAAGCGTCCGGAGGCGGGGCAGCAGCGAGGAGCCGATGCCCATCAGCTCGCTGATCACCCCCATCGGCAGCGGGTAGGCGAAGGTGGCCTTCACATCGACGGGGGTGTCCGGTCCCTGGACCCGGACCTGCTCCTCCATCGCGTCGAGCAGCCGGGAGGAGATCGTCTCGATGCCCGGTGCGAGACGCCCCACCCGGCGCGGCGTGAGCGCCTGACCGACCTTGGCCCGCAGCCTGCGGTGCTCGGCACCGTCCACCGTCAGCATGCTGCGCCCCGGGGCCGCCAGCCCGATCAGCGGCCACTCGGGGGTGATCTCCCCGCGCTGCCAGGCCCCCCACGCCCCGAGGTCCTTCACCAGCCGCGGGTCCGTCATCAGCCGGCGTGCCTCCGCGTGCCGGGTGACCGCCCACACTCCGACCCCACCGGGAAGCTCCACCCGGGCGAGCGGGCCCGCGGCCCGCAACCGCTCCCCCTCACCCGCCAGGTCGCGCACCAGCGGGTCGAGCACGATGCTGTCGGCCGGTCCGGCGGGGCAGCTCATCGGGTTCCTCCTGCGGTGGGAGTCGGGGTGAAGTGGACGGGCAGGGCCGCCATGCCCCGCAGCCACGGGGAGGGGCGCCTGGACAGCTCCTGCTCGGGGACGGCGAGGTCGATGTCCGGCAGCCGGTCGAGCAGCACTTCGATGCCGGTCCGGGCGATCACCTCGGCGATCTCCTGTGCGGGGAACGGGCAGCGGTGCTCCCCGTGGCCGAACGAGAAGAAGGCGCTGTTCCCGCCGGTGAAGCCGCCTGTGGCGATGCGGTCGTTGTGCACCTGGGGGTCGGCGTTCGCCCCGGCCACCCCGAGGACCAGCAGATCACCCTGCCGGATGTGCCGGTCGCCCAGGCGGGTGTCCCGGGCGGCCCAGCGCCCGGCGACGTTCTGGCTGGGGGTGTCCTCCCACAGCACCTCGTTCATCGCCTCGGCCACGCTGTGCCGGCCGCCGGACAGCGACGCCGCGAACCGGTCGTCCGTCAGCATGAGCCGGAGCGAGTTGCCGATCCAGTCGGCCGTCGGCTGATGGCCGGCGGTCACCATCACCATGAGGTCCTCGACGAGTTCCTCCTCGGAGAAGCCCGACGGGCGGGCCAGCATCCGGGAGACCGTGTCCGCACCGGGCGCCCGCTTCTTCTGCGCGACGAGCCGCTGCATGGCGGCCAGCACGTACTGCTGGCCGCGGAGCGCGTGCTCGCCGCCGTCGACCAGGTCGTTCAGCGCGGTGGCGAGCGCCGGCCCCTCCTCCTCGGGGAAGCCGAACAGCACGGTCAGCACCAGCACCGGCAGCAGCGTGGCGTAGTCGCCGACGAGTTCGGCCCCGCCCGCGCCGCAGAAGTCGTCGACGAGGCGGTCGGCCCACCGCTCGCAGCGGCGGCGCAGCTCGATGTGGTCGGTTCCGGCCAGCGCCTCGCTCACCATCGCGTGCCGGCGCCGGTGCGCCTCGCCGACGGTGTAGAGGATGGACGGCTGCCGGTGCCCGATCATCGGGAGCATCGGCCAGTCCTCCGGGATGTACGGCCACTGGTTCCACAGTTCGGAGTCGCGGCTGAACAACTCCGGGTCGCCGGTGACCCGGTGCAGCTCGCGGTAGCCGATGACCAGCCAGGCGGGGAAGCCCCCGAGCAGTTCGATCGGCACCACACCGCCGTGCTCCCGGCGCATCTCCCGGTAGAGCCGCGCCGGTTCGGTCAGGAAGCGGGGCCCGGACATCGGCACCGCGCCGGAGTGGGCCGGGCAGCCCGCCGGCGGCCCGGACGCCGGTTCGGGCGCGGACGCGGACGCCGGGTCGGGCGCTGCGGCCGGTGGCGGGGTGTCGGAAGGGTGCGGGGTGGTCACGGGGCGGTCTCCCGGGCGGTTGACAGCGCGTGCAGGTGCTCGACCAGCGTGAGCAGGACCTCCTTGCTCGACGCCCGGGAGCGGGCGTCGCAGTCCACGAGCGGCACGTCCGGCGAGAGGTCCAGCGCCTCCCGGACCTGCTCCGGGGTATGCGGCGGCCCGCCGAAGTCGTTGCGGGCCACGATGAACGGCGTGCCGAAGGCCTCCAGACGGTCGATCGCGTACCAGGAGTCGGCGAGCCGCCGGGTGTCGACCAGCACCACCGCGCCCAGGGTGCCGCTGAAGAGCCGGTCCCACAGGAACCAGAACCGCTCCTGCCCGGGGGCGCCGAACAGGTAGAGGACCGTGCGGTCATCGAGGCTGATGCGGCCGAAGTCGAAGGCCACCGTGGTGGCCCGCTTGTCCCGCACGTCGCTCAGGTCGTCCACGCCCTGTCCGGCGAGGGTCATCGTCTCCTCGGTGTTCAGCGGGCGTATCTCGCTCACCGAGCGGACCAGCGTCGTCTTGCCCACGCCGAACCCGCCGACCACGACGATCTTCAGCCCGTTGTCGGCGGTTCTCAGCAGAGGGGCGCGCACGGCGTGTTCAGAGGTTGCGGAGTCCAACGAGCACCTGCTCCAGGAGGGTGGGGTCGGGTAGATGTGCCTGGCCGCGGACCGTGCGGGGGTGCCGCGCGGTGATCCGGCCAGTGGCCAGCAGGTCGGAGAGCAGGATCCGTACGATGCCCACCGGCAGCGCCAGGTCCGCCGCGAGCTCGACCACGGCCGTCGGGTCACGGCAGAGGGCGAGGATCGCGGCGTGCTCGGACTGCATCCCGGCCGTCGGCTCGCATTCGCTGACCACCAGGGTGACGAGGTCGAACGCCTCCGAGTCGGCCCGGCTGCGCCCGCCGGTGACGGTGTAGAGCCGGTCCGGGCTGTCGTCCCGGCCCGGCCTGCTCACACCGCCCCGCTGCGTTCGCCCGAGGACCGGGGCGGTGTGCTCAGGTGCTCGCCCAACTGCTCCACGAGCTCGTTCATGTTGTGGCCGATGAGACCGACGTCGGCGTTCTCCTCCGCCACGACGGCGAGGTGCGCGCCCTCGCCGGCCTCCACGATGAACAGGATGCCGCCGTAGAACTCGGTCATGGCCTGCCGGACGCCGCCGGTGCCGTCGCCGAACTCGATGGAGGCGCCCTGCGAGAGGCTCTGGATTCCGGCGGCGATCGCGGCGAGCTGGTCGGCCCGGTCCGTGGTGAGCTCGGGGGTCTGGCAGAGCTTCAGTCCGTCACGCGACAGCACCAGGGCGTGCCGGGCTCCAGCGGTCCGCTTCAGCAGGCTCTCCAGAAGCCAGTCGAGCTCTCCGGCCGAACCCGCGCCGGGCAGGTCCTGCGATGCCCTCGGGGATGGTGCAGTCATCGGGTGTCGTCCTCCGGTTGTGAAGTCGCCGGTCCCGTAGGGGCGGCGGGTTCTGCGGACATCTCGGACGCGTGGTCCGCGGCGGGTCGTTCGGCGGGGTGTTCCGCCGCGGGGGCGGGCGGCCCCGAGCGTGCGGCGGACACTCCGCCGTCGGCGGGGGCCGTGTCCGGGACCTCCGCGGGGGGCGGCTCCGGGCCATCGGACGGGATGCCGGCCGGGCTCTCCGTCGCGGCAACCGGGGCGGGCAGCGGGAACGAGCCGGTGTCCTCTCCCTTCCCCTGGAGTGCCCGGCGGAACACACCGAAGCGCGCCGCGGACTCGGCCGCCGACCGCACCCGGGGCGCAGCGGAGGACGCCCCGGGGCGCCTCTCCGCGGCCCGGGCGGCCGCCAGCGTCCGTCCCCGGCGGCGCCTGGGCAGTCCGCTCTCACCGAACTCCGCGGGCGACTCGGTGCCTCCGGCGTTTCCCCGTCCGTGCGCCGCTTCCTCGTCGCCCGGCCGGTCGCGCCTCGGCAGCCGCGCCGCCCGCGTCCCCTCGGGGCCGGGCGTACCGGCTGCGGTGGCGCCGGGGTCCCCGCCCGGCACGCCGGGAGCGGCGGCAGCCGCGGCGGCGTCGCCGCGCGCGGTCCCGTTGCGCGGCGTGCCGTTGTCGGGGTTCTTGTCGCTCGGCGCCCCCCGGCCCGCGAGGGCGCGGGGGAGCGCCGCGCCGCGCCGCGTGCCGCCGGACGGCGCGTCCGCCGCGTCCGGTGCCGGAGCGGCGGGCCCGGAGGCCCCGGCAACCGCCGTCCCCGCGCCGCGGCGCGGCACGTCACCGGCGGGGCGCGGCTGGGTGATCAGCTCCTGCGGGATGCGCACCAGCACGCCGGTTCCGCCGCGGGCCGAGGGGCGGAAGGAGACCGTCAGGCCGTGTTTGCGGGCCAGGCAGCCCACGACCGCCAGCCCCAGACGGGTACCGGAGAGGGTGGCGAGGTCCAGCGGTTCACCGGAGACAGCGCGTTCGGCGCGGCGCAGGGCGAAGTCGCTCATCACCAGGCCGCTGTCCTCCACCGTGATGACCACCCCGCTCGGCACCTCCTCCACATACACGTGGACCTCGGCCGTGGGCGGTGAGAAGTTGGCGGCGTTGTCGAGGATCTCGGCGAGTGCGTGCATCACGCCCTCGGCTGCGTGCCCGGCGACCGCCAGTCCGTTCGTGGAGTGCGTACGGACCCGCTGGTAGGCGGCGATCCGGCCCATCGCGCCGCGGAGGATGCTCTCCATCACGATCGGCTTGGCCCAGCGGCGGCCGGAACGGGCACCCGTCAGCACGGCGACGCTGTCCGCCAGCCGTCCCGACTGTGCGGTCCGGTGGTCAAGGTGGAGCAGGTCGCCGAGCACCGCCTCGTCGCTGTGCCGGTGCTCCATCTCCCGCAGGTCGGCGAGCATCCCGGTGGCCAGCGCCTGCATGCGTCCGGCCGCGCTGGCGCAGGCCGACAGGGCCGCCGCCCGTCCGCCCTCGCTGCGGCCCAGCTCCTCGGCGAACGTCCGCAGGACCTGCCGGTGCGACTCGGCCGCGGGCACGGGCGCAGCGGCGAGCGCCGACTCCGGCGACGCGCCGTCCCGCAGCAGCCGGACCAGCGCGGGCACGGTGTCCTCGGCGAGCCATGCCGAGTCGTGCTCCATGTCCGCGATCCGGGACCGCAGCAGCCGGTTGCGCTCCTGCTGGAGGGCGAGGGCCACCGCGGCTGCGCAGAGCAGCACGGCCGCGGCCCCCGCGCCCCAGGCGAGCGGGACGCGCACGGCCTCCGGCGCCGTCAGGACCGCCACCAGGCAGGCCGAACCCGTGACGAGTACCGAGACCAGCAGAGCCCGCAGGGCCGGTCGCGGTGAGAACTGCTCCGCCCGTCGGCGCGCGGTCAGGGTCTGCGCTGTCATCAATCGCTGTCCTCACGGACGGATGGGCGGTGGAGCCGGTGCGGGGCCCGAGAACCCGGAATCCCGATCATCCGACGACACTACAAGTGAACTGCCGATCACTTCCAGCCCGTGATGGACATCTCCCGGCTATCTCCCCGAGGTGGTCACCACATCCTCAACGTGCGCACCACAAGCGGGCGCCGCCCCCGCGCCCCCGCAGACACGGGGAGCGGCGGACGACGCCGGTACCGCCGGTCAGCCGACGGTGGAGAAGGCGTCCACCCCGGTCAGCCGGGCCGAGAGGGCCCACAGCCGCGCCGCCTGCTCCGGGTCGGCGGCGTACGGGCGGACGCCGCCGGCGGCCGGGTCCTCGTCGCAGGCGATCGGGGCGATCTCGCAGTCCTCGCAGTACACCCCGCCCAGATCGGCCAACTGCGGCGAAGTGGCCGCCCACACCTGGGTGGCCGCGCCCTGCTCGGGCGTCTTGAATTGGGGGTTGATCTGGTTGCCGGCCTCGTCGATCCACCCCGCGGCGACCATCTCCTCCTTCGGTAGGTGGCGCTGGAGCGGCGTGAGGATGCCGCCCGGGTGCAGCGAGAACGCCCGCACCCCGTCCTCCCGTCCGAGCGCGTCCAGCCGCACGGCGAACAGCGCGTTGGCCGTCTTCGCCTGTCCGTAGGCCTGCCACTTGTCGTAGCCCTGCTCGAAGTGCGGGTCGTCCCAGCGGATACCGGAGTTCCAGTGCCCCCGGGACGACACCGACACCACCCGCACCTGTGGCGCGAAGGCCGGGCGGAGCCGGTTGACGAGCGCGAAGTGGCCCAGGTGGTTGGTGGCGAACTGCGCCTCCCAGCCCGGCCCGACGCGCGTCTCGGGACACGCCATGACCCCCGCGCTGTTGATCAGGATGTCGACCCGGCGGCCGGAGGCGACGAACCGCTCGGCGAACCCGCGCACGCCCTCCAGGTCGGCGAGGTCCAACTCGGCGGCCTCCACCCCGTCCAGGCCCCGGATCGCTTCCCGCGCCGCGTCGGGGCGCCGCGCCGGCACCACGACGAACGCCCCGGCAGAGGCGAGTGCGCGAGTGGTCTCCAGTCCCAGCCCGGAGTAGCCGCCCGTGACGACGGCCAGCTTCCCCGAGAGGTCGACGCCGTGCAGGACCTCCGCGGCCGCGGTCTCCGCGCCGAATCCCGAACCGATGCTCTGCTGTGGAGTAGTCATGCACCGAGCCTAGGAACTGGAGCGCACTCGATGGCAAGCCGCCGCGTCGGCCCCCGCCCCCGCACCCCTTTTCGACCCGCCCAGCGCGCCGACGCCCGGAGCACGGAAGCGCGCCCGGGGCGGAACCCGGAGGCACCGAGGGACGGGGCGCTTCAAGAGCGGGTCCGGCATGCGGTCAGGCGGGTACCTTCCCCTGCCGCCGCCGGCGCGAGGAGGACGTTTCGCTCACTCCGCCCCCGCCCGTTCCGGTGGCTCGGACGAGCGCGAGGGAACAGGTGGCGGGTGGTACCCCACGTTCGTGATGAAATGAAAACGAGCGTCTGCCTTCCAAGAGGAACTGGAAATCCACCTGGACACCGAGGCCGCCGCCGGGGTCAGCGAAGCTGAGCCTGGATCCACCGGCCTGATGCCTGTGGATCCAGGCTGAGGCTCACGACGCTGCGCGCGGTTTCGCCGAACGAAGCGGAGGCGGCGAGGTCCGCGACCACCGCAAGGACAACAACCAGATGCGCAACACAGACACGGTGGGCAAGAAGGACCCCTATCCGCCGAAGGGTTGAACAGGTTCGCCGAGTGCCCGGCTCCCATCGCTCAGCGTTTGACCTCGCGGAAGGTCGGGATGCTGGTCAGCAGGAGCGTCGCCTCCCAGAGGCGGATTGCATCCTCGGCGGTCGGGAGGGCGCTGAGGACGGGGCCGAAGAGTGCGTGCTGCGCTCCGTCTGGGTTGGTGATTGCGAGGACGGGGGTGCCGATCTCGGCGTCGATGCGGTCTATGCCGTCGTGGTGGGAGGCGCGTAGCTCGGTGTCGTAGTCGGTAGATGTGCCGGTGTTGGCGAGTTCAGTGGGCAGGCCGGCACGTTGGAGGGCTTCGGTGATGTCGCCGTTCCATTCGCGTTCGGTGCCGTCGGGGTCGGTCCAGAGGACGTCGTAGAAGGTGCCGAGCGCGTCGTGTCCGTGTTCGGTCTGGACGGCGGCCGCGACGCGGGCGGGTATCCAGAGGTAGCCGTGGGGATCGTCTTCGGGGTCGTCTTCGCGGTGTTCGTTGAGCACCGACAGACTCATGACCCTCCACCGCACCTCCAGCGGCACGTGATCGGCGACCTGGGTGATCCAGCGGGCGGTGTGGCGAGTGAGGGGGCAGGCGGGGTCGAGCCAGAAGTCCACCGCCCACCCCGTGCCGACGCCCTCGGGGGCCGCGACCATTGCGGCGCTCATGTCGTCTTGTCCGTGTGAGCGGTGATGCCCTGTTCCAGGGTGCGGGTGACGGTGGCGGCGACGTCGAACTTCGCCAGGGCTCCTTGGGCGAGCTGCTCGAACGCGGTATAGGCCACGCCCCATAGAACCTGTTGTATCCACTCGGCGGTGAGCTGGTCGTCGAAGACTCCCTCGGCCTGTCCGCGACGGATGAGGTCGATCACCGGGTCATGCGGGGTGGGCAGCTCGGGCTCGGCAGTGGGGACGACATCGCGCATCAGGGCCTGGTCGCCGAAGACGAACATGATCGCCTCGCTGACCGAAGCCAGGGCCGTGACCACGCGGCGCATCGCCTCCAGCGACCGACCGGTCTCGGGCTGGGCTTCGGCGATCGCGGCTCCGATGACCTCCAGGGCGTGCTCCACGGCGGCGCGGACCAGCCCGTCCCGTTCGGGGAAGTAGCGATGCAGCGTCGTACGACCGACCTCTGCCGCCTCCGCGATTTGCGGCAGGGTCGCGCCCCGCTCACTCGCCCAGGTGCGCACCGCAGCGGCGACGATGGCTTGTTCGGTTCGGTTCTTCGCGCTCATCTCTTCATGGTATCAACAACATCCACATACGAGTCCGAGCTCTCCGGTATGGAGGTTTGTAGTTCCACTCTGGATGTTCTAGAGTCCGCAGTATGAGTGCAAAGCAGATGATCCGGGCCGAGGGGCTGCGCAAGACCTTTAAGGCGGGCAAGGAGACGATCGAGGCGGTGCGCGACGTGAGCTTCGATGTCGCTGCCGGGGAGCTGGTGGCCCTGCTGGGGCCGAACGGCGCTGGCAAGTCGACCACGCTGCGGATGCTGACGACGCTCCTGCCGCCCACGGCGGGGAGCGTGCACATCGCCGGTCACGACGCGGCCCGGTACCCAGGTCGGGTGCGCGAGTCGATCGGGTATGTCGGCCAGAAGAACGCCTCTGGCGAGAACCACCGCATCCGCGACGAACTCATCACCCAGGGCCGCTGCTACGGACTGGCGACCCGCAGCGCCCGAGGCCGGACCGATGAGGTGCTGGAAGTCCTGGGCATCAGCGACCTGGCTACCCGCCAGCCCGGCACGCTCTCGGGCGGTCAGCGACGCCGTGTGGACATCGCCCTGGGCCTGATCAACAACCCCAGAGTGCTCTTCCTCGACGAGCCCTCCACCGGCCTGGACCCGAAGAGCCGTGCCGGTCTGTGGGAGCAGATACAGCTCCTCCGCCGAGAGCACGGCATCACCATCCTGCTGACCACCCACTACCTCGACGAGGCCGATCACATGGCCGAGCGGATCGTCATCGTCGACCACGGCGAGGTGATCGCCAACGGCACCGCAGACGCCCTCAAAGCCGACCTGGCCGGTGACTGGATGCGCGTCACGACCCCGAACGCCGATACCGCTCGCGCCGCCACAAGGATGGCCGGTCAGATACCCGGTGCCTCCGAGGTCACCGCGGATGGTGCGGACGTGCGAGTACGGATCGCCGACGCCGAGACCGCGCTGCCCGCCTTCCTCAGGCTCCTGGACCAGGCATCCATCACCGTCACCCGAGCCGCCCTCGGACGCCCCTCCCTCGACGACGTGTTTCTGAACCTCACCGGACGCCGGCTCGAAGAATCAGGCGACGCCAGCGACACCACCACCGACGAGCCGATCGGAGCCACCCATGCCTAAGCTCATCCGCGACACCACCACCGTGTTCTCCCGCGAGATGACGCCGGAGGTCCGCTCACCCATCAGCATCATCTTCGCCATGGGGCAGCCCCTGCTGTTCCTGGTCCTGTTCGGCTCGATGCTCGTCGGCACCGGAGCCAACCTGGGCGCAGGAGGCGGCGACGTCTGGCAGTGGTTCGTGCCCGGCATCCTCGTGATGATGTGCCTCATGGGGCCGCTGTCCGCTGGTCACAGCATGCTCAGCGAACTCAACGGCGGGCAAATGGAACGCTTCCTCGCCACCCCCATCAGCCGCACCTCGATCATCCTCGGCCGCACCGGCAAAGACACCGTCACCTTGTTCGCCCAAGCGATCCTGCTCACCGCCATCGCCATCCCGTTGGGGATGAGCCTGCACCTGCCCGGCGCCCTGGTGACCATGGCACTGCTGATCATCATGGCCACCGGACTGTCCGCCCTGTCCTACGTCCTGGCCATCGCCTCGATGCCCAGCGGAAGCCTGTTCTGGATCGTCACCCAGATGCTCCTCTTCCCGATCATGCTGCTCTCAGGCATCCTGCTCCCCGTCGACGCCGGACCCGGCTGGCTCAGCGCGATCGCCACAGTCAACCCCATCACCTACATCGTCAACGCCGCCCGGTCCCTGTTCATCGGCGACTTCCTGAGCACCACGGTCCTCTACGGCACCATCGCCGCCGCAGCGATCGCCGCCGTAGGCCTGGTGTTCTCCACCCGCGCCATGAAGCGCGGCATCTGACCTCACCACAACTCTCATGCCGCCGGGCACGCGCGACCAGCACGTAGCGCTCCCGGCGGCATCGCGCGGCTACCGGCCGATCGTTGCCCGCAGCACAACGATCACATGCCCATCGCGTACGACTGCGTGAAGCTGATCTTCATCCGCCACGGCTCAGCCCTCCTCCTCAGCGAGTTCGGCGAAAAGCCAGTCAAAGTCGGCGCCGGATCGGCACCGGGACCGCTGGTGCTGGTCATACGGGTGATCTCCTGCTCGTTCTGTCCACCCAGGCTAACTGATCACGCCGGAACGTCTCACCCAACGATGTCAGGGAGGGTGACCCCGTCGGGTCTCGCCTTACAGCCACGTTGATGGCTGCTCTCACGATCAGCATCCCGTCCCAGTTCTTGGGAGCGCGAGGGTCGAACCGCGTGAGAGTGAAGGACCCGATGACCACCACTACTGCTTCCGATCCGGCGGCCAGTCTGATCGAGCCACCGATCAGCACGGCCGTCGCGATCTCCTACCTGCGGGTCTCCACTCGCGAGCAGGCCTCCAAGGGCGGGACCGACGAAGGCTTCTCCATTCCCGCCCAGCGTGAGGCGGTGCAACGCAAGGCCGACCAGCTCGGCGCAGCGATCGTGGAGGAGTTCGTCGACGCCGGAGCCTCGGCCAAGTCCGCCGACCGGCCCGAGCTGATGCGGATGATCCAATACGTCAAGGTCAACAAGGTCGCGTACTGCATCGTCCACAAAGTCGACCGCCTCGCCCGCACCCGCGCCGACGACGTGACCATCCACCTCGCCCTCCAACAGGCCGGCGTGCTGCTGGTCTCGGCCACGGAGAACATCGACGAGACTCCCTCGGGGATGCTGCTGCACGGGATCATGTCGACCATCGCGGAGTTCTACTCCCGCAACCTGGCCACCGAGGTCACCAAAGGCATGACCCAGAAAGCCATCGGCGGCGGCACCCTCGGCAAGGCCCCCATCGGCTACCTCAACGTCCGCACCCGAGACGACCAAGGCCGTGAGGTCCGCACCGTCGAACTCGACCCCGAACGCGCACCGCTGATCGAGTGGGCGTTCAAGGCCTACGCCTCCGGCAACTGGACCGTCAGCCAGCTCCACGACGAGCTGACCTCCCGCGGACTGGTCAGCGTCCCCACTCCGAAGCGGCCCGCCAAGGCGCTGGCGGTGTCCGCGGTGCACCGGCTGCTGACCAACCCCTACTACAAAGGCGATGTCGTCTACCGCGGCAGCCGCTACAAGGGCACCCACACCGCCCTCGTCCCACCCGAGGTCTGGTACCCGGTCCAGTCCGTGCTACCGCCCACAAGACCGCCGCCGAGGCCACCCAGGTCCACGACCACTACCTCAAAGGCACCATCCACTGCGGCCAACGCGGGTCCCGACTCATCGTGTCCAACGCCAAGAACCGCCACGGGAAGGTCTACTGCTACTTCGTGTGCTCGGGCAGGCACTCCAAACGCACCGACTGCACCCGCCAAGCGATGCTCATCGAAGACGTGGAGAACCTGATCGAGGACTACTACACGCGCGTGCAGATCAGCCCCGCCCAGCGCGATGCTCTGTCGGGGATGCTGCATCACGAGTTCGACCGGCTCATGGCCGCCGAGACCGACGAACTCGAACGCCTCACCAAGCACCGCGACCGGCTCGAACACGAACAAGACCGGCTCATGCAAGCCCACTACGCCGACGCGATCCCGCTGCCGGTACTGAGACGGGAACAGGACCGCATCCTCGGCGAACTCGACAGCGTCAACCGGCGCATAGGCGCCCATCACGGCGACTATGCCGACGCCCGCACCCACCTCGATGATGCGCTGAACCTGCTCACCGATTGCGCCGACATCTACAGCCGGTGTGACGACGCCAACCGGCGGTTGTGCAACCAGGCCTTCTTCACCAAGGTCTACATCGACGAAGACGAGCTACGCGTCGAGAACAACCGACCCCTCGAGATGCTGCTCGACTCCGAGGTCAACGCCAACGCTCTCAACTGGGCTCAGAACGCCGACAAGGCCCGAACCCCAGCCAACGATTCTGTTGGCAAGGGTTCGAGCCTTGTGCGCGGGGTGGACCTGAGGGGATTCGAACCCCTGACCCCCTCGTTGCGAACGAGGTGCGCTACCAACTGCGCCACAGGCCCTTGGAACGAGTGAAACTCTAGCACCCCGGTCGCGGTGCACGAAAATCCGTTGCCGTGCTGCTCACGGGGGCCGGTTCATTCGTTCGCGGCACGGCGCCGCTCCTGCTCGGCGTACTGGTCGAAGAGTGGGGTGGGCGCGCGGCGCCGACCGCGGCGACCGGCGTGCGGGGTGGGTGCGACGGCGTCCGGGACGGCCTCGGGGGGGCCTCCGGAGCGCAGCTGGGGCTGCGGCTGGGGATCAACGCGGTTGCGGCCGGTGGCCGGGTCCGAGGCGGTGGAACGGGCCGAGCTCCAGATGTCCGAGGCGTCCAGGTCCACACCCGACGCGGTGCGGGCCGCGACCGGGGCGTTGACGTAGGTCGGCAGCGGCACCGGGACGGGGTCCCAGCCGTCACCCTGCGGGTCACGCCCGCGTTCACGCTGCTGGTCGATCCACTCGGCGTGGTCGGTCTGCTCGACGAGCGCCCGGCGGTCCTCGGCCGGCGTGCCGTGTCCGGGCGTGCCGCGGTCGGGGGGGGCCGGGTCGGCGGCGGCGGGTGCCTTCCGCTCCGGGCGGCGGCGCTCGTGCAGCCGCCGGGCGGCGGCCTCCGCCCCGCCGCGGTCCAGGCGCACGGCGAACCTGCGGCGCTCCTGCGCCCGGAGGTAGACGATGTAGCCGCTCAGCAGCACCGCCGGGATCCCGGGCGCCCACAGGAAGCGGACACCGCCGACGCCCGCGATGACCGCGCCGAACGTGAAGGCGAGGAAGAGCACCGTCGTGGTGCGGCGCCGACGGGCAAGGACCTTGGCGCGCTTGCCGCGCTCGGACGTCGCTGCGGCCCGGGAGTGCTGCTGCACCTCGGTGGGCGCGGCCGGGTCCACGGCCGGGGCCGGACGTCCGGCGCCGGACGGGACGGGTGCGGGATCGCCGGAATCCCGGGCGGCGGCCTCCTCGGCCGCGGCGTCCGGGTCACCGGCTGCGTCATCGTCGGCGGTGGGTCCGGGAGTTCCCTCCCGCGCCTCCCGCTCCTTGGCATGGCGCCGTTCCATCGCCGCCCGGCCGGAAAGCAACCGGATGGCGGTACTGAAGCGCTCCGTCGGACGGGAGTCGTTCAGCTCGTCCTGCCGACGGAGCCACATTGGTACCAGGTAGGCGGCCCAGGCCCCGACGATGACTGCATAGATGAGGCCGCTGCTGCTCACGTCTCACACGGTAGAGGGGTTTTGGCGAACGCATCCGCCAATTGAGTCGGCGTGTCGCACGATCCGACTGATTTCCCGGACTTTTTTGTGACTGCCGAGTCACCGAAGCGCTCATGTACTCATTCGATGAACGCCAGGAACCGGCGGAGAGAGCTAATTCGAACACATTTCCTATTCGAAGGAGGTTCCCGGACTGGTCCGCCGCCATCCGGCGAGCAGGCCCTGCGGTACTTCCTCCGCGGTCAGGGCGAAAACCAGGTGGTCCCGCCAGGCCCCGTCAATGTGCAGATAGCCAGGCCGCATGCCCTCCTCGCGGAATCCGAGCTTCTCCACCACCCGCCGGCTCGGGCCGTTCTCCGGGCGGACGCAGACCTCGATCCGGTGGAGGCCGACCGCCCGGAAGCAGTGGTCCACGGCGAGCGCGACCGCCGTAGGGGTGACGCCCCGGCCCGCCACCGCGCGGTCGATCCAGTAGCCGAGGTGGGCGGAGCACATGGAGCCCCAGGTGATCCCGGCGACGGTGAGCTGACCGACCAGGCGTCCCTGGTGCACGATGACGAACGGGAGCATCCGGCCGGCCTGCGCCTCGGTCCGCAGGTGCCGGACCATCTGCCGGTAGGTGGGGCGCTGCGGCGGGAGGTGGCCGGGTGGTGCCGGGGGGATGGTGGCCTCCCAGGGGCGCAGCCACTCCCGGTTGCGCTGGTTGACCTCCCGCCAGACCCGGTGGTCGCGCAGCCTTATCGGGCGGAGGGTCGTGTCACGGTCCGTCAGCTCGACCGGCCATACGGCGTTCAGTGCGTGTCCCTTCCGGGGGTGTCCGACGCGGGGTCCCCCGGTGCGGGAGCACCCGGTGAGGGGTCCCCCGGCGCGGACACGTCCGGCGCGAGAACGTCCGTGCGGGCGTGGTCGCCGCCGCGCAGTTGGTCGACGGCGTGCGGGAGCAGCTCGCCAAGGACCTCCAGACCGTCCTTCACCCCACCGCTGGAACCGGGCAGGTTCACCACCAGGGTACGTCCGGCGACCCCCGCGAGCCCTCGGGAGAGCGCCGCGGTGGCCACCTTGCGCAGCCCCGCGGCCCGGATCGCCTCGGGGATGCCGGGGATCTCCAGGTCCAGCACCCGGCGGGTCATCTCCGGCGTCAGATCCATCGGGGACACACCGGTGCCACCGGTCGTCAGCACCGCGTCGTAACCGGCCCCCACCGCCTCGCGGAGCGCCTGCGCGACCGACTCGCCGTCGGGCACCACGACGGGGCCGTCGGTCTCGAAACCCATCGCGCGCAGCCCCGCGACCAGCAGCGGTCCGCCGGTGTCGGCGTAGACGCCCGCCGCGGCGCGGTTGGAGACCGTGACCGCGAGCGCCCGCCCCGCACTCGGCGCGGAGCCCGCGTGTGCGCCGTCCTCCGCGCCCGGTCCGGGTCCGGCGGTCACGCCCGGTTCCAGACGCCGGAGCGGCCGCCGGTCTTCTCCTCGACCCGCACGTCGGTGATCACCGCGCCCTTGTCCACCGCCTTCACCATGTCGACCACGGTCAGGGCCGCCACGGTGACCGCGGTGAGCGCCTCCATCTCCACCCCGGTCCGGTCGGTGGTGCGGACGGTGGCGGTGATCAGCACGGCGTCGTCGGCGACGGCGAGGTCAAGCTCGACGCCGGACAGCGCCAGCGGGTGACAGAGGGGGACGAGTTCCGGGGTCTTCTTCGCTCCCATGATCCCGGCGACCCGGGCGACGGCCAGGGCGTCCCCCTTGGGGAGCTGCTCGTCGGCCTCGCCGCGGAGCAGTTCGACGACCCGCGGGGCGACCAGCACGCGTCCGGTGGCCGTGGCGGTGCGCGCGGTGACGTTCTTGGCCGAGACGTCGACCATCCGGGCGGCGCCGGTTTCGTCGATATGGGTGAGGTGCCGACTGTTCATGACCCGACACCGTACCGGGCCACGGTGGCGGACGGCCGGTGGCGGCCCCGTGGCGGGACAGCCACCGGCGCGCGGCGGGTTCAGCCCAGCGGGACGACGTCGAGCACGGTCCCGGGGGCGACCTCGGTGGTGTCCTCCGGGACGACGAGCAGCGCGTCCGCCCGTGCCAGTGCCGCGACCAGGTGCGAACCCGCGCCCCCGACGGGCCGGACGGTGCCCGTCGTCTCACCGTCAGCCGGCGGGAGGTAGCTGCCGCGGAGGTACTGGCGGCGCCCGGACGGCGAGGTGAGCGGCTCGTCCGCCGCGAGGCGGGCGCGGACGTGCGGGCGGTGGACGGGGTCGCAGCCCATGAGGGTACGGATCACCGGGCGCACGAACAGCTCGAAGGAGACGTAGGAACTGACCGGGTTGCCGGGCAGGGCGAGCAGCGGGGTGCGCTCCTCCCCGATGACGCCGAAACCCTGCGGCTTGCCGGGCTGCATGGCGACGCGGCGGAAGTCCACCCCGCCGGACCGGATGACGTCCCCCGGCCCCTCCGGGGTGTCGCCGCCGCCGGCGGACCGGAACGAGGCGTCGGCGCCCAGCGCCTCCTTCACCACGTCGTAGGCGCCGACGCTGACTCCGCCGCTGGTGACGAGCACGTCGGCGCGGATGAGCTGGTCCTCCACGGTGGCGCGCAGGGTCTCGGCGTCGTCGGCCACCGCACCCACCCGGTAGGCGAGTGCGCCCGCCGCACGGGCCGCGGCCGTCAGGACGTAGCTGTTGGAGTCGTGGATCTGCCCGGGGCCCAGCGGCTGGCCGGGCGCGACGAGTTCGCTGCCGGTGGAGAGCACCACGACCCGCGGCCGGGGCCGGACGAGGACCGTCCCGCAGCCGATCGCGGCGAGCAGGCCGATCTGCGGCGGTCCCAGGACGGTGCCGCCGCGCAGCGCCAGGCTGCCGGCGGGGACGTCGCTCCCCCGGGCGCGCACGTGCCGTCCGGCCTCGACCGGCCGGTGGACGCGGACCTCGCCGCTCGCGCCGGAGGGGTCGTCGCGGTGCGCGGCCATGCTCGTCGCGCGGCCGGAGCCGGTCCCGCTGTCCGTCCACTCGACGGGGACGACGGCCTCGGCGCCGGGCGGCAGCGGCGCGCCGGTCATGATGCGGGCGGCCTGGCCGGGTCCGACGGCGAGCTCCCCGGCGGCGCCCGCGGCGACGTCCCCGACGACGGTGAGCACCGCCGGGAACTCCTCGCCCGCGCCGGCCGTGTCGACGACCCGGACGGCGTATCCGTCCATCGAGCTGTTGTCGAAGGGCGGGAGCGCGGCCGGCACGGTGACGTCCCCGACGAGGACGCAGCCCTGCGCGTCCAGGAGCGGCAGTTCGATCGGCTCCAGCGGGCGCACCGCCGCCAGGATGTCGGCCAGGTGCTCGTCGACCGACCAGGTCTCGCTCAACGCCTCACAGCTCCTCGTTCACGTATCCGCGCAGCCAGGTCCGGAAGTCCGGGCCCAGGTCCTCACGCTCGCATGCCAGCCTGACGATGGCACGCAGGTAGTCGGAGCGGTCGCCGGTGTCGTAGCGGCGGCCGCGGAAGACGACGCCGTGCACCGGCCCTCCGAGGGAGGGGTCGGCGGCGAGGGTCTGGAGCGCGTCGGTGAGCTGGATCTCGTCGCCGCGGCCCGGCGCGGTCTTCGCGAGCACCTCGAAGACGGACGGGTCCAGGACGTAGCGGCCGATGATGGCGAGGTTGCTGGGCGCGACCGCCGCGTCCGGCTTCTCCACCAGGTCGGAGACCTCCACGACGTCGTCCTGCCCGGTGGCGCGGGCGGCGGCGCAGCCGTAGAGGTGGATGGTGTCCGGGTCGACCTCCATCAGCGCGATCACGCTGCCGCCGAACTCCTGCTGCACCTCGATCATGCGCTGGAGCAGCGGGTCGCGGGGGTCGATCAGGTCGTCGCCGAGGAGGACGGCGAAGGGCTGGTCGCCGACGTGCGGGGCGGCGCACAGCACGGCGTGACCCAGTCCACGGGGGTCCCCCTGGCGGACGTAGTGCATGGTGGCGAGGTCGCTGGACTCCTGCGCCTTGCGCAGCTTGGTGTCGTCGCCCTTGCTCCGCAGCACCTGTTCCAGTTCGTAGTTCCGGTCGAAGTGGTCCTCCAGCGGGCGCTTGTTACGACCGGTGATCATGAGCACGTCGGAAAGGCCCGCGTCCACCGCCTCCTCCACCACATACTGGATGGCGGGCTTGTCGACGACCGGCAGCATCTCCTTCGGCGTGGCCTTCGTGGCGGGCAGGAAACGTGTGCCCAGGCCGGCAGCGGGGATGACAGCCTTGAGGATCCGAGTGTGCGAGCGAGTCATGAGCGCACCATAACCGCTGACTTCGCCCGGAAGACAATGATCCTACTGGTCTGTTGCGGTATGCGGACACAGCAGAGAGGACACGCACAGTGAGCGGCCCCGAGAGCAAGTCAGCGCTGCGCCGGAGCCTGCTGCGGGCGAGGTCCGCGATGCCTGCCGAGCGGCTCGCCGCCGCGGGTCCCGTCCTGGCCCAGCGGGCGCTGTCCCTCCCGGATCTCGCGCGGGCCCGTACGGTCGCCGGCTACGTCTCGGTCGGCGCGGAGCCCGGCACCGGGGCGCTGCTGGACGCCCTGCGGGCCCGGGGCGCCCGGGTACTGCTGCCGGTGCTGCTGCCCGACGACGACCTGGACTGGGCGGAGTACGAGGGTCCGGAGCGGTTGCGTCCGGCGGGACGCGGGCTGCGGGAACCGGCCGGCCGCCCGCTCGGCCCTGAGGCGGTGCTCACCGCGGAGGCGGTGCTGCTGCCGGGGCTGGCGGTGGATCCGACGGGCCTGCGGCTGGGCCGCGGCGGCGGCAGTTACGACCGGGTGCTGGCCCGGCTGGCGCGGGAGGGGGCCCGGCCGGCGCTGGTCGTGCTGCTGCACAGCGGGGAGATGCTGCCCCGGGTGCCGGCCGAGTCGCACGACCGGCGAGTGGACGCGGCCGTCACCCCGGAGGGCGTCACCCGCTTCGCTGCGACGGCCCCACCGACCCCGGGCCGCGCCACGACGCCGGAGGGGTGACCCTCGCGGACCGGCGGGCGACGGGGCGACGCTGCTCCCCGGGTGCGCACTCCCCCGGCCCGCGTACACGGACCGTACGCCGGGGAGCCCGGCGTACGGAAGGTTCCGCACGCCGGGCTCCCGCCACCCCGCCCGGGGTGCGGAGTTCGCACGCCCCCTCAGGGCGTCAGGGCCATCGTGTGCTCGGTGCTCTCCTCGACCGCCTCCCGGCTGAACGCCCAGGGCAGCAACTCGCCCTTCGCCCACAGCGCGGTCTGGTCGGTGTAGTGCTCGTTGAAGGCGTGACCGGAGGCGCCGGTCAGGTTGATCCATCGGGACTCGTCCAGGTCGTCCATGTTGACCACCATCCGCATCGACGGTACCCAGGTCACCCCGTAGCCGCCGGCCGCGTTCCAGCCAGTGGCGTTCACCGCGTCCTTGCCGCCGGCCAGCTCCCACGGACCACGGTTGAGCATCCGCTGCACCAGACCCGGGCCCGACTCGCCGAGCGTCTGGTTGTTCAGCATCAACCGGTGCAGCCGCCCCCAGCTCCAGGTGTCGATGTTCTTGCCGAGCTTGGTGGTCAGCTCCCAGCGCGCTTCCTTCATCGCCCTGGCCAGCAACTCGTCCCGGGTGTCCGCGTTCGGGTTCTCCCGGTCGCCGCGCGCCTGCCACCACTCGCTCTCCGGCTCCTCCAGCAGACCGCGCACCACCTCGGCCCAGCGGTCGCCACCGTCCGGCTGCGCCGTGTCGCGGCTGCGCACGCCGCACTCGCGGACCGTGCGGGCCGTACCGTCGAGGTCCTCCAGCGGACCGGAGTCGTCAGCGGGCCGGACCCGCAGGCACTGCCCCTCGACCCGGAGTTCCTTGGGCAGCTTGTTGCCGAAGGCGAGTTGGAGCAGGTTGCTCCAGACACCGTTGAAGTAGGCCGCCGCAGCGGAGTCGGCGGACTGCGAGTAGTCCCAGCCCTCCAGGAGCTGCTGCGCCTCGCGGACGTACGGGTCGTCGATGTCGATCTTCAGCAGGTACGGCACCAGCACCTTGGCGATCTCACTGCTGCTGTCGGTCTGCATCGTCTGCGTGTCGTCCATCGAGATCTTCCCGCCGTCCTTGATCTTCGACTGGATCAGGTCGTTGATCCGCTGGCTGCGGGTGCCGTAGCTCCAGTCCTCGGTCAGCAGGTACGGGTAGGTCCGCTGGTCGACGACGGCCTGGTTGGCGGTGACGATGTAGCCGCGTTCCGGGTTGTACTCGTTCGGCAGCGCCGACTCCGGGACCCAGCCCGTCCAGCGGTACTCCGGGTCCCAACCGGGGGCCGGGTAGCGGCCGTCGCCCTTGCCCCGGACCGGGATGCGGCCCGGCGCCTGGTAGCCGATGTTGCCCTCGGTGTCGGCGTAGACGAGGTTCTGCGAGGGCACCTCGAACTTGCCGGCCGCGGCCTGGAACTCCTCGAAGTCGGACGCCTGGTTCAGGTCGAAGACCGCCTCCATGGTGCGGCCCGCCTGAAGGGCCGTCCAGCGCAGGGACACCGCGTAGCCGTTGCCGCGATCCGGTGCCGAGCCCTGCACGGGCGCACTGTCCCCGACTCTGCCGAGTTCGGTGCTGCGGTCGGAGACGACCGGCCCGTTGCCGGTGGAACGGACGGTGAACTCGCGGTTCCGGCCGCCGGCGACCTCGATGGTCTCCTTGCGGGTCTCGTAGGGGACGAACTCCCCGCCGGAGAGGTACTTCCCGTCCTGGATCTTCTCCAGGTAGAGGTCGGTCACGTCGGCGCCCAGGTTGGTCAGGCCCCAGGAGATGTCCTGGTTGTGCCCGATCACCACGCCCGGCATCCCGGAGAAGGTGAACCCGGAGACGTCGAAGGGACACTTCTGGCTGACCTGGGTGCAGTGCAGGCCCATCTGGTACCAGACGGAGGGCAGTTGCGGCGCCAGGTGCGGGTCGTTGGCCAGCAGGGGCTTTCCGCTGGTGGTGTGCTGTCCGCCGACCACCCAGGAGTTGGAGCCGATACCGCTGCCGTTGGGACCGAGGAGAGCGGGCAGGGCGTCCAGCGACTCGGCGAGACCGGCGAGTTGGGTCTGCACGCCCTCGACTCCCTGGCCGGCCGGCTCCTCGCCCTCCTCCACGGGTTCGGCGTCCGGGTCGAAGGTCTCCGTGCCCGGGACCACCGCGCCGCTGTCCACGATCGGCCGGTTCCGGTCGTAGGGGTAGCCCGGGTAGAGGTCCTCGACCTGCTCCTCGGTGAGCCGGCTCGACATCAGCGACCGGTCGATCTCGTCGCGCAGGTTGCCCCGCAGGTCCCAGGCCATCGCCTTGAGCCAGGCCACCGAGTCGACGGGCGTCCAGGGCTCCGGCTCGTAGTCGCCGTTCACCAGCCCGAGCGCCGCGTACTCCACGGAGGCTCCGGAGCCCTCGTGGTTCTCCAGGTAGGAGTTCACACCGGCCGCGTATGCCTGGAGGTAGCTCCTGGTCTCCTCGGAGAGTTCGTTCTCGTACTCCTCCTCGGCGACCTCGTGCCAGCCCAGGGTGCGCAGGAAGGCGTCCGTCTCCACCTGGCTCTCGCCGAACATCTCGGACAGCCGGCCCGAGGTGGTGTGGCGCCGCACGTCCATCTCCCAGAAGCGGTCCTGGGCCTGCACGTACCCCTGGGCCATGAACAGGTCCTCGGCGTCGCCCGCGTAGATCTGCGGGATCCCGTTCCCGTCGCGTTCGACGTTGACCGTGCCCTTCAGGCCGTCGAGCTTCACCGAGCCGGTCGTCTGCGGGAACGAATCGCGAACGGTGCTGAGGGTCCAGTAGGTGCCGCCGCCGATCCCGGCCACGAGAAGCAGCACGACTGTGATCACGAGCAGGCGGGCGCGTCGGGGCCGTTTCTTGGCGGGCATCGCTGTCCTAGGGCAGGTGGGGACCAACTCGGTCCGCGGGTCCGTGCGGAAGCAACTCTAGGCCGCCCCGGTTGCCCGTCGTACGCCACCCGTGGCTCCGAGCGCCCGTCAGCCCCTCGGCGCGCACGCCCCGGCGGGCAATTGTTAGTCTAGGCAACGAATCTTTACGCGTTCTTAGCGCCCCCGCACCCGCGGTGCCCTGCCTGAGCGTTGCTGCGAGTGGAAGGAACGGCCCCTGACTGTCGACCGCCTCAACCAACTCATGCTCATCTCCGGCCTGGTGCTCATCGTGGCGGTCGGCGCCGTACGGCTCTCGTCGCGGACGGGGCTGCCGAGCCTGCTCATCTACCTCGGCATCGGCGTCATCATGGGCCAGGACGGGCTCGGCCTGAGCTTCGACGACGCCGAACTCACCCAGGTCCTGGGGTACGCGGCGCTGGTGATGATCCTGGCCGAGGGCGGTCTGGCCACGAAGTGGCGGGACATCCGGCCCGCCGTCCCCGCCGCCGCCGTGCTGTCCACATTGGGCGTGGGGGTCAGCGTCGTCGTGACCGCGGCGGCGGCGCACTACCTCGTGGGACTCGACTGGCCGCCCGCGCTCATCCTGGGCGCGGTCGTCTCCTCCACCGACGCGGCGGCCGTGTTCTCGGTGCTGCGCACCGTGCCGCTGCCGAAACGGCTGAGCGGCATGCTGGAGGCCGAGTCGGGCTTCAACGACGCCCCGGTGGTCATCCTCGTGGTGGCCTTCTCCGCGCTGGAGCAGGAGCCCGCCCCCTGGTACCTGCTCCTCGCCAAGATCGCCCTGCAACTCGCCATCGGCCTGGGCGTCGGACTCGCGGTGGGCAAGATCGGCGAGACCGGTCTGCGCCAGGTGGCGCTCCCCGCCTCCGGCCTCTACCCGATCGCGGTGCTCGCCCTGTGCGTGCTCGCGTACGCCGGCGGTGCGATCGCCCAGGGCAGCGGATTCCTCGCCGTCTACGTCGCCGCGCTGATCCTGGGCAACGCGAAGCTGCCGCACCGGCCTGCGGTCCGCGGTTTCGCCGACGGCCTGGCCTGGATCTCCCAGATCGGCCTGTTCGTCCTGCTCGGGCTGCTGGTGACCCCCGCCGACCTGGTGGCCGACTTCTGGCCGGCCATCCTCGTCGGGCTGGCCCTGACCCTGGTCGCCCGGCCGCTGTCGGTGATCGTCTGCCTGCTGCCCTTCCGGCAGCCCTGGCGCGACCAGGCCCTGCTCTCCTGGGCCGGCCTGCGCGGCGCCGTGCCCATCGTCCTCGCCACCATCCCGATGGTCTCCGGGGTGGAGGCGAGCGACCGGATCTTCAACATCGTCTTCGTGCTGGTCGTCGTCTTCACCGTGGTGCAGGGGCCCACCCTGCCCTGGCTGGCTCGCGTCCTGCGCCTCGCCGGGGACACCACCACCGACGTGGACATCGAGTCCGCTCCGCTGGAGCGGCTTCGCGGCCACCTGCTCTCCGTCTCCATCCCGGACGCCTCCCGGATGCACGGAGTCGAGATCAACGAGCTGCGGCTGCCGCCGGGCGCCGCGGTCACCCTCGTCGTCCGGGCGGGCCGGAGCTTCGTCCCGCTGCCCACCACGGTCCTGGCCCGCGGCGACGAACTGCTCGTGGTCACCACCGACCCGGTCCGGGACGCCACCGAGCGGCGGCTACTGGCCGTCGGCCGCGGCGGCAAGCTGGCCGACTGGCTCGCCGGAGGCGAGGACCGCCCCCGCAAGGCCGAGCGCAACCTCTGACACCCGTCGCGCAGCGCGCCCCTGCCGGTGGCGGCAGAGGGCCGCATGCCGGGTTGAGACCTTGGGCGGCGGGGCCGGGAGCGCCACAGGGCCTTCGATTGCCAGGAAGCGGGTAGCCGGTACACTGGAAGCGAAGAGGCGCCGACCGTGCCTCCCGAGGGGCCGGACATCGGGCCACCGCCACGACGGGCGGTCGGCAACGGCACCCGCCCCGGGGCTCGTCGGCCTTCGCCGCACCGCACCATCCGTCTCCACCCCTGCCTGACGCAGAGCTGGCGCCCGCCGCCCGGTCGTGTTCCCCCGACCGCGGCGCTGCGCGAGAGGACAGCTCTCGGCACCGCACGCCCCGCCCGGGGCGTGCGGTGCTACCAGGCGGCAGAAAGGCCCGGCCGTGGCGCCCAAGCCCGGCTACCGCGAGCTGCTGCGCACCCCTGGCGCCTTCTCGTTCCTGATCCCCGGCTTCCTGGCCCGGCAGCCCTTCGCGATGCTGACCATCGGCATCGTGCTGCTCGTCCAGCACACGGAGGACTCGTTCGCCGCCGCCGGCACCGTCTCGGCCGCGGCCGGGGTCGCCATGGCGCTGCTCGCGCCGCAGGCCGGCAGGCTCACCGACCGCTACGGGCAACGCGCCGTCCTGCTGCCCGGCGCACTGCTGCACGCGCTCGCCGTCGGAGCGCTGACCGCGCTCGCCCTGTCCGGCGCTCCGCTGTGGGCGCTGGTGCTCACCGCCGTGCCCACCGGCGCGACCGTGCCGCAGGTCGGCCCGATGGTCCGTGCCCGGTGGGCGCACCGGCTCGGCGGTACCCGGCTGATGCCGACCGCCGCCGCCTTCGAGTCGGTGACCGACGAGTTCACCTTCGTCGTCGGCCCCGTACTGACCACCGCACTGTGCACCGGCATCCACCCGGCGGCCGGACTGGCGGCGGAGGCGGCCCTGACCGTGGCGGGCGGCGTGCTCTTCGCGACCCGCATCCGCACGGCACCGCCCGCCCACCGGGTCCGGCCCGGCGACGCCCCGCGCGCCTCGGCGCTCTCGGTGCCGGGGGTGGGGGTGCTGGTCGCGGCCTTCCTGGGGATCGGCTCCGTCTTCGGCGGCATGCAGGTCTCACTCAGCGCCCTCACCCAGTCGCTCGGGCAGCCCGGCGCCAACGGTCTGCTCTACGGGGTCTTCGCAGGCGGCAACATGCTCGCCGGCGTCCTCTGCGGCGTCCTCGCCCTGCGGTCCGCCCCGCATCGCCGCCTGCCGTACGCCTACGGGGCGCTCGCTCTGCTCACCGTCCCGCTGTGGTTCGCCGCCTCTACCGGCGCGCTGCCGTTCGTCGGCGCCGCCGGGCTCTTCGTCGGACTCGCCGTCGCACCCGCGCTGATCACCGGGTTCACCCTGGTGGAACGGCTGGTGCCCAGTACCGCGCGGACCGAGGCGTTCACCTGGCTGACCGGCGCCGTCGCCCTCGGCCAGGCGGTCGGAGCCGCGTCCGCCGGCCAGTTCGCGGACGCCCTCGGGCCGGCCGCCGGCTTCCTGGTCCCGCTGCTGGGCACCGCCCCGGCACTGCTCATCGTCGTCGCGCTGCGCCGACGGCTGACGCCCCTCCCGGACTCCGGCACGGCCCGCCGTCCGGTCGCGGCCGGACCCGGCCGGCATCCCCGCCCCGAGCCCCGCGGCGCGGTCCTCGCGGAGACCGCCACCGGACGCGAGGCAGGCGGTCCGGCACGTGGCGCCGGTCACCGCGGAGGGGTCGCAGTGGACTAAGCGGCCGGAATACTGCACCATGGAGCGTCGTTAGCACTCCACAGGGAAGAGTGCCAGGAGGAGCAAGTGCCGACCTATCAGTATCAGTGCACCCAATGCGGCGAGGGCCTCGAAGCGGTGCAGAAGTTCACCGACGAGGCGCTCACCGAGTGCCCGAGCTGCGAAGGACGCCTGAAAAAGGTGTTCTCGGCGGTCGGCATCGTCTTCAAGGGATCCGGTTTCTACCGGAACGACAGCCGCGGCTCGTCGTCCTCCTCGAACGCCTCGGCGGGAGCCAAGAAGGGCGAGGGCAAGAGCGAGAGCTCCTCGTCCGGCGCCAAGAGCGACGGCGCGTCCTCGGGGTCGAGCGGCTCGGATTCCTCGGGGGTCAAGAGCGGATCGGGTTCCTCCGGTTCATCCGGTGGCTCCTCGGGTTCCGCCGCGAGCAAGCCCGCCGCCTAGGCGCCCGTCCTGCTCCGTTCCGCAGCCTTCCCCCGCCGGGGGTTCACGACCCCCGGGCCGTGAACGCCGACGGGCGAGAGTGCCCGGTCGTGCACCGACGAGGTGCACGACCGGGCACTCTCGCCCGCGCGGGACGCGGGCGCACCGACTGGGACGGCTCCGGGCCGCCGGAGCGCCCGCCGCGCCGCCTGAGCCCCTCGCCGCGCCTTATAGGGTGGCGTGCATGAGCGGACAAGGTGCACAGAGCGGGTCGGCGGAGATCGGCGTCATCGGCGGATCCGGGTTCTACTCCTTCCTGGAGGACGTCGTCGAGGTCCCGGTCGACACCCCGTACGGCGCGCCCAGCGACTCCGTCTTCCTGGGCGAACTCGCCGGCCGCCGGGTCGCGTTCCTGCCCCGGCACGGACGCACCCACCACCTCCCGCCGAACCGGATCAACTACCGGGCCAACCTCTGGGCGCTGCGCTCGGTCGGTGTGCGGCAGATCCTGGCCCCCTGCGCGGTGGGCGGGCTGCGGCCGGAGCACGGTCCCGGCACCCTGCTGGTGCCCGACCAGCTCGTGGACCGCACCAAGCAGCGCGTCCAGACCTTCTACGACGGTGCGTCACTTCCGGACGGCTCACGGCCGAACGTCGCCCACGTGAGCTTCGCCGACCCCTACTGCGAGGCAGGGCGGCGGGCCTCGCTCACCGCTGCCCGCGGCCACCGGTGGGAGCCCGTGGACGGCGGCACCATGGTCGTCATCGAGGGCCCGCGCTTCTCGACCCGCGCCGAATCGCGCTGGCACGCGGCGCAGGGCTGGTCGGTCGTCGGTATGACCGGCCACCCCGAGGCAGTACTCGCCCGCGAACTCGCCCTCTGCTACAGCTCGCTGGCCCTCGTCACCGACCTGGACGCCGGAGCGGAGTCCGGCGAGGGGGTCTCCCACGAGGAGGTTTTGAAGGTGTTCGGCGAGAACGTCGGCCGTCTGCGGACGGTCCTCTTCGACGCGGTGGCGGGCCTCCCCGCCGTGCGCGAGTGCGGCTGTGCGGACGCGCTGGCCGGAGTGGACACGGGTATCCGGCTGCCCTGACCGCGGCCGACCGGCCGATGCCGAGCGGTCGCTGCCGCCCGGTCGATGCCCGGCACGCGCGCCTCGCGGGTGGGAGGGAGCAGGGCCGCAGGTCGGTAGAAGCAGGGTCGCGGGCGGGCACGGCGTGCCGCGGGTGAGCGGGCTGTGCACAACCGGACGGTTGTCCACAGCCCGAAGCGGGATCAGGCCGTGCGGGACAGGGTGGCGGTCAGGCCCTCCGGTGTCCCGCCGGTGGCGCCTCCCCGTACCGCGCTCGTCGCGCTCACCCGCGAAGGCGGCCGTCATGCCCCTCCCCCTGGAACTCCCCTCCTGCCCGCCCTCGACCTCCGTACCCGCCTTTCCTCCGCTGCGGCCCGGCCGCACCCGCCGGTACCGCCTCCGCACGGCGCTCCACCTCGGACGCCCGATGGTGGTCCTGCTGCTGGCCGTGCTTGCCGTGGCCGCGTCCCTGGCCGGGGCGGCGGCCTCCGGCGCCCCCCGCCCGTCCCCGGAGCCGTCCACGGCCCCGACCGCGGAGGGGCGGGCGCCTGTCGGCGCGCGTCCCGCAGCCCCCGCCGGTGCTGATGCCCGGTCCCCCGGCGGCCGCCCACCGCCCGCGGCCTCGCCCGCCGCCTCCGGCAGCACGGAGGCGGGCGGCGCATCGTCCGCCCAGGGCGCTGCCCGGGACCCCGGGCCGTCCGGCCCCACCCCCAGGCTCGTACGCACTCCGGTGCGCCTCACCGATGCCGGCACCGCGCGGCTGCTGGCAGCGGGAGACCGCGTCGACGTGCTGACGAGCCGCCCGCAGGAAGGAGCGCCTCCGCCGCGAGCCCGGATCGTCGCCCACTGCGTCCCGGTGGCGGAGGTCCCGGAGCGGGCGGCCGGGGGCGGGCGGGCGCCGGAAGCGGATGAGGTGGCGGTTGCCGGGGAAGGCGGCCTCGTGGTGTTCGAGACGACCCGCGCCGAGGCGGCGCGGATCGCGGGCGCGGCCGGCGCGGCCCGGCTGACGGTGACGCTGTGCTGAACCGTACTGGTGCGCCATCGACCGACCGTAGGGAGTCATCGGATTGGACAGGCCGGGTTCCACTCGTGCAGCGTGCCGGTGGTCGAATCCGTCCGAGCAGTTCAGAGAGGCAGTGCGGTGAGCGAACACAAGCAGGGGGTCCTGGCGGGGTTCAAGGAATTCCTGATGCGGGGCAATGTGGTGGAACTGGCGGTGGCCGTCGTCATCGGCGCGGCCTTCACCAAGATCGTGAACGCGGTCGTGGAGGGGTTCATCAACCCGGTGGTAGGTGCCCTCGGGCCCCGGGATCTGGAGAGCTACCAAGCCTGCCTCAAGGCACCCTGCCAGTTGAACGAGGCCGGCGAGATGGAGGGCATCCCGCTCCAGTGGGGCACGGTGCTGAGCGCCTCAATCACCTTCCTGATCACCGCAGCCGTCGTGTACTTCCTGATGGTCGTCCCCATAAACCGCTACAAGGCCCGGATGGACGCCACGAAGCCGGTGGACAACGCCCCGGCCGCCCCGACGGAGGTCGAGCTGCTCACGGAGATCCGCGACCAGCTCATCGCCCAGCGGACGGATTCCGTACTGCCGGGCGACGCCGCGGTGGCGGGCCAGCGGACCTCATCCGAGGCCCAGCCGGGTACGGGGAAGTAGCCGGCGGCACGGCTCGGCGGCACGGCCGGCCCGGTCACAGGTGGTGCGGTGGCTTCTCGTTCAGGAAACGGGCCAGGTCGGCCGCCGCGCTGTCCGGCCGCTCGCCCCAGCCCGCGTCGGTGTCGTCCGAGGACTGCCGGCTCAGGGGGTCGCTGAAGTCGAGGGCCGCCGCGGCGTTCCGCAGGGGCTCCTCGGGGCGGGCGTGGTCGGCGGCAGGTGTCATGTGTCCAGCGTACCGAGCCGGACAGCCTCCCCGAGCGCCTCGTGCCACCAGTGGTCCCGCCCCGGCACCCAGGACACCGGTCGACCGGTCCGGTGGACCACCAGGACGGAACGCACCGAGGGGCAGCCGGCGAGCGCCCGGTCCAGCGTCGCCTTCGTCGGGAAGCCGCGGTCCGCCAGGTGGATGAACTCCGCGGCGGGCTGCGGCCGAGGCCCGGTCGCGTCGGCCGCGGGGGCCACGGGGACCACGGCCGGCGGACCGGAGGGGCGCTGTTGATCGGCGGACATGGGCACAGCCTGGCGATCACCGATGAACATCCGATCAACGATCGCTGGACGCCGCCCCATCCGACACCCGGCATCGCCCCTGATCGGGTACGGCGGGATTTCCCGGACGAGAGCTGATACGCATGAGCGGTGGCTGACCAGACACCCGAGCGCGCTCGGGAACAGCGGACGGACGCCGTCACGGCGGAGCGGGACACCACGGTGTGCGCGGACACCCCGGCGCAGGCGGACACCACCGCCGATCCGGGGATCACGGCGGTCCCCGGCATCACGGTGGGGCACGCGCAGCGTCGGGGTGCGGGGGCGCTGACCGGCACGACCGTGGTGCTCGCGCCTCCCGGCGGCGCGGTGGCCGCCGTGGACGTGCGCGGTGGGGGCCCCGGCACCCGGGAGACGGACGCGCTCGACCCGCGCAATCTGGTGGAGCGGATCGACGCGGTGGTCCTGACCGGCGGAAGTGCCTTCGGGCTGGACGCCGCCGGCGGCGTGACCGCCTGGTTGGAGGAGCAGGGACGCGGCGTCCGGGTCGGACCGGACCCCGCCCAGGTGGTGCCGGTGGTCCCCGCCACCTGCCTCTTCGACCTCGGCAGGGGCGGCGACTGGCGGGCGCGGCCGGACGCGGCGCTGGGCAGGGAGGCGGCCCTGGCCGCCAACCGCACGGTGGAGGAGGGAAACGTCGGCGCCGGCACCGGCGCCGTGGCCGGCGAGCTCAAGGGCGGCGTCGGCTCCGCCTCCATCCGTCTGCCGTCCGGGACGACGATCGGAGCACTGGTGGCTGTGAACGCCGCGGGTTCGGTCCTCGACCCGGCCACCGGCGGGCTCTACGGGGAGCTGTTCGACACCGCACGGGGCGGGGGCTCGCGGCCGGCCCCCGAGCCCGCCCGGCACGCGGAAGCGCAGCACCGCCTCGCCCGGGCGCGGAAGGCCGCCGCGGCCCCACCGCTGAACACCACGCTCGCGGTCATCGCGACCGATGCCCGGATCTCCAAGGCGCAGGCGCAGAAGATGGCCGGCACCGCGCACGACGGACTCGCCCGCGCCGTCCGGCCCGTGCACCTGATGCATGACGGCGACACCGTCTTCGTCATGGCAACCGGCGCGCGCCCGCTGACCGGAGCGTCCGGCCCTCGTCCGGAGGAAGGCGATGGAGGCCCCCGGGACGGCGCGGCCGGGGACCGCGGGAACAGCGGCGACGCCGGTGGCGTCGACCCCTTCGGGACGACGGGGCAGCAGGAACTGGTCGAGCTGAACACCCTACTGGCCGCAGCCGCGGACGTGCTGACCCGGGCGGTGGTCAGGGCGGTACTGGCGGCGGAGACGGTGACGCTTCCGGGTGGCGGGACCCTGCTCTCCTACCGGGACCTGTACGGGCGGCGATGACTCCGGCCGTTCGCGGGTCGCTCACCGGTCGCTCACCGTGCCCCGCCACGGTCGGCCGCGACCGTCGGGTCACGGCGACCGTACTGAGGCAGCCGGAGGGCTCAGGGCTTGCGCGCCACCGCGCCGTACTGGGCCACCACCTCGGGCTCCGCGCCGACTTCGCCCGGACGACCCTCCTGCTCCCGCGACGCGTCGGCGGTCTCGTACCGCCAGCGGACGCAGGAGACCAGGCCCGGGTCGAGCAGTTCCAGCCCGTCGAAGAAGCGGTTGACCTCCTCGGCGCTGCGCGCGGTGATCGGCGGTGTCGCGTTCTCGTTCCAGAAGGCCATCGCCGCGTGCTGCGCGTCACCACCGAGCGCGGATTCGGTGGTGGGGTGGGTGAGCACGAGGTAGCTGCCCGAGGGCACCGCCGCCATCAGCTCCGTCACGATCGCCCGTGCCTTCTCGGTGTCCAGCACGAAGTTCATGATGCCCAGCAGCATGACGGCGATCGGCCGGTCGAAGTCCAGCGTCGTCCTGGCGGTGGAGAGGATCGCCTCCGGGTCGTGCGCGTCGGCGTCCAGGTAGGCGGTGCTGCCCTCCGGTGTGCTGGTCAGCAGCGCACGGGCGTGGGTGAGGACGAGCGGATCGTTGTCCACGTAGACGATCCGGGACTCGGGGGCCAAGCGCTGAGCGACCTCGTGGGTGTTGTCGTGGGTGGGCAGGCCGGTGCCTATGTCGAGGAACTGCCGGACGCCCGCCTCACCGGCCAGGTGGCGGACGGCCCGGTTGAGGAACTCCCGGTCGGCGCGGGCCACGTCGACGATGCCGGGGAACATCTCCTTGACGTGGTCGCCGGCCCGGCGGTCCACCTCGTAGTTGTCCTTGCCGCCGAGCCAGTAGTTCCAGACCCGCGCGTTGTGGGCAACGCCGGGGTCGACCGCGGGCTGTTCTCTGTCGCTCACTCTGCTACTCCCTGCCTGCGCCTGCTTGGTGCCCGCCATCATGCCGCCTGCCGGCGGCGGCGTCGTCGGCAGGCGGCATGATGCGGGAGCGGCGGGGTGGGCCCGGCCGTTGGTGCGGCTCGGGGTCAGGCGGCGACCGCGGCGGCGGACCGCTGCCCGGCCGCCGGCGCCGCCGACCTTGCGGGTGCCCTTCAGCAGGACGACGAGCGCGGTGCTGACCGCCGTACCGACCACGATGGCGACCAGGTACAGCAGCGGGCTGCCGATGAGCGGCACCACGAAGACACCGCCGTGCGGGGCCCGCAGGGTGGAGCCGAAGGCCATGCTCAGCGCACCGGTCACCGCGCCCTCCGCCATGGCGGAGGGGATGACCCGCGGCGGGTCGGCGGCGGCGAACGGGATTGCGCCCTCGGTGATGAAGGACGCGTCCAGCACCCACGCCGCCTTGCCGTTGTCCCGCTCGTTCCTGGTGAAGAGCCTGCTGCGGACCGTCGTGGCGAGTGCCATCGCGAGAGGCGGGACCATACCAGCCGCCATCACGGCAGCCATCATGTTCAGGGCGCCTTCGCTGGGGTCGGAGACCGCGATGCCCGAGGACGGGACGGGCCGCGGCCGGGGCGCGCCGGGGCCTCGGACGCGCGTCACCGGCTGCCCACGCGCCACCCGCCGGCGGCTGCGCACGCAGCGGAACCGCCCCGGGGGCGGGGAGCGCGCGGTGCGCTCCCCGCCCCCGGGGCGGTTCCGTGGTGCGGCGGCCTGCCGGCCGGTGCTGCCACCGGTCGGCCGCGGATCAGGCAGCGGCGTCGAAGCCGGTGTCGTGCGCCATGCGCTTGAGTTCCAGCAGCGCGTGCTTCTCTATCTGACGGATTCGCTCACGGGTGAGGCCGTGCTGCTTGCCGACCTCGGTCAAGGTGCGCTCGCGGCCGTCCGTGATGCCGTAGCGCGCCTTGATGATCGAGGCGGTGCGGTGGTCGAGCCTGCTGATCAGGCTCTCGAGCTCCTCGCTGCGCAGCAGCGACAGCACCGACTGCTCCGGGGAAACGGCGGAGGTGTCCTCCAGGAGGTCGCCGAACTGGGTCTCGCCCTCGTCGTCCACCGACATGTTGAGGCTGACCGGATCGCGGGCCCAGTCGAGCACGTCGGTGACCCGTTCCGGGGTGGAGTTCAGTTCGGCTGCCAGCTCGGCGGGCTCCGCGTCCCGGCCGTGCTCGCGGTTGAACTCGCGCTGCACCCGGCGGATGCGCCCCAGCTCCTCGACGAGGTGGACGGGGAGGCGGATGGTGCGGGACTGGTCGGCGATCGAACGGGTGATGGCCTGCCGGATCCACCAGGTGGCGTAGGTGGAGAACTTGAAGCCCTTCGCGTAGTCGAACTTCTCGACCGCGCGCACCAGACCGGCGTTGCCTTCCTGGATGAGGTCCAGCAGCGGCAGCCCACTGCGGGGATAGCGACGGGCGACGGCCACCACCAGTCGCAGATTGGACCGGATGAAGACGTCCTTGGCTCGCTCACCCTCGTCGACTATCGCCTCCAGCTCCTCGCGGCTCGCCCTCGCGCTGGGCGAGTCGGGCGCGGGGCTGGGCTCTCCGTCGAGTATCCGGCGCGCGTAGACGCCGGATTCGACAGCCAGTGAGAGTTCCACTTCCTTGGCGGCGTCGAGCAGCGGTGTCCTGGCGATCTCGTCGAGGTACATGCCGACCAGATCGCGGTCGGCGACATCGCCGCCTGCGCGCGCACTGCTTGCCCTGTCGGCCCCTGCCCCTCCTGCGGAGGCGGGCTGGCGACGGGCGACGGCACGGGTTGCCATGCGTGCTCCCTTGCAAGTGATCAGTTGCTGGTCGGTTCGGACCCTGAAACTCTGTGGCGCCCGGGTTCCCTCTTCCACCGGATTCAACGACTGGAATCCGGACAGAATTCCCAACTCGTTCAACGAATCCCGTGATCATGCAGTACCCTGTCGGGCCGCGCATGACGGAACCCGGCCGGCCGCGTGTCTCCGCCCCGGTCGGTACGGCGGTGCGACCGGCCCCGTGGGCCCGGGCCCGGCGGGTCGTACCCGTCGGGCCCGGATCGCGCCGGGTGTCCGCGGGTCGGATCGCCACCCGTCAGGAGTCGCACCCGACGCCCCCGGAGCGCCCTTCGGAGGCCGGGGCCGAACCGGCCCCGGGAAGAGCGACGTCGTTGGCGGCCCTCCCTCCCGGAGGACGTCCCACGCCGTCCCGTGGTTGCTCGGGACGGCGACGGCCGTCGAAGACCGCGTACCCGCTCGGCCGCCCTTCACCACCCTCACGCCGCGGATGCTGCGCGCCGCCCAGCACAGAGGCGGCCCCGCCGGCTCGTGTCCGTGCCGGCGGGGCCGCCTCCCGGTCGTACGGGGCCCGCTCCCGGGTCCGGAAGCGGGGCGGGCGCGGGACCAGCGCGCCCTTCCCTGCGTCAGTGCGCCATCACCGGTACCGGTTCCGGCGCCGGGGTGTCGTCCGAGCCCTCGCCGGCCGCGACGGTGTCGGTCTGGACGCGGGCGCTGACCAGCACGGCGGCCATGGTCGCGGCCGTCAGCAGGATGCCGACCCCCCACCAGATGGCCGTCGTGTAGCCGTGCACCATCGACTCCAGCACCGCCGTCCGCTGCACGGACTCCGATGCCGAGGCGGGCACCGCGTTGGCCGTCAGCCAGGACGCGGTGGCGCTCGCGGCGATGGTGTTGAGCAGCGCCGTACCGACGGCGCCGCCCACCTGCTGGGAGGTGTTGACCATCGCCGAGGCGACACCCGCGTCCTGCGGCCGCACACCGTGCGTGGCCAGGGACATGGCCGGCATGAACGCCGTGCCCATGCCGAGTCCGAGCAGGAGCTGACCGGGCAGGATCACGGACGTGTACGCGCTGTCGACCTCCATCCGGGTGAGGACCAGCATGCCCAGCGCGGCCACCGCGAAGCCGGGGCCCATCAGCAGTCGCGGCCGCACGCGCGTCATCAGCCGGGCGCCGATCTGGGTGGAACCCGTGATCATGCCCACGATCATCGGCAGGAAGGCGAAACCGGTCTTGACCGGCGAGTAGCCCTGCACGATCTGGAGGTAGTAGGTGAGGAAGAGGAAGAGGCCGAACATCGCGATGATCGCCAGGCCGAGCGAGAGGTAGATCCCGCCCCGGTTGCGGTCGAGCAGCACCCGCAGGGGCAGCAGAGGCGAGGCGGCACGCGACTCGACGAGGACGAAGGCGGCGAGCAGCAGCGCGGAGGCGACGAACATCCCCACGGTCCCGCCGTCCGACCAGCCGTACTCCTCGGCGCGGGTGAAGCCGTAGACCAGCGAGACCAGCCCGAGGGTGGAGAGCAGCACGCCGGGGACGTCCAGCCCGGAACGGTTGCGCGAGCCGGCGGGCTCGCGGATGGCCAGCAGGGCGCCGCCCGCGGCGAACAGTGCGAACGGGATGTTGACGTAGAAGGTCCAGCGCCAGTCGAGGAACTCGGTGAGCACGCCGCCCAGGATCAGGCCGATCGCACCGCCACCACCGGCGATGGCACCGTAGATCCCGAAGGCCTTGGCCCGCTCCTTACCGTCGGTGAACATCACCGAGAGCAACGAGAGCGCCGCCGGGGCGAGCAGCGCGCCGAAGACGCCCTGGAGACCGCGGGCACCGAGCAGCATGCCCTGGTTGACGGCCGCGCCACCGAGCGCGGACGCGGCGGCGAACCCGATCAGGCCGGTGAGGAAGGTGCGGCGCCGGCCCCAGAGGTCGGCGATCCGCCCGCCGAACAGCAGCAGCCCGCCGAAGGCCAGTGCGTAGGCGGTGATCACCCACTGGCGGTTGCCGTCGGATATGCCCAGGTCGGCCTGGGCGGAGGGCAGCGCGATGTTCACGATGGTGGCGTCCAGGACGACCATCAGTTGCGCGGTGGCGATGAAGACCAGCGCCGTCCAGCGCTTGGGGTCGGCGAGCGCCGGCGCGGAATCGGCGGGCGCCGGTGCGGAATCGGCGGGCGCCGGTGCGGAATCGGCGGGCGCCGGTGCGGCGGTGGCCGGTGCGGTCGCCGCGGAGGCCGGGGCGCCGGCAGACGCCGAGGCCGTGGCTGCCCGTTCGGCAGCGGGATCGGCCCCGTCGGGGCGGGAGGGTGTTTCGGGCATGTGGAGCCACCTCTTGGCAAATGATCGGCTGACGAAGAGCGGATGCGAACGGGCGGGGGGGCACCGAGGCGTTCACCGGTGGGACGGGCGCCCCCGGTCCGCGGCAGGATGGGCGGTACACAGCGGCGTCGATGCGTCCGGGGCAGGGTGCCGAGCGGCCGGCCGGGACGGTGGCCGGGGCGCGGGACCCGGCCGGTCGGCGGAGATCAGGCGCTCGGTCGCAGTGCCTCCAGGGTCGCCGGGACGCCGGGCAGTTCGGACCTGGCCGGGGCACGCATCCCGTCCAGGAAGAGCTGCACACGGCGTGCGGTGAAGCGTTCCAGTTGGCGGCAGCCCGTCCCGGGCAGCGGACGGGTCAGCTGGCCCAGGGCGACCATCAGGTCCCCCACGGCGACGTCCGGGCGCACCTGGCCGGCCCGCTGCGCCCGGCCGAGAAGCCCACCGGTGAGCGACTCCAACCGGGTCCTGGCCTCGTTCAGTTCGGGCACCTGGGAGGCGAACCGGGGGAAGAGCATCGGGCACAGGGCGCCGATCCGCTCCGTCATAGCAGCGAGCACGAACCGCCGTAGCGACTCGTACGGGTCGGACGTCTCGTCCAGCGCGTCCAGAGCCTGCTCCGCGACCCGGTCGGTCACCGAGAGCACAACACCCCGCACCAGTGCCTCACGATCGGTGAAGTGCCGGTAGAGCGTGGCGTTGCCGACCCCGGCGCGCCGGGCGATCTCGTCCAGCGGCGCGTCGCCGCCCTGCTCGACGAACGCCTCCCGCGCGGCGTCGACGATCCGCTCCCGGTTGCGCGTGGCGTCCGCACGCATGGCCATGACGGCCTCTCCCTCGACTCGCGGTCAACCGGAGAGGACTTCCCCGGTTGCTGCATACGAGCGACAACCGGGGAACACATGCCCGCTATTTCACTCCTTCGGGTGGCGTGCGTCACGCTGCTCCGAAGGCCCGGCGCTCCGGCGCCCACCCCGCCCCGCCGGGGCCCCGACCCGCCCCCTCGGGGTCCGCTTCCGGGCGGATGACCGGGACGTCCGCCGGGTACGGATCACCCGCCCGCAGCCCCCGTCCGGCACGACCGCCCGGAGGCCTGCCCGGGACCGCGCAGCGCGCGCACCGGGACGGGCAGCACGCGAACACACCCGGACCGCGAGGAACGGATGCCGGCAGCACCGGAACACCCGCACACGGCACGACCAGGAAGCAGGAATCACCCTGATGGAAGCACCCGCCCGCCGTCCGCACGCCCCGTCGGGCACCCCGTTGATGTCCAACGCCGCCTACGCGCGGTCCCGGCACGCCGTCTGGCTCAGCGCCGCCACCCTCTTCCACGACACACGGGGCCACGTGCTGATCGTCGATCCCACCTACCACACCGACCGCTGGCTGCTGCCCGGCGGCGGCGCGGAACCCGGGGAGACACCGCGGCAGGCCGCCGAGCGCGAGACTCGGGAGGAGATCGGGCTGCACCGCCCGGTCACCCAAGTGCTCGCCGTCGACTGGTGCACTCCCGACACCGAGGACGTGCCGGCCGACATGCCCTTCCCCGGCTGCCAGTTCACCGTCTTCGACGGCGGCCTGCTCGCGGACGCGGACATCGCCCGCATCCGGCTCGACATGACGGAGCTGAGCGACCACGCGTTCGTCCCCGTCGAGGAGGCCGCAGCGCGCATGATCCCCCCGTACAGCAGGTGTTTGCGTGCCGCCCACCGCGCCAAGCTCGACGGCCGGGGCCCGGCCATACTGGAGAACGGCCGCCCCCTCGTACCCGAGCGCCCGGCCCCTCCGGGCCCCGCCGCCCCCACCACTCCCTGAGCCGCCGTCCGCGGACACGCTCGCGCTCGCGCCGCCCCGGCGGGCGGCGGCCCGGAGCCGGGGCAGCCGGACGACCGCCTCCTGCCGGGGCTACGGCGCGGTGCCCTCCGCCGTGAGCAGCTCCGCCAGGACGCGGGGGCCGCCCTCGGCCAGCGCCCTGCGCTGGCTGTCCGCCGGAGTGCCCAGGCGCAGCAGCCGGTGCACGAGCGACTGCACCCCCCGGGCGTCGCCGGAGGCCTCCAGCGCGGGACCGATGTGGTCCATCAGCAGCCGTACGGCCTCCCCCGCCCGCAGGCTCTCGCCGCCGGGCGTCACCAACGATCCGGCCAGCCCGTACCGCGCGGCGTCCCAGTTCGCGGCCTGCAGCATCTCCGGAAGGCACACCGGCACGGGCCGGCCCGCCCGTGCCTCGTCGGCAGCCGTCAGCACCAGGGCCCGGACGATGCCGGCCAGCATCACCGCGTCGTCCGCCCGGAGCTGGACGTCCATGCACCGCACCTCGACGGTGGGATACCGCTCCGAGAGCCTGGCCTGCCAGTACACCTGCCCCGTGTCCCCAAGCACGCCGCGGGCCACCAGGTCGTCCACCCGCTTCCGGTAGTCGGCCAGGTCCACGAAGACAGGCGGCGGCCCGCTCACCGGCCAGCGAGTGAAGATCACCGTGCGCCAGCTCGCGAACCCGGTGTCGTGCCCCTCCCACAACGGCGAGTTGGCCGACACCGCCACCAGCAGCGGCAGCCAGACCCGGATCCGGTTGAGCACGGCCACCCCCGTCTCCGGATCCGGCACCTCCACGTGGACGTGCATACCGTTGACGAGCTGCTCGGCGACCAGCTGCGGTGCGTGCGAGCGGATGGCCAGGTACCGGGACGTCCTGGTCACCGGAACCGGCTCCATCCCCTTCATCGGCGCCGTTCCGCACACCCCCAGCCGGCACCCGTGCTCCTCGGCCGCGGCGCCCACCGCGTGCCGCAACCGCAGCAGGTGGCCGCCCACCTCCTCCAGCTCCCCGCACACCGGGGTGGCCACCTCCACCTGGGCCTGCAGCAGCTCGGACTGCACCTCGCGCCGCTCCGCGGCCGAGTCCAGCCCCGCCGCCTCGCGCACCTCCTCCGCCAGCGGCACCGGGACGCACGATTCCGGGTCGAGCAGCAGGTACTCCTCCTCGACGCCCACCGTGCTCATGCGCACCCCACTCCGACCATGCGCGACAAGTACCCCGGCGAGGACGGGCGAACCCGGCTCCCGGGGTCCGCGGCGGCCGGTACGAGCGGCGCGCGCCCCAGCCACTCGTCGGGGCTCCCCGCCCGCAGGCGGTCCCCGGGCCGCGTCGCGCCCGGCGGCCGGCCCGGCAGGACGCCGGACACGGCCCGGCCGGGGCCGCGACCGTGGTGGGCTCCGGCGGAGCGTCTCCCCCACGGCCGCGCGGCACCCGCGCTCAGGTGCCGTCCCGCCGGCCCAGCAGGAGGGCCACTCCGAGCGCCGTCCGGTAGTAGAGGACGGAGCGCTCCCCCGGGTGCGCGAGCGCCCCCGCTCCAGGCTCAGCGGGCTCGCGGTCGTCTCGGCCGGTGGGGGCACGACGAACCGGCTGCCCGCGAGTGTGTCCGCATCGACCCGCCACCAGCCCGATGTTTCGCCTCGCGCGAAACATCGGCGTCCCCGCCACCCGGCTGTCCAGACTCCGTCCATGCGCACCTACCGTGAGCTCTTCCGCCAGCCCTTCCGTGAGCTCTTCCGCCAGCCCTTCCGTGAGCTCTTCCGCCAGCCCTTCCGCGAGCCCTTCCGCGAGCCCTTCCGCGAGCCCTTCCGCGAGCCGGAGTTGAACCGCTGATGCCGGTCGGCACCCTTCAGGGGCGGCCGGAGACCTCGTGCCAGGCCGGCCCGCCCTCCAGCGGTGGCGGGCGGCACACGTCCGCCACCGCAGCCGACGGGCGGAGACGCCCGGACCAGCAGTCCTCGGCCCGTTGTTCCCGTAGAGGAGAGAGAGCACATGCCGTCCGTACCGTACTGGCAGTGGAAGGTCGCACAGGACGCCGCCGATCTCGACACCGCGCCCGTCGAGCTCCCTCCGGCGGAGGCCTAGCAGTGGTGCGGCTTCGTGCTCTGGCACACCGGGGAACTGCCCGACGGGTGCGGGCTCGTCCGCGGCACCCTGCGCAAGGAGACGCCTCCCGGGCGGACCGGTGACACCGCCGGCCGCGCCCCGTGGAGTGAGGCCAACCCCGCTGCCTACCGGACCGAGATCGCCGGTCCCGGGCGACGGCTGCGCGTCAAGCAGTTCCTGTACGACTGGGCGTTCCCGGCAGCCGACCACCCCTGCCTGTGGGGCAACGAGGTCGCACACGCCGGGATCGGCAGCGACCGGGTCGTCTGGCTGGGCACCGACTACCTCGGCAACCGGGCCGCCAGCGCGAGGATGGCGGGCACCACGGTGGAGCTCTCGGTACTGGAAGGCGCGTTCGAGGACCGTGAACTCGTGGCGCTCTACGCATCCCTGGAGCCGGCCGACGCGTCGGTGGTCGAGCCCGTCGTCCGTACTCCCTTCTCGTACCGCAGCTACTGGGCGCGCCATCCAGTCGACATGGTGAGGGTTCCGACGGGCTTCTTCGCTTTCCACCGGGGCGGAGACGCACACGGGGGCGACTGGCTGCCCGCGGACGCGCTCGCCGCCACGCTCGCGCAGCAGGGCATCCCCCCGGCCATCGGCCCGTTCGACGCAGACAGCGCGGCTGTCATGCGGGACGCCGCGCAGCGAGCAGAGTGGGAGGTCTGCTACCGGTCCGACCTCGCGGGCGGCAGCGAACTACGGCTGATCATTCAGCGGCTCGGCGAAGGGCGACTCGCCTTCCCACCGCAGCGCGAGAAGCACCCGTGCCACGTCGAGACGCTGGAAGCGGACGGGTATCCCGTCCACCTGGGGTACGCGGACTCCTCCGTCGGCCCGTTCGAGGCGCGGTGGCAGAACGAGGCGGCCGGGGTCGAGGCGGGGCTCCTCAGCAGCGCGGGCGTCGGCCTGGGCAGGGCCTTCTTCCTCTCCTGCCTGCACACGGCGGTCAGCCGCGTGCAGCTGACCGCGGACCGCACTCATCTGTGACCGGCCCGACGGGTAGACACCCGATGTTCACGCAGAGCACTCTCACCTCGACGAACTCCTCACGACCGGCTATGCACAGGCCACGGAACCGGCCACCGCGCACACGAACGGGAAGCAGCAATGGCACAGGAAGCCCCGCGCGCGCTCGCGCAACGACTGAGCGACACCCGCCGACTCCTCGCTTCGGAGGTGGACACCTGGGTCGCCACAGCGGACGCGAACGGCGTCCCCCACCTCGTTCCGCTCTCCTTCCTGTGGGACGGTTCGGTGTTCACCGTCTCCACCCCCCACGATGCGCCGACGGCCCGAAACCTCCGGGCGAACGGCCGCGTCCGGCTCTCCTTCGGACACACACGTGACGTCGTGCTGGTACGCGGCAGCGCCACCGGCAGACCGGCCGAGGACGTGGACCAGGCAACCGCCGACGCCCTCGCCGAGAAGACCGCCTTCGACCCCCGTCGTCTGCAGACCCGGTACGACTACTTCACGATCCGTCCGGAGCTCGTCCAGGCGTGGCGCGAGGTCCCGGAACTTGCCGGCCGCACCCTCATGCGCGGAGGCGAGTGGCTGGGATGAGCCGCCGGCGCCACTCCCCCTCGGGCGACCGGCCCTCGGGCGACCCGCCCAGCTCGTGACGGGCGGGGCAGGGCGGTGCAGGGCGGAGACGGCAGCGAAACCTTCCGAGCCACCCGTCGCCGCCCCGCCCCCTGCATCCGGCTGCCGCCCCAGTGCCACCCGCTACACTGTCCGCGGTGGCGCAGCCTTCCCCGGCCGCGCCGCTGCAGCGCTGTCGGGAGCCGTCCCTCGCGCATCCGACCGCGCTCGGCCGGGTCGCACACGGGTCTCCGGTGGAGCCCCGCCTCCGTAGCTCAGGGGATAGAGCACCGCTCTCCTAAAGCGGGTGTCGCAGGTTCGAATCCTGCCGGGGGCACAGACCGAAGGGCCAGCTCAGGAGGGGTTTCCTCCCGGGCTGGCCCTTCGTCGTGTCGGGGGTCGTGCCACACCCGTGCCACTACGTCCGCTCGGCGTCCCCTCCGGTAGAGCCGGAGACCCCTCCCCCACCGCCCCGGATCATGGCCCCGAGCCGGTCGGCGATGGCCCGGTCCCGGTCGCTGGTCATGTGCTGATAGATCAGCGCGGCCCGGGAGCTGCTGTGCCCCATCCGCGTCATCAGCTCCCGCGTGCTGGCCCCGGCCGTCGAGGCCAGCGTGTTGCCCGTGTGCCGCAGGTCGTGAAAGTGCAGC
Source organism: Streptomyces sp. TAA040 (assembly GCF_000424845.1). NCBI lineage: Bacteria > Bacillati > Actinomycetota > Actinomycetes > Kitasatosporales > Streptomycetaceae > Streptomyces > Streptomyces sp. TAA040. The sequence continues at coordinate 10,853 of NZ_AUKR01000009.1, read as the reverse complement.
TCGGTCGTGACGCCTGCCGCTTTCCGGGCTTTGACCCAGTCGTCCCGGAAGTTGCTCCGCCGCAACTGCCCACCCTGCGGCCCGACAAAAATGTGCCCCTCACGGCCAGGAGCAGCGAAGTGCTCCAGGTGCTGCGTGACCGCGTCGAGCAGTTCGGCAGGGAAGGAGACTGAGCGCACCCCGGCCGCAGACTTCGGTGCCTTGTCGAAGAGCCGGCCGTCTTGCAGCTCGGCCTGAGCGCGGCGGACGGTGACCGCCAGTCCTTCCAGGTCCACGTCCCGGCGTCGAAGGGCCGCCAGCTCACCGAACCGCAGGGTGGTGAAGGCCGCCAGCAGCACGAGCAGCCGGTAGCGCGACGCGATCGAGTCGGCGAGGGCGAAGACCTCCGCCACCGTGAGGACGGGCCGCTCGGGCACCTCGTAGCGGTCAGCGCCCTTGACCCGGCAGGGATTGCGCCGGATCAGTTCGTCGTCCACGGCAGTGTTCATCAGGGCACGAAGCAGTTGGTACGCCTTGACCACCGTCGGCTCTCCGACGCCTGCCGCGAGGAGCTTGCCGCGCCAGCTACGCACCCGGGCCGTCGTCACGTCGGCCACACTCCCGGCTCCGAAGGTGGGCAGAATGTGCAGCCGCATCACCGACTCGTTCCGCTCACGCGTGCGGTCGGCGAGCTTCCGGTCCCGCAGCCACTCGGTGGCGTACTCCTTGAAGCCCACCGCACCGGCGTCCGGGTTCGACCACTGCCCCCGCGCTACGTCTGACTCGATGTGCGTCAGCGCTACTTGAGCATCAGTCTTGGTCGCGCACGTGTTCTCCGCTGGACGCAGTTGCCCCGTGTCCGGGTCCCGGTATCGGACCTGCCAACGGCCGGACGGAAGCTGACGGACCGAACCAAAGCTTCGTCGCCTCCCCCTCTTGTTGGCCATCAGGCGGCCCTCCGCAGGGAGCCACCTCGGTGGCCGATCGGCTCCACCGTGTTGGCGCCGATGAAGGTTTTGAGCGCACTCTCCGGGATGCGGACGTGCCGACCGACCTTGACGAACACGATCCTTCGCTCAGCGATCAGTCGACGCGGGAAGCGTTCCGAGGTGCCGAGGATCTTGGCCACCTGCGACACGGTCAGGTAGCGGTCAGCCATGAGTGGGGTCTCCTTCCGTGCGGTCGGTGTGCAGGACGTCGGTGAGCCAGCGTTCGCCCTTGGTGAGGCCGGTTCCGGCGTAGGCCCAGTGGGCGAGCACGAGCGTGGCGGGCGCGGGGGCGTGGGCATCGTCGCCGCGGGCAATGGCGGCTTGGAGGCGGCGCCATTCGGCGCGTGCCTGGCGGAGGGTGCCGAGGGTGGTGGAGTAGCGGCGGGTCTTGGTGGAGAAGTGGCCGCGGAAGCCGAGCATGTGGGCCCAGGCGCGTAGGCGGAGGTGTTCGAGGTCGCGCCGGGCGCCCAGTTCCCAGCAGGTGCGGATCATGCGGCGTGCGTGGTCGGTGAGGTCGGTGTGGGCGATCTCGGCGAGTAACCGGATGCGGTGGTCCAGGGCCCCGGTGGCGGTTTCGGCTCCCTTGGTGGCGTACTTGGCGATGTAGCCGGCAACGGCGCGGTCGGTGAGTTCGGCGCCGCCGGTGAAGTCGGCGGAGCGGATGACGCGGATGTCGAGCTGGGTGCCGAAGGTGAAGGCGTGTTCGCGGCCGTTGAGGGTCGGGCCGGAGACGCGGGCGGTGTGTGCGGCGGCGCGGATGGCGTCGGTGAGCAGTTCGGCGGTGGCCCAGGGCGGGGGTGGTGTGGTGCCGCCGTCGGGTCCGTCGAGGCGGATGACGGCGTGGAAGTGGACGGCGCCGCGTCGCTGGTATTCGGCGACTTTGGCGAAGGAGACGCGGGCGTGGTGGCGGAGGGTGCGTTGGCTGAGTCCGGCGCGCTTGGCGATCTCTCGGCGCAGGTAGATGGTGAAGCGCCGCCACAGTGCTCCGGCGTGTGCGTTCCAGAGGACTGCGGTTTCGTAGTCGTAGGTGTCGGGGTTGAGGGGTGTGCCGAGGGCGGGGTCGTCGTCGTGGTGGGCGGTGCCGCAGCGGCAGGCCGGGCGGCCGGTGGGCCGGTTGTGGACGGGGCCGAAGCCGGGTGCGGTGAAGGTGGCGAAGACGCGGGGGTGTGCGGCGACGTGTTCGGGGGTGCCCTTGCCGCCGCGCAGTCCGGCGGTGATCAGGTGGTAGGTGTCGCGGCGGTAGGTCTCGGCGCAGGTGGCACAGCGGGTGGTGCGGCGGTTGTTGCAGCGCACGAGGAGTTGCCCGGCGGGCAGGGCGGTGGATTCGAGGTGGTGCAGGACGGGGCCGATCTCGCCGGTGGTGGTGTCGAGGGCGTGTTCCGTGCGGTGTCCGGCGAGGCGGATGGGGCGGGAGCAGCCGCCGAGGCTGGAGAGCTGCCGCAGGAGGCCAGGCAGTTGTCCGTGGGCGGCGAGTCGGCGTAGTTCGGTGCGTGGAGGTGCCAGGTCGCGGGTGATGATGGTGCTTCTCCTTGTCCGGCTTGGTTGTCGGGTGAGGGGTTGGGCCTGCCGGGGCGGTGGATGCTTGGCGGTATCGAGGCCGCCCCGGTGGGCCGCTCAGCGGTGCTGCCGCTGGGAGGTGAGCAGGGAGCGCAGGACGACGGCGGCGACGGCCACGGAGATCGCCGTGACGGCGACGGCGGCGAGCAGCGCGGTGAGTACGACGCCGCCCAGGAGGACGACGGCGACCGCCTGCGTGCTGGGGGCGGGGAGCGAGCGCTGGACGGGCGCTGCCGGGTGCTGGCAGGAGCACGGCAGCGCGGCCGGGTGAGTAGCGGGACTTGAACCCGTAACTCCGGTGGGCAGGTGATTGGTCATGGTGTTGGGCGGGAGCTGGGGGCGGAGCAGCATGGCGGGGTGTCCTTTCAGTCCGGGTCGGTGCCGTTGACGATCTCGACGCCGGTGCGGGTGCCGGAGTCGATGGCGGGGGCCAGGAAGGTCTGGTTGAGGTAGAAGCCGAAGAGGGCGATGACGGCGACGACCCACAGGCGGACGCCGAGGAACTTGATCGCGGCCCAGGCAATGACGCCCAGGACGAGGACGAGCGGCAGGGAGACGGTCACGGTCGGGATCTCCTGTCAGCGAACGGGGCAGCGGTGGGTGCGGGCGGCGAGTTCGGCGGCGGCGCGCGAGTCGTAGTCGGCGGAGAAGCCGCAGCGCGGTGCGGTGCAGGCGGCGGTGTGCTTCTCGCGGCCCCGCTGGTCGTAGGCGGTACCGACCTGGACGGGTCCGATGCGGGTCACGCGGCGGAAGCGTCGGTTCGCGAACATGCGGTGTCCTTCCTTGCCGGGGTCAGGTGAGGTGGGTGGCGATCTGCCGGGCGAGTTCCGGCGGCACGCCGAGTCGGGCGCGCAGGGTGTCGGTGTCGATGGGCTGGCCGGTCCGGTCCCGGTGTGCGGTGGCGACCTTCCGGGCGTGCTCGACCAGGGCGGCGGGAACGGGCGCACTCGCGTTCGCGGGGGCCGCTTCTAGGGCGGGAGGCGTGGCCGCCTCGGGTGTAGTCGGTGGCGGTGCGGCAGCCGTGTGGTTGGGCGTCTGCGGTGCTTGGTCGGTAGCCGGTGGTTCGTCGAGGGGCGGGGTGTGGGCGAGCAGAGTTCCGCCGAGAAAGGCGATGGCGGGCCAGCCGGCGACGAGGATGCGGAGCCAGGCGGGTACGTCGTCGAGGTCGAGGAGTCCGGCGGTGGCGATGTTGGCGCCGAGCGAGGCGATCAGCGCGGTGAGGAACCAGCACCAGCCCGAGGCGGTGGCGTGGCCGGAGCGCAGGCGCCGCCAGGCAGCGACGAGCAGCAGGTCAACGGAGACGGGGTAGGCCCAGGCTTTCCAGCCGTGTTGTCCGGCGGCTTCGGCCAGGTCGTGCAGGTGGGCGAAGGACAGGGCACCGGCGATCACCGCTTGGATCAGCACGGCGTCGATCCGGGCGAGGTGGCGGCGCATCGCGGGACCTCCTTTCGGTTTGTGGCATGGCGGGGGTAGGGACTTGGCGCGTGGAGCGCCGGGGTCTGTTGGGGGTGTGGGTCAGCCGGTGGCGGGGTGCGGCTTGGTCAGGGGCACGGCCGGTCGTGCCGGGTGCGCGGGTACGTCGGGCCGGAAGGGGGCCAGCGCGGGGACGTGGGGCACCAGGTCGGCGGTGTCCTGGCAGACGGCGGCGGCGTCAGCGAGGGAGAGGTACGGGGTGCGGATGCGGGTCCAGCCGCCGGAGGTGTCACCGGCGACGGCGAGGCCGGGGCGTTCGGGGGCGATGGAGCAGGCGGCGTCGACGGCTTCCGGGGCGATGTCGCCGAGCGCCATCTTGGCCGAGGCTTCGTCGTTGACCCGGTGGCAGACCCGGCCGGAGAGCTGGGCGCGCAGCATCGTGGCGCCTTTGCCGAGTTCCGCGCCGAAGCGCTGGCCGCAGACCTCCAGGTAGATGCCGGCGGCCCGGCCGAGCTGGGCGAGGCGGATCAGTTGGGTGACCATCTCGTCCCGTCGTTCCTCGTCCTTCCTGGTGGCGGTGAGGAACAGTTCCGCCACCTCGTCGACAAACAGCACGATCGGCACCGGGCGTTGGCTCTCCGGGAGCCCCCATATGTCGGACGTGATGTCTTCGTCCGGAGTGCTGGGCGCGATGTCCTGCCGCTGCTTGATCAGGTCGTAGCGGTTCTCCATCTCGGTGACGAGCACGGGCAGGAGTTCGGCTGCTTCGTCGGGGTCGGTGGCCAGGGCGGACAGGCGTGGTGCGAAGGGGGCGAGTTCGACCCCGCGCTTGCAGTCGATACCGGCCAGGGCGACCGGTTGCCGGGCGAGGCCGGTTATGAGGTTGCGCAGGTACATGGACTTGCCCGACAGGGTTGCGCCGAGGGTGAGTTGGTGCGGGATCGTCAGGTAGTCGCGGACGAAGGGCAGCGCGTCTTCCCGGAGCGCGACCGGCACGCGCAGGGAGTCGGGTGCGGTCGGCTTGGGCATCCGGACCCGGGCCAGTACGTCGTAGCCGACCAGGCGCAGTTCCACCACGCCCGGTTTGACCGGCGTGACGTGCACGGCGTGGACGCCCCAGGCGTGGCGCAGCCGCTCCGCGGAGGCGGCGACGTCGGCCGGTTCCTGCCCCGGGGCGAGCCGGAGCCGTAACCGCATGCCGGTGGCGGTCGGCCGGATCAGCCCCCGGCGGGGTGGAACGGGGCGTATCTCGCGGCGGGTGGTGGCGTAGGTGGCCAGGACTCGGAGGCGGGAGGGGGTGACGGTGAGGCCGCAGGAGTCCATGACCGAGCCGTAGGAGGTCAGCAGCCGCAGGAGCGACAGCGGCAGGCCGAGGGTGTTCCAGTACAGGGCCGGGTGTCGGGTGCGGGCCCAGGCGGCCCCGCCGCCAAGTGCGACGAGGGGGCCACCCAGTTCCAGCAGCGTCAGCAAATCGGACACGTCAGGCCCCCGCGTCGGCCATGGCGGGGATGGCTCCGGCGGTGACAGCGGCAGCCCGGTAGGCGATGCCGTGACGCTGCTGCCCGTTGAACACCGACTCCCACGGCCGGGCGACCAGGCCCGGCAGCGAGACCGGCGCCCCGAGCGCCAGGCCGACGGTGACGCCGCTTTCCGGAACGGTGACGTGAATCAGCGAGGACTCTCCTTCGTCGATGAAAACGACGCCGACCTTCATCAGCGCCTCACCGCTCACGGTGTCCTTGGCGATCTCACCGGTCTGCCGGTCGCGCACCTTCGGCTCGGGGGCTTCGGTCAGCAGGATCGTTGCGGTGGAGGTCTCAACTCGGATGGAACGCACGGAATGTGTCTCCTCAGGGATCAGCCCACCCCTCTGCATCTAGTCGTCTAGACAAGTTGCAGCGGAGAAGCGAGGTCGAGTGGAACGCGAACCACTGTGCCACACATCTTGCCCACTCGTCTATACGAGTATGCCTGTCGGTGTGTACGAGTTGAGCGAACCAGCCGCCCCCGACGTACCGTCAACATCCCGTCCACCGGCGTCTGTCAGGTGGCGGGGAGGTGGTAGTTCAGGACGTAGGCGTCTGCGGCCATCACCGTGTCGCAGACCTCGACCGCGCGGCCCTTGGTGTCGAAGGCAGTGCGGATGAGGTGGATGACGGGCACGCCGGAAGCCAGACGAAGCGTCTTGATCTCCAGCGGTGAGGGCATGCGGGCGCGGATCTCCTCGTCGAAGTGGTCGAGCTTGTGGCCGAGTTCTTCGAGTCGGGCGTAGATGCCGCCGGGGCCCGGGTTGGGTTGGGCGATCGGGGTGTCACGGGCCAGGTCGAGCGGAAGGTAGGAGGTGGCGAACTCGACCGGGCGTCCGTCGAGCAGGTAGCGGCGGCGTCGGGCGAGTACGCGCCGCGGGGCGCCGAGCCGGGCGGAGATATCCGGGGTCGGTCGCTCTTCCTTGACCTCCAGGTTGTCGACCTCGGGGCGGCTGCCGGCGGCTTCGGCCTCCACGGTGAAGGCCGACTTGCCCTGCTCGCGGTGGCGCCGGGCGAACCGGTCCGATGCCAGCCGCCGGACCGGTGGGCGGGGCCGGACGAAGACGCCCTTGCCGTGTTCGGAGGAGACCAGGCCCTCACTCTGGAGCATCGACAGCGCATTGCGCACGGTCATGCGGGAGACGCCGAAGTGCTCGACCAACTCCGATTCCGAGGGCAGTTTCGCCCCTTCGGCGAAGCGCCCCTTGTCGATGGCCTCCCGCAGTTGGTCGGCGATCTGCCGGAACACGGCCCGGTCACTGGTCGGGTCCAGTGAGCCGAGCGTGCCCGAAGGAAGAGCGGCCATGGGTACTCCTTTAGATATCTAGACGAGAGGCTATGTGTGGTTGCTACGGTGGAGAGCCTAGCCAGCCGAACGGATCAAGGAAGCCCAGACGTGACCACAGCCGAGCGCCCGCACTCCGTGAGCGTCGCCGGGGTGATCGTGGACGACCACGGTCGCGCCCTGCTGATCAAGCGACGCGACAACGGGCACTGGGAGCCGCCCGGTGGCGTGGTCGAGCCCGGCGAGACCCTTCCCGACGCCCTCCAGCGCGAAGTCCTGGAGGAGACCGGGATCAAGATCGCCCTTCCGGCGACCCTGACCGGCGTCTACAAGAACATGACGGGCCTGATCGTCTCCCTCGTCTTCCGCTGCCAGGCCATCGACGGCCAGCCCACCACCGGCGACGAGACCAAGGCCCTGCGCTGGGTCACCCGCGACCAAGTCGGCGAGCTGGCAAACGAGGCGTACGCGATCCGCGTACTCGACGCCCTGGACGCCGCTTCGCCGCCGGCCGTCCGCGCGCACGACGGCGTGAAACTCGTCTAGCACCAACCCACTGTCCACTGCGGCCACCAGCACGGGAGAACTTGTATGGATGAGTATACGAGCAGGGTGCGGGTCTGGGAACTCCTCTGCCCAGGAATCCCCGAAGAGGTGGCCCGCGCCCGCCGCTGGACCCGCGACATCCTCACCGACTGCCCCTGCGCCGACGACGCCGCGCTGATCGTCACCGAGCTGGGCGCCAACGCCGTCACCCACACCACCAGCCCCGACTTCCGCGTCACCATCCACCGCACCGACCACGGCGTCACCCTCACCGTCACCGACCGAGGCACCAGCCCCAGCGGCCCCCACCTCACCCAGCCGGCACCCGACGACACCCACGGCCGCGGACTGGCCATCGTCGCCCTACTCACCACCGAACTGGCCGTCACCCACCACGCTCACGGCCACACCGTCACCGCCCACCTCGCCGAGCGCCAGCCGCAGCAGGTGAACGACAAGGCCGCCGCATGCTGACCGCCCCACCGCTGCGGCTTGCGCCGAGTTGCTGGGCCGAAGCCTTGGCGTACCTCCCCGCGGAACATCGCACCATCCCCCTGGGAGCACGGCAGGCCACCACACCCCGCCTTGCTCTGCACTGGTTACGCCACCGTGCTGCACACATCGCAGACCAGCTCGACCCGTGGGAGGCCGGGCCCGTTCGGCACTGGCTCCACGACCACGCAGAGCACGAGCACGCGTTGGCCGTCCTCACCCGGGGCGGCAGCTACACGTTCACCGCGTTCGACGACACCACCCGCTACCTCCTCACCGCCGGCCCCGCACACCCCCAAGGACACCGACCATGAACCAGCCCACCGAACCGGCCGACGAGAACGAGATCCTGTACCGCTACGAGATCACCACCGCCATGAACAGCGTCATCCGCGCCTGCCAGGACGTCGTCCACCGCCACAGCAGCCTCAACAACTGGGCACCCGCAGGCACCAGCGACCCCATGGCACCCACACACCGCGACCTCATCGACAAGGCCCGCAAGGACGTGCTCAACCGTCTGCACCTCGTCGTCCAGGCAGCAGAGACCGTTGCCTACGAGATCGAACGCCACCGCCAACGCGTCGCCCACAACCGCAACAGGGCACACAACAGCGACAGCGACCAGGGTGAGTAACAACTTTCTCTACGCCTTCAAGGCGCCGCGCAAGCGCGGCGCGCGGCGCTCGTCCGGCCCGCGCGCCGCCGCTCCTGTCTTCGCCCCGCTCCGACGCACGCTCCGGACGGCGCCGCACAACGACTGCACGCCGCCCCTTGGCCTGACGTGAGGGCGAGGAGATAGCAGTGGAGCCCCCGACCTTTGACCCGCACTACGATCCCTAATTTGCGGGACCGAAACGGTAAAAGGGCTACTGCATGAATGCGTCGTCTACCACAGCGGTCTTCAACTGATCCGCATAGGCATCGATAAGCTTAAGAGCACCCTTGACCCGATCCTCGACATCCAAGGCGTCAAAACTTACGAGTTCCCCGTGAGCCACTTGATTTCGAGCGTAAACGAGCCGTTGATCAATAAAGGCGCTGCGCATTTCGTACAGTGGAAGTACGTCCAGGCCGACCCCTTGAACGATCTCCATGAACACCTTGGATGAGAGATTACTCTCCGTGTCCACGCATTTATCGGGAGATACGAAGAAGATTTCTCCTCGCCGTCGATCGATCTCCTCCAAGAGTTCACCAAGATAGCGGGACTTGTCGCTTTGGGTAGCACGCTTGAAGGCGGAAGAGACATAGGCAGCCTGGAATGGGAACTTCAAGTCGGAGACCTTTATTTTGGCGCCATTGATGTACTTGACGTACGCGCCACTGCCCTGCTTAACAAATCCCTCCCAGTGGGCATAGGTGAGCACGATAGCGGACCGAGCAAAGCAGCTAAGCCGAGTAGGGTCGGGATTCTCCTCTCTGACCATGAGGAGCAGGTTCGACAGCTCCACTTTCCTGTGAGCCAACTGTCGATCGATTGCTTCGACGAATTTTGACGAATCCAAGGCGACCGCCCCACTCACACAGAGAAGAGTTGACGCCCATAAGGAATTGTCTTCTTCATTCGCTGATCAGCCCTCATACCCGTGGCGAAACCTGGAGAGAACTTAGCGTCACTCCACAAACTTTGGCGAGCATCACGTACCTGGTCAACCGTGAAATCACCTTGCGGCAAGTAGTAGCCGAGCCCGAGAGCCAGAACCTCGAAAGCCGTAGAGGAGAAGGCGCCTTCGGTACGGCCACGGTCAGGGTTCCACTTACGCATCGCATCCGACCCCAGTGCAGCGTTTAGCAAGGTGAAACAAGACTCAAATGCCTCTTGTTCACCGCGGAGTTCAGAATAAGACTTCTCAGTGAAAGGAAGAATCTCTCCCGAGAGGAAGTCGCCAATATTTCCAATAGATGAGATTCGACGCTCAGGGAGCTTTCGCAGCGTGACGAACCTGAGAGCCAATTCAAGATGGTACTGCTCGTCAATCAGCCTGTCGGGAAGATTCAACACTCGCTGGAAAGCGTCAGAGGATGCGATGTCCTGAAGCCAATCGAAATGGGTTCTACTCAGGCTCACCAGCAAACAGTTGCGTAGCTCCTGCGGCGTCGCAACGCTACCCAACGAGTTCAAACGTTGAAACAAGTCGTACTTCGCGCGTTTATCACTCTCCCGCTTGATGATTTTAATGTCAATGCGTGAGCGCTTGAAATCAAGCTGTTGCGGGCGGGTCAACGCCCCTTTAGCCCCTTCCGTCGGCTCATACGTCACCCCCTCCAGGCTGGACAAAAAGGGAGCAGATCCGCATACGAGCGCTGGCACGAGATTGTCTTCTTCGTCTCGAAGGATTCCCATGAATTGGAAGATGGTGGAGAGCCGCTGCACGCCATCAACCACATCCCAGATCCCATTCTCACTCTGGGCCACAAATACACTAGGAAGTGGAATCCCCAAAAGGATGCTTTCGATTAGCTGAGTGCGCTGGAGATCGGACCATCGAAAAATCCTCTGAAACTCCGGATGGATATCAATCTCGCCATCCTTGTAGAGGTTGGCGATTTCGCTGATCGACATCGGGTAAGAATCGGTGGTAATCCTCTGCCGATAGACTGCGAGCTCAGATTCCAGTGTCATTCTTCGATGTTAGCATTGCGCTGACCTCGCAGACACGAATGACCAAAGTTCCCCTTGGCATGCAACGCCAGGGCGGTTGCAAGTTCCGGGATCGCGTAGATCGTCCGTGCCCGGCGGGAGTTGACGTGGCAACAGCACAGGCACGAGACCGGTGATCATCAGGATGTCTACGCCAGCTGATCACATCGAGGTCCCGTGCCTGCCGCTCCATCCTCCCCGATCCCTGCCGTCCTGGCGAAACTGGGCCCCCTCCACCAGCACGACACCGGCCGCCTGCGCGCCCACCTCCGGCGCGTTCCCGACCCGCGTTCGCGTCGCGGGCGGTGGTATCCCCTGGTCGGTTTGCTGCTGATCTGCGCTTGCGCAGTCGTCTCCGGCGCCCGGACCATCACCGAGATCACCGAGTGGGGACAGCGCGCCACCACCACGGTGCTGGAACA
>NZ_AUKR01000008.1:28494-236831 GCF_000424845.1 Streptomyces sp. TAA040 | reverse complement strand
TGAAGACCACCGGACAGACGGCGTCCAGGGGCCGGTTCTGCCATTCGGCCATGCCGTCCATGACCTTGTCGGTGATCGTGGAGATCGTCTGCCGGGAGACGTCGGCGCCGTAGACCTCGGCCAGGTGTGCCTGGACTTCACCGGTCGTCAGGCCCTTCGCGGACAGCGAGATCACCATCTCGCCCACGCCGGTCAGGCGCTTCTGCCGCTTCTTGACGATCTTCGGCTCGAAGCTGCCCTCGCGGTCGCGGGGCACGGCCATCTCGACCGGGCCGACGTCCGTCAGCACGGCCTTGGCCCGGGTCCCGTTGCGGCTGTTGCCGCCGTTCTTCCCGGCCGGGTCGTGCTTGTCATAGCCGAGGTGGTCGGTGATCTCGCCTTCGAGGGCGGACTCCAGGAGCCGCTTGGTCAGCTGCTGGAGCAACCCGCCGTCGCCGGTCAGCCGCAGTCCCTCGGCCTGGGCCCGGACGACCAACTCATCGAGGAGCTGGTCGTCCACACCCCTCGCCGACTGCGGCTCGACGGCCTTGACGGTCTCGGTCACGTTCCCGCTGGTCATCGATGCATCTTCCTTGATCAGGAGTTACACCGAACGTTTTACAGTCCCCCACGACGCCGCTTACCGTGGGGCAGCTCAGCACCGCACTCTGAGCTGAGATCCGACATCGGACCGCATCCGGAGGTCGAGCCCTCGCGCACGCACTCCGCAGCCCCACTGGATTTCCGAATACGTTCCGAATGCCATGGAGCCATGACCATCGCATCAGGCCTCCCCGTGGCGACTCGGCGCTCCTCGGACCTGAGCAAGCACTCCGCCGAGGTCTTCGCCGAGGCCGAGGACCACCCCGTGACGGTGACCCGGCGCGACGGCGAGGCTCTGGTCCTGATGTCGCAGCGCGAGGCCGAGGGCCGTGCCCGCTTGCTGCACTTTGCCGCGCAGCTCATCGCTGTCACCCTCGACGACCGCGGCTCGCTCGCCGAGCGGATGTCCAAGGCCTTTCCCTGGATGCTCGCGCTGTCGCCAGCTGACCGGGAGTCCTGCGCGCAGGACCTCGTCGATGCGGGGCGCGCGTCGTTCTCCACCGACCAGCCGCACCTCGCGATCGCAGAGCTGACCTCCTGGAAGGAGACGGCCACCGCCGTCGCGGCCGGGCTCAGCAGCGGCAGCGCCGGTCTGGCGTGGCTCGACGACGACGAGACCGTGGAGCGTCCGTAGCCGTGGCGGTCGCCAAGAGGGGCGAGCTGGTTCCTCGCCCTCCGAAGGGGATCGAGTACGAGATCCGCTTCGCCACAGCCGACGCGCAGAAGGGATGGCGCGACCTCGTCGCGACGATCCGCAGCCCCATGACGGAGACCTGGGACTTCCTCACGCGGACGTCACTGTCCTCGACGCCGACGAACTATCGGCTCAAGGGTGAGCTCGGCGTCATCGAGCGTGGCGGCGTGACGCATGAGCGGTGGCAGCACCAACCGACCGCGAAGGGCACCGCGCGTCTGGTCCTACGTCCATGAGCGCACGGTCTTCCTGGAGCAGGTGCACACGAGCCACCCGAACGAGACGAAGTAGGCGCGTTTCGCAGCGTCGCACATCACTGCCACCGGCGGTACGTGCGGGGATGCTGCTGTTCCTGGGCGCGGATCAGGCCATTGCGGGACAGCACGTGGTGGACAGTGGCCCGCGACCGCGCCGACTCCAGCCCGCGGCCGGACAGCTCGGGGGAGACCGGGCGGGCACCCCACCGGGGGTGCCGGCGGCGCAGCGCGCAGATCTCGGCCTCGACCTCGGCGGACAGGCGCGTGGGACTGCTCCGTGGCTGACGGGAGCGATCCAGTAGACCGGGCATGCCCTCCTCCTCGAACCGCCGTCAGCTGTGCAGGGTCTGGCGCCAGGTGCCGTGTCGGGCCGCGACCTCACTGATCGCAGACCCGCCGAGCACTTCGCGGACAGCCCGGTAGCGGTACTCGGCCCACTGCTGTATATCCATGACTCCGACGGAAGCACCTCTGCCGCAAAGGCGGTGGGGGGCGCCGCGGCGGCAGGGCCTCCGCGGCGCCGACGTCCCCCGGGGCTGTGCCCCGCGAACCGCGGGGCACAGCGCTGTGCCGTGTTCCGGAACGGCGCGGCTCCGCGCTCCACGTGTGCCCCGCCGTCCACATCTGAGCACCCGCATCGCTCAAGGTCTTGACGGGAAGAACCGCAGACGGTCCCCTTAGAGTTCATGTGTTGGAAGCAGGCTGGCGCCCCATCGTCGTGGCGCGGCCGACGGTCGCGGCCGGCGCGCCGCACCGTCCAGGCGGGAGTGGATCAGTAGTGGAGACACCGGGGTCGCAGTCGTCGCTGCACCGGGCCAACCTGGAGCGCGTGATCAGGGCCGTGAGGATGGCCGGGTCCCTGACTCAGGCGGAGATCGCGCGGGCGACGGGCCTGTCGGCGGCCACCGTCTCCAACATCGTCAGAGAGCTGAAGGACAGCGGCACGGTGGACGTGACCCCCACCTCGGCCGGCGGGCGGCGAGCGCGCAGCGTCTCCCTCTCGGGTGACGCGGGCATCGTCGTGGGGGTCGATTTCGGCCATTCCCACCTGCGGGTCGCGGTGGGCAATCTGGCGCACAAGGTGCTGGCCGAGGAGTCCGAGCCGATCGACGTGGACGCCTCGGCGGCCCAGGGGTTCGACCGGGCCGAGCAACTGGTCGAGCGCCTGATTGTGTCCACCGGTGCCGCGCGCAGCAAGGTCATCGGCGTGGGGCTGGGCGTCCCGGGGCCGATCGACGTGGAGACCGGCGTGCTCGGCTCCACCGCCATCCTGCCGGGGTGGACCGGGACCAACCCGCGCGACGAGCTGACCGCCCGGCTCGGCGTGCCCGTCCACGTCGACAACGACGCCAACCTCGGCGCGCTCGGGGAGCTGGTCTGGGGGAGCGGGCGCGGGGCGTCCGACCTCGCGTACATCAAGGTGGCCAGCGGTGTCGGCGCGGGGCTCGTCATACGCGGGCAGATCTACCGCGGTCCGGGCGGCACCGCGGGGGAGATCGGGCATATCACTCTGGACGAGTCGGGGCCGGTCTGCCGGTGCGGCAACCGCGGCTGCCTGGAGACGTTCACCGCCGCCCGCTACGTGCTGCCGCTGCTGGCGTCCAGCCACGGCCCCGACCTGACCATGCCCGCGATGGTCGCACTGGCCCGGGAGGGCGACCCCGGCTGCCGCCGGGTGGTCGCGGACATCGGGCGCCACATCGGCAGCGGTGTCGCCAACCTGTGCAACCTGCTCAACCCCGGCCGGGTGGTGCTCGGCGGCGACCTCGCCGAGGCCGGCGGACTGGTGCTCGACCCGATCATGGACTCGGTGTCCCGGTACGCCATCCCCAGCGCGGCCCGCCAGCTCTCGGTGCTCCCGGGGGCCCTGGGCGGCAGGGCCGAGGTGCTGGGGGCGCTGGCCCTGGTGCTCAACGAGATGGGGGACGCCCCGTTGCTGGAGTCCACCGCCGGGACGCCGGTGGTGGCGTCCGCCTGAGACCCGGGAAGGCGTTCGGGCGGCCCGAGGCGGTGGCTGTCCGGACGCCCTCCGGGCCCCTCCGGATGCCGGGGTGGCTGTGCCCCGGAGGGGCATGAGAGCGCTCCCGTCGCCGTCGCCTCTTCCGGGCCGGCCGGCGGCGGGTGGGGCCGGACGGGAATCCGGGAAGCCCGCTGCTGGACACTCTGCGTTCAGGTTGTTCACGCATGGCATCGTTGCCATCTCGTTAATGATTTACTTCTTGACGGAATATCGGGGTGCGGGTTGACTTCACGCCACCTCGGCCGCAACGTCGCGGCCTCGTCAGGGAGGTATTCCTTATGAACGCGACTCTGCGTCGTGCCGCCGTTGCACTGGCCGCCACCGCCATGGCCACCTCACTCGCTGCCTGCGGCAGCGCCAAGGAAGCCGGCGGGGGCAGTGACTCCGCGGAAGAGAAGAAGGACGGTCCGCTCTCCGTCGGCCTGCTGCTGCCGGAGGACCAGACTGCCCGCTACGAGAACTTCGACCGCCCCTTGATCGAAGCGAAGATCAAGGAACTCTGCGACGACTGCGACATCACGTACGTCAACGCGAAGCAGGACGCCTCGGTTCAGCAGCAGCAGATGAACTCGATGATCACCAAGGACGTCGACGTCATCATCCTCGACGCGGTGGACGCCAAGTCCATCGCCGGCTCGGTCAAGAAGGCCGACAGCGAGGGCATCCCGGTCGTCGCCTACGACCGGCTCGCCGAAGGCCCGATCTCCGCCTACACCTCCTTCGACAACGAGGAGGTCGGCAAGGTCCAGGGCCAGGCGCTCCTGGACGAGCTGGGCGACAAGGCCGACGAGGGCCAGATCGTCATGATGAACGGCTCGCCGACGGACCCGAACGCCGCGATGTTCAAGAAGGGCGCGCTGTCCGTCCTGGAGGGCGAGGTGGAGGTCGGCAAGTCCTACGACACCACCGAGTGGAAGCCCAGCGAAGCCAACAAGAACATGAACGGCGCCATCTCCTCGATCGGCAAGGACAAGGTCGTCGGCGTCTACTCGGCCAACGACGGCATGGCGGGCGGCATCATCACCGCGCTCAAGGGCGCGGGTTTCGACCCGCTGCCGCCGGTCACCGGCCAGGACGCGGAACTCGCCGGTGTGCAGCGCATCGTCGCCGGTGAGCAGTTCATGAGTGTCTACAAGCCGTACAAGCCCGAGGCGGACGCGGCGGCCGAGATGGCCATCGCCCTGGCCCGCGGCGAGGACGTCAAGGCCGACACCACGATCGACAGCGCCACCACCGAGGGCATCCCGGCCACGCTGATCACCCCGGTCTCGCTGACCGTCGACAACATCGAGGAGACCGTGCTCAAGGACGGCCTCTACGAGCTGAACGACATCTGCACGACCAAGTACCAGGACGCCTGCGAGAAGGCCGGCTTGAAGTAGGCCCGGCCCGGGGCCGGTGCGGTGCGCCGCACCGGCCCCGGCACGGCAGTTGTGGTCCCGCCCCCGTGCCCCGCGGCATCCGCCCGGGGCACGGGCGGTGCCGGATGTTCCTGTGCACATCTTCTAGGAGTTGGTCCCCATGTCCGCTACGCCTGTCCTGGCGTTGCGCGGAATCTCCAAGCGCTTCGGTGCCGTGCAGGCGCTCACCGAAGTCAGCCTGGAGGTCCATGCCGGTGAGGTGGTCGCGCTGGTCGGCGACAACGGCGCCGGCAAGTCCACCCTCGTCAAGGCGATCGCCGGAGTCGGCCCGGCCGACGAAGGGGTCCTGGAGTGGCAGGGCGAGCCCGCCTCGGTCGGGCGCCCGCACGATGCCCAGGACCTCGGAATCGCCACCGTCTACCAGGACCTCGCGCTCTGCGACAACCTGGACGTCGTCGGCAACCTCTTCCTGGGCCGGGAGATCCAGCGAGCCGGTGTGCTCGACGAGGTCCGGATGGAGCAGCGCAGCCGCGAGCTGCTCGACTCCCTCTCGATCCGCATCCCCAGCGTCCGCATCCCCGTCGCCTCGCTCTCCGGCGGCCAGCGCCAGGTGGTCGCCATCGCCCGCTCGATGCTGGGCGAGCCCAAGCTGGTGATCCTGGACGAGCCGACCGCCGCGCTCGGCGTCGAGCAGACCGCCCAGGTACTCGACCTCGTCGAGCGACTGCGCGAGCGCGGTCACGCCGTGATCCTCATCAGCCACAACATGGCCGATGTCAAGGCGGTCGCCGACAAGGTCGCGGTGCTCCGTCTGGGCCGCAACAACGGCATCTTCGACGTCGCCACGACCTCGCAGGAAGAGGTCATCTCCGCCATCACCGGCGCCACGGAGAATGCCGTGACCCGCCGCAAGGCGCGTACCGCGGAGGGAACGCAGTGAGTACCGAACTCTCTCAGAGCCCCGGGGACGGCACCCCGGGCACCGCTTCCGACAGCACGGCAGCCGTGCCCGAGGCCGGCTTCGTCGACCCGCGGCTGCTCGTCCGCCAGCAGGGCTTCAAGGGCTACTGGACCGACTTCACGCGCAGGATGCGCAGCGGGGAACTCGGTTCGGTCCCCGTCGTCGTCGGCCTGATCGTCATCTGGGCGATCTTCCAGTCGATGGAGCCGAACTTCCTGTCCGCGCAGAACCTGAGCAACCTCTCGATCTACGTGGTGGGCACCGGTCTGATCTCGGTCGGCATCGTCTTCGTCCTGCTCCTCGGCGAGATCGACCTCTCGGTCGGCTCCGTCAGCGGGCTCGCCGGCGCGGTGTTCGCCGTGCTGGCCGTGAACCAGGGCATGAACGAGTGGCTCGCGGTGCTCGCCGCGCTGGTCACCGGTGCGCTGGCCGGTGCGGTGCACGGCTTCTTCTTCGCCCGGGTGGGGGTGCCGGCCTTCGTCGTCACCCTGGCCGGCCTGCTGGCCTGGAACGGACTGATGCTCCAGGTGCTCGACAGCACCGGCACCATCAACCTGGACGACCAGGGCCTGGTCGCCACGCTGTCCAGCCACTACTTCAGCGACGTGGCCGCCGGCTACGGACTGGCCCTGGTGGCCACCGCCGGCTACTTCCTCGCCCAGTTCCTGGACAGCCGCCGCCGCAAGGCCGCGGACATCCCGGCCCGCCCGATGAGCGAGATAGGGGTGCGCACCGCGGTGCTCGGCGTGCTCTCCCTCGTTGCGGCGTACATGCTCAACCAGTACCGGGGACTGCCGCTGGCACTGCTGATCTTCCTGGTGGTGCTGGTCGGCTTCGACCTGCTGCTGCGTCGCACGTCCTACGGCCGCAAGGTCTTCGCGCTGGGCGGCAACACCGAGGCGGCACGGCGGGCCGGCATCAACGTCCCGCTGATCCGCATCTCGGTGTTCAGCATCGCGGGCACCATGGCCGCCTTCGGTGGTCTGCTGATCGCCTCCCGGATCGCCGCGGCGAACCAGGGCGCCGGCAGCGGAAACCTGCTGATGGAGGCCATCGCCGCCGCCGTCATCGGCGGTACCAGCCTCTTCGGCGGTCGCGGCAAGATCTGGTCGGCCCTGCTGGGCATGCTGGTCATCGGCTCCATCGCCAACGGCCTGGCGCTCCTCGGCAGCCCGGCGCACGTCCAGTACATGATCACCGGTGGCGTGCTGCTGGCCGCGGTCGTCATCGACTCGGTCTCGCGGCGGACCCAGAAGACCGCCGGCCGCACCTGAGCCGGGGACGCACCCCGCGCCCGTCCCCGCCGTCGCCCCTCGCGGGGAGAGGACGGCGGGGACGGGCGTATTCGTGCCCGCGTACGACCCGGCACTCCCGCGCGTGACGCATCTCGCTGACCCTGCGGACCACCTCGTTCCGGACAGAACATTAGACTCGGCTGATCGGTTCAGGCCTGTACCGGCTCGAAGCAAGGAGGCTCAGTGCCAAAGGCGCCGCGCGATGCACGTCAGCCCGGAGCGGGGGGTGACGGGTGGGCGTTGCTGACCCGCATCAAGGGACCGCGCGACCTCGACGGGCTCGGCCCCGAGCAGCTCGACCGGCTGGCGGCGGAGATCCGGGAGTTCCTGGTGGACGCCGTGGCCAGGACGGGCGGCCATCTCGGCCCGAATTTGGGCGTGGTGGAACTGACCATAGCCCTGCACCGGGTCTTCGACTCGCCACGGGACAGGGTCCTCTTCGACACCGGGCACCAGAGCTACGTGCACAAACTGCTCACCGGGCGGCAGGACTTCGCCCGGCTGCGCGCCAAGGGCGGCCTCTCCGGCTACCCGTCGCGCGCCGAGTCCGAGCACGACGTCATCGAGAACAGCCACGCCTCCACCGTGCTCGGCTGGGCGGACGGCCTCGCCAAGGCCAACGAGGTGCGCGGCACCGGCCACCAGGTCGCCGCCGTCATCGGGGACGGTGCGCTGACGGGCGGCATGGCCTGGGAGGCGCTGAACAACATCGCCGCCGCGCAGGACCGCCCGCTCGTCATCGTCGTCAACGACAACGAGCGCTCCTACGCGCCGACGATCGGAGGCCTCGCCGACCACCTCGCGACGCTGCGGATGACCGACGGCTACGAGCGCTTCCTCGCCCGCGGCAAGGAGGTCCTCAACCGCACCCCGGTGGTGGGCAGGCCGCTGTACGAGACGCTGCACGGCGCCAAGAAGGGCCTCAAGGACCTGGTGGCCCCCCAGGGCCTCTTCGAGGACCTGGGCCTGAAGTACATCGGCCCGATCGACGGCCACGACATCGCCGCCGTCGAATCCGCGCTGCACCGGGCCAAACGCTTCGCCGGGCCGGTCATCGTGCACTGCCTCACCGAGAAGGGCCGCGGCTACCAGCCCGCGCGCCTGGACGAGGCCGACCAGTTCCACGCCGTCGGGGTGATCCACCCCGACACCGGTCTGCCCGTCTCCTCCTCCGGCGCGGACTGGACCTCGGTGTTCGCCGAGGAGATGGTGCGGCTCGGCCGCGAGCGCGAGGAGATCGTGGCCATCACCGCCGCGATGATGCGCCCCACCGGCCTGCACCGGTTCGCCGCGGAGTTCCCCGACCGCGTCTACGACGTCGGGATCGCCGAGCAGCACGCCGTGGTCTCCGCCGCGGGCCTGGCCACCGGCGGCCTGCACCCGGTGTTCGCCGTCTACGCGACCTTCCTCAACCGGGCCTTCGACCAGGTGCTGATGGACGTCGCGCTGCACGGACTCGGCGTGACCTTCGTCCTGGACCGGGCCGGCGTCACCGGCACCGACGGCGCCTCGCACAACGGGATGTGGGACATGTCGCTCCTCCAGGTCGTCCCCGGCCTGCGGATCGCGGCCCCGCGGGACGCCGAGCAGCTGCGGGCCCAGCTTGACGAGGCCGTCCGGGTGGACGACGCGCCGACGGTGGTGCGCTACTCCAAGGGCGCCGTCGGCCCGGCCGTCCCCGCGATCGGCACCGCGGGCGGCATGGACGTCCTGCACCGCGCCGAGGACGCCGAGCGGCCGGACGTGCTGCTGGTCTCGGTCGGCGCGCTGGCCCCGATGTGCCTGGACATCGCCGGGCTGCTGGACCAGCAGGGCATCACCACCACCGTGGTGGACCCCCGCTGGGTCAAGCCGGTCGACGCCGCGCTCGCCCCGCTCGCCGAACGCCACCGGGTGGTGGTCACCGTCGAGGACAACAGCCGGGCGGGCGGTGTGGGCAGCGCGGTCGCACAGGCTCTCCGGGACGCGGGCGTGGACGTGCCGCTGCGGGACTTCGGCATCCCGTCGCGCTTCCTCGACCACGCCACGCGCAAGGAGGTGCTGGCCGAGATCGGTCTGACCGCTCCGGACATCGCACGGCAGGTCACCGGCCTCGTCGCTCGGATCGACGGGTCGCCCGGATCGACGGGCGCTACGAGGAGCCCCGTCCGCGGGTGAACGGGCGGGGGAGCGCCGCCGCGCCCGAGCGGGAGGCGGCACGCGACTGAGGCCGGGGCGGCCTCCGCCCCGGCGGGGTGGCCATCGGCGCCCCACCGGTCGCCGGGGGGCCCGGCGGTGCCCGATAGGTTGGCCCCATGCCATCCCCCGAGCCGCAGCAGGGCAGGCCGCTTCCCCCGCGTCCCCGGTCGCCCGAGGTGGGCGGTGGCCCGCTGCTGCTGCGGCCGGGGGCCGCGCGTCCCCGCGCCGTGCCCGCGGCTCCGGGCCGCCTGCGCTCCACCGTTGCCCGTGGGGTGTCCGCGGTGGCCGAACCCGGCTCCACCGGCTACTGGCTGAGGCTGCTGCCGGTGCTGGCGGTCGTCGCCGTCACCGTCCGGCTGCCGTCCTTCCAGCGGCCCGTCTGGAACCCCGACGAGGGCTTCCTCGCCACCCAGGCCCGGATGCTGGCCGACGGCGGGACCCTCTACGAGACGGTCGTCGACCGCAAACCGCCGCTGATGCCCTGGATCTACCGGGCCGCGTTCGCCGTGTTCGGTGACTCCTCGCTCCTGCCGCTGCGGGTACTCGCGGTGCTCTCCGTCCTGGCCACCGCCGTGCTGCTCGCCTCCCTCGCACGCCGCCTCTGGGGCGACCGGGCGGGAGCCGCCGCGGGACTGCTCTTCCTGGTGGCCTCCATCGGCCTCAACCCGGAGGACGCCCAGGCGGCCGGGTTCGAGGTCTTCATGCTGCCCTTCACCGCCGCCGCGATGTGGTGCGCGGACCGGCGCCACTGGCTGGGTGCCGGGCTGGCCGTGGCGGGCGCGGTGCTGGTCAAGCAGACCGGCGGCGCCGTCCTGCTGCCGGTGCTGTTCGTGCTGTGGCGCGCCGTGCCGTACGGGCCGCTCCGCCGGCAGGCGCTGGCCCGGACGGCCGCCGGGTTCGCCGTGCCGCTGGTGGCCGCGGCGCTCGTCACCGGGGTCGACCGCTGCCTGTTCTGGACGGTCACCGGCTCCGGCTCGTACGCCTCCTTCACCGGCTCGGAGCTGCACGTGCTCGGCCGCGGCATCGTCAACACCCTGGTCTTCGCCGGAGGCGTCGCGGGCCTGCTGCTGCCCCTCCTCGTCGTGCTGCGCCGGCGGCCGGACCACCGCCGGGTGCTCACCGCGGAGCTGTGGGTGTGGCTGGCCGCCTCCGCGCTGGCCGTACTGACCGGCTTCCACTTCTTCGGCCACTACTACCTGCAACTGCTGCCGCCGCTGGCCCTGTTGAGCGCCGGGTCGCTGCACCTGCTCACCGCGGACTGGCTGCGCGCCACGGCCGTCTGCTCCGCCGCGACGGCCGTTCTCTTCCTGGGCTGGGCCGGGAACGCCGACCGGGGGGAACTCGACCACTCCCAGCGGCTGGCCGAGGCCGTCCAGCAGCGCACCGGTCCGGAGGACGAGGTGCTCTTCTGGGGCATGCACCCCGAGAACTACTGGCTGGCCGACCGCAGACCGGGCTCCCGGTACCTCACCGCCGGGCTGCTCACCAACTTCAGTGGTGGCCGCGACGGCCCCACGGTGGGGGAGCGGTACGGCATGGACGGGAGCTGGCCCACCCTGATGGCCGAACTCACCACCGACCCGCCCAGGGTCATCGTCGACGACTCACGCGGGAAGCCCTTCGCGGCGGCGCGGATGCCCCGGCTGCGCCAGGTGCTCGCCGCCCAGTACGAGCAGGTCGCGGTGGTGGACGGTTCCGTCATCCACGTCCTCGCCGACCCGCCCCGCTGACCGCGCCGGGGCCCGCCACGCCGGCTCCCAGCGCCCGGACCCGCTCCCGCAGACCCCGGTCCGCGGTGACCACGGTGCAGCGGCGCCCCCGCGCCTCGGCCGCGACCAGCGCCACCACGGCGTCATCCCCGCTGCCCTCCGCGGCGACCACCCGCACGCCCTCGACCTGCTCCACGCCGCGCGCCGCGCCTTCCACGACGAGCACGCACTCCCACGGGCCGGGCAGCTCCGGCAACCCCTCGGCCGCGTGGCCGGCGAGCCGGTCGCGGAGGCGGGCCGCGGCGCCCCTGCGGTCCCGCCACCAGCCGTCCGGCACCGAGCCGACGACGTTGGCGGCGTCCACGACGAGCAGGAGCGGCGCGGACACCGTCAGCCCTCCGCGGCGGACGGTGCGGCGGTCGCCGCGGACGGGTGGCGCAGCAGCCAGCCCTCCCAGGCCGAGGCGACCATCGCGCGCACGTCGTGCCGGGCCGTCCAGCCCAGGGCCTCCGTGATCCGCTCGGCGGAGGCGACGGTCCGCGCCGGGTCGCCGGGCCGCCGCGGAGCCACCTCGGCCGGCAGGTCGCCGCGGCCGGTCACCTCGACGACGAGGTCCATCATCTCGCGCACCGAGACGCCCTCGCCGCGGCCGATGTTGAACGTGAGTTCGGTGCCCGCCGGAGAGGGGACCAGCGCGCGGGCGGCGGAGACGTGCGCCGCGGCGAGGTCCTCGACGTGGATGTAGTCCCGGACGCAGGTGCCGTCCGGGGTCGGGTAGTCGTCCCCGAAGATCAGCGGCGGCAGGCCGTCGGTGAGCCGCTCGAAGACCATCGGCACCAGGTTGAAGATCCCGGTGTCGGACAGCTCCGGAGTCGCCGAGCCCGCGACGTTGAAGTAGCGCAGGCAGGCGGTGGAGATACCGTGCGCGCGCCCCGCTGCCCGGGCCAGCCACTCCCCGGCGAGCTTGGTCTCGCCGTAGGGGCTGATCGGGACGCACGGGGTGTCCTCGGTGACCAGTTCGGCTTCCGGCATGCCGTACACGGCCGCGGAGGAGGAGAAGACAAGGCGCGCCACCCCGGCTGCGGCCATCGCCGACAGCAGCACCTGGAGGCCCTGCACGTTCTCGCGGTAGTAGCGCAGCGGCTGCTCCACGGACTCGCCGACCTGCTTCTTCGCCGCCAGGTGCACCACGCAGGTCACGCCGTGCTCCGCCAGCGTCCGCTCCAGCAGTGCCTCGTCCAGTGTGGAGCCCGCGACGAAGGGCACCTCGGCCGGGACGCGCTCGCGCACGCCGGTGGACAGGTCGTCCAGCACGACGACGCGCTCTCCGGCCAGGGTGAGGGCCCGGACGACGTGGGCGCCGATGTAGCCGGCGCCGCCGGTGATGAGGTAGGTCATCCGCGAAGTCTACGGGGGCGGGCGGACACGGGTGGCGCCCGTCCGCACCGGGTGCGAACGGGCGCCGCCGACGGGGCCGACCGCGGTCGGCCCCGTCGGGCTACTCCGGGACGGAGGCGACGCCCGGGGCCAGGAAACGGCGCCCGGTCACGCGCTCGCTGACGCCGGCGCGGTCCAGGTACGGGGTGATCCCGCCCAGGTGGAACGGCCAGCCGGCGCCGGTGATCAGGCACAGGTCGATGTCCTGGGCCTCCGCCACCACGCCCTCGTCCAGCATCAGCCGGATCTCCCGGGCGATCGCGTCCAGCGCGCGGTCGCGGACCTGCTCCTCCGTCAGTTCGGTGTCGCCGACCCGGAACAGCCCGGCGACCTCCGGGTCGATCTCCGGCTTCCCCGTGTCGTGCCGGTAGAGGCTGCGCTTGCCCGCCTCCACGACCCGGCCCAGGTTCTCCGAGACGCCGAAGCGCTCCGGGAACGCGCCGTGCAGGGTGCCGGCCACGTGGTGGGCCACCGCGGGGCCGACCAGGTCCAGCAGCATGATGGGCGACATCGGCAGGCCCAGCGGCGCCAGCGCGCGGTCGGCCTTCTCCACCGGCGTGCCCTCGTCGATCGCGCCGAGCACCTCGCCCATGAAGCGGGTGAGCACCCGGTTGACGACGAACGCGGGGGCGTCCTTGACGAGGACGGCCGTCTTCTTCAGCTTCCTGGCCACACCGAAGGCGGTGGCCAGCGAGGCGTCGTCGGTCCGCTCGGCGCGGACGATCTCCAGCAGGGGCAGGACCGCCACCGGGTTGAAGAAGTGGAACCCGACGACCCGCTCCGGGTGCCTGAGCTGCGAGGCCATCTCGGTGACCGACAGCGAGGAAGTGTTGGTGGCCAGGATCGCGTGCTCCGGCACCACCGACTCCAGTTCGGCGAACACCTTCTGCTTGAGGCCCATCTCCTCGAAGACGGCCTCGATCACGAAGTCCGCGTCGGCGAAGACGGAGGCCTTGTCCAGCGAACCGGTGACCAGTGCCTTGAGCCGGTTGGCCTTGTCCTGGTTCACCCGGCCCTTGAGGAGCAGCGTGTCGATCTCCTCGTGGACCCAGCCGACGCCCTTGTCCACCCGCTCCTGGTCGATGTCGGTCAGGACGACCGGCACCTCCAGGCGCCGGGTGAAGAGCAGCGCCAGCTGCGAGGCCATCAGGCCGGCGCCCACCACTCCGACCTTGGTCACCGGGCGGGCCAGGCTCTTGTCGGGGGCGCCTGCCGGGCGCTTGGCGCGCTTCTGCACCAGGTCGAAGGCGTAGAGGCCGCTGCGGAGCTCACCGCCCATGATCAGGTCGGCGAGCGCGCGGTCCTCGGCGTCGAAGCCGGCGTGCAGGTCGCCGTTCTTCGCCGCGGCGATGATGTCCAGGGCCCGGTAGGCCGCCGGAGCGGCACCGTGCACCTTGCCGTCGGCGACCGCCCGGCCGCGGTCGACGGCCTGGTCCCAGGCCTCGCCGCGGTCGATCTCCGGGCGCTCCACCTGGAGTTCGCCGGAGAGGACGGCCGCCGTCCAGTGCAGGGACTGCTCCAGGAAGTCGGCGCCCTCGAAGAGGGCGTCCGCGATGCCGAGTTCGTGGACCTGCGCGCCCTTCAGCTGCCTGTTCTGGTTGAGCGAGTTCTCCACGACGACCTGCACCGCGCGCTCGGGGCCGATCAGGTTCGGCAGCAGGACGCAACCGCCCCAGCCGGGCACCAGACCGAGGAAGACCTCGGGCAGCGAGAACGCCGGGACGGAGGTCGAGACCGTCCGGTGGTTGCAGTGCAGGCCCACCTCGACCCCGCCGCCCATCGCCGCGCCGTTGTAGTAGGCGAAGGTCGGGACCGCCAGGGTGGCCAGCCGTCTGAAGACCTCGTGGCCGCCCTTGCCGATCGCCAGGGCGTCCTCGTGCCGGTTCAGCAGCTCGACGCCCTTGAGGTCGGCGCCGACGGCGAAGACGAAGGGCTTGCCGGTGACGCCGACACCGACGATGTCGCCGGCCTCGGCCTCGGCCTCGACCTGGTCCAGCGCCGCGTCCAGGTTCGCCAGCGACTGGGGGCCGAAGGTGGTCGGCTTGGTGTGGTCGTGGCCGTTGTCCAGGGTGATCAGCGCGAAACGGCCGGTGTCTGCCGGCAGGTCGAGGTGGCGCACGTGCGCCTGGGTCACGACCTCGTCGGGGAAGAGTTCGGCCGCGCCCTTCAGCAGTTCTGCGGTGCTGCTCACTTGCTTCCTCCGTCGAAGTGCGGGTTCTCCCAGATCACGGTGCCGCCCATGCCGAAGCCGACGCACATGGTGGTGACGCCGTAGCGGACGTGCGGCTGCTGCTCGAACTGGCGGGCCAACTGCGTCATGAGGCGCACGCCGGAGGAGGCCAGCGGGTGGCCGAAGGCGATGGCGCCGCCGTACTGGTTGACGCGGGGGTCGTCGTCGGCGATGCCGTAGTGGTCGAGCAGGGCCAGCACCTGGACCGCGAAGGCCTCGTTGACCTCGAACAGGCCGATGTCGTCGATCGAGAGCCCGGCCTTGGCCAGCGCCTTCTCGGTCGCGGGCACCGGGCCGACGCCCATCACCTCGGGCTCCACGCCGGCGAAGGCGTAGGAGACCAGCCGCATCTTGACCGGCAGCTCCAGCTCGCGGGCCACGTCCTCGGCGGCGATCAGCGAGGCGGTCGCGCCGTCGTTCAGGCCCGCGGCGTTGCCCGGGGTGACCCGGCCGTGCGCCCGGAACGGGGTCTTCAGCGCGGCGAGGTTCTCCAGTGTGGTGCCGGGGCGCATCGGCTCGTCGGCGGTGGCCAGGCCCCAGCCGGTCTCACCGGCCTCCGCGTGGGTGCGGCGAACCGAGACGGGCACCAGGTCGGGCTGGATGTCGGCGTTGGCGTAGGCCTTGGCGGCCTTCTCCTGGCTGCGCACCGCGAAGGCGTCGGCGCGCTCCTTGGTCAGGTGCGGGAAGCGGTCGTGCAGGTTCTCCGCGGTCATGCCCATGAACATCGCGGACTCGTCGACGAGCTTTTCCGAGACGAAGCGCGGGTTGGGGTCCACGCCCTCGCCCATCGGGTGCCGCCCCATGTGCTCGACACCGCCGGCGACGACGAGGTCGTAGGCGCCGAACGCCACCGAGCCGGCCGTGCTGGTCACCGCGGTCATCGCGCCCGCGCACATTCGGTCGACGGAGAACCCGGGGACGGACTGCGGCAGGCCCGCGAGGATCCCCGCGGTGCGTCCGAGGGTCAGACCCTGGTCGCCGATCTGGGTGGTCGCGGCGAGGGCGACCTCGTCGATGCGCTCGGGCGGCAGGCCGGGGTTGCGGCGCAGCAGCTCGCGGATGCACTTGACGACCAGATCGTCGGCGCGGGTCTCGTGGTAGATGCCCTTCGGGCCCGCCTTGCCGAACGGGGTGCGGACGCCGTCGACGAAGACGACGTCCCTTGCGGTACGAGGCACGTTGGCTCTCCTCCTGCAGGTGCGGCCGGGAGTTTCCGGGAGTGTCCCCCCGGGAGAATGCCGCCGGTGTGCGGCGCGCTTCCCGGCCTCCATGCTACTTGTCGGTAACCGGGTGACAAGTGCCCACCCGCCGCGGCTGGTGCGGTCCGTGTCACATCCCGCGGCACCGGACCGGCACTCCCGCGCGGCCCGGACGTCCGCCGGGTCGGACGCGTTCCCCCGGGGAGGCCCGGCATGCCCGCCGGGCGGGCCCTGCGCACGGGCCCGCCCGGATTCACTGTTCCTCGGCCGGCCGGGGCGCGTCAGTCCTGCGGCGGGTCCTCCGCCGGTGCCGCGGCGAGCGCCGGGAGCAGCAGGGGCAGGGTCTGCTCGATCTGCCACGGGCGGGCGCCGTGCCCGCGCAGCGCCTCGCCCACCGCGCTCTCGGTCAGCTCGACCGGCGGCTCCCAGCAGACCCGGCGGACGGTGTCCGGGGTGATCAGGTTCTCCTGCGGCAGGTGCAGCCGCTCGGCGTGACCGGTCACCGCGGCGCGTGCGGCGGCCAGCCGGGTGGCCGCCGCCGGGTCCTTCTCCGCCCAGGAGCGGGGCGGCGGCGGACCGTTCGGGGCCTGGCCGGGGGCGGGGAGGTCGCCCTCCGGCAGGACCCGCGCCCGGTCGAGCGCCTCCTGCCACTGCTCCAGCTGACGCCGGCCCATCCGGGAGCCGTAGCCGCTGAGCGCGGTCAGGGAGGCCAGATCGCGCGGCATCGCCAGGGCGGCCTCGACGATCGCGGCGTCGGTCAGCACCTTGCCGGGGGACACGTCCCGGCGCCGGGCGACCTGGTCGCGGGTGTTCCACAGCTCCCGCACCGCTGCCAGCTGCCTCCGCCGGCGGACCTTGTGCATGCCGGAGGTGCGCCGCCACGGGTCCTTCCGCGGCGGAGGGGGCGGAGCGTCCACGATGGCCCGGAACTCCTGCCGGGCCCAGTCGAGCTTGCCCTGCCGGTCCAGCTCCTCCTCCAGCGCGTCGCGGAGGTCGACCAGCAGCTCGACGTCGAGCGCGGCGTAGCGCAGCCAGGGGTCCGGCAGCGGCCTGGTGGACCAGTCCACTGCGGAGTGGCCCTTCTCCAGGGCGTACCCGAGCATCCCTTCCACCATGGCGCCCAGTCCGACCCGTGGGTAGCCGGCGAGCCGGCCGGCCAGCTCGGTGTCGAAGAGGCGGCGCGGATGCATGCCTATCTCGCGCAGGCACGGCAGGTCCTGGGTTGCCGCGTGCAGGACCCACTCGGTGTCCGCCAGCGCCGCGTCGAGGGCCGCGAGGTCGGGGCAGGGCACCGGGTCGACGAGGGCGGTGCCGGCCCCGGCCCGGCGCAGTTGCACCAGGTAGGCGCGCTGCCCGTAGCGGTAGCCGGAGGCCCGCTCGGCGTCGATCGCGACCGGACCGCTTCCGGCGGCGAACGCGGCCACCACCTCGTCCAGTCCGGCGGCGGAGACCGTCACCGGAGGAACACCCTCGCAGGGTTCCAGCAACGGGACCGGCGCCGGACCGGAGTCCTCGGTGGGGGCCTGAGGGGTGCTGTCTGCTGCGGTTTTCTGGGCGTCGGTCACCGGTCAAGGGTATCTGTGTGCACGCAATGCGCAGCGCCTACCGACGGAACGTTACCTCGGCAGGCGCTGCGGGTGTGTCGGGGCCGGAACCGATGGCCGGACCCGGTGCGGGGACCGCCGGGGGCGATCGTCAGTGGATGATGCCGGTGCGCAGGGCCATGGCGACCATGCCCGCCCGGTCGCCGGTGCCCAGCTTGCGGGCGATGCGCGCCAGGTGGCTCTTGACCGTCAGTGCGGACAGCCCCATCGAGACGCCGATGGCCTTGTTCGACTGCCCCTCCGCCACCAGCCTGAGCACCTCGACCTCGCGGCCGGAGAGCTCGCGGTGCCCGCCGGGGTGGCCCGGGGCACCGGGGGCGCCCGGTGGGCGGCGGTGCATACGGGCGGCGGCGGAGCCGATCGGCGCCGCGCCGGGGCGCGGTGGGAGCCCCAGGTTGTTGCGGGTTCCGGTCACGACGTAGCCCCTGACGCCGCCGGCCAGGGCGTGCCGTACGGCGCCGATGTCGTCGGCCGCGGACAGGGCCAGCCCGTTCGGCCAGCCCGCCGCCCGGGTCTCGGACAGCAGGGTCAGGCCGGAGCCGTCGGGGAGATGGACGTCGGCGACGCAGATGTCGCGCGGGTTGCCCACGCGGGGTCGTGCCTCCGCGATCGACGAGGCCTCGATCACGTCGCGCACGCCGAGGGCCCACAGGTGGCGGGTCACGGTGGAGCGGACGCGGGGGTCGGCCACGACGACCATGGCCGTCGGCTTGTTCGGGCGATAGGCGACCGGGCTTGTGGGGTGCTCGAGGAGAACTGACACCGGGCCTCCAGGGAGTGGAGTGCGAGGGCGACGCCCGGACCTCGGGAAAGAGCCGGAAGCGCCCTCTGGGGAAGAGTCTTTGCCTGCTTCGGCAGCTCTCCGGCCCCGCTTTAGAGGAAGATCACGAACGAGTGAGGATAAGTTTCGCAATTCGGACAGGATGTCGAGTCGTGACGTGCGACTGGGCTGTTCAGGGGACTGTCGGCGGCTTTCCCGTCCGGTCTTCCGTCCGGTCTCCCCTCCGGGCCCTGCCGTGGCCGCCCGGCCACCCGGGAGGGCTTCGGTTTTCGTGCGTGCCGCGGGTGCGGAGGCCGTCCAGGGCCAGATCGAGGAGGCGCGCGGTGCGCGGCTGCCAGTCGCCGGTCGGGTCGATCTGCCAGAGCCCGGCGATGGCCAGCATGAGGTCGTCGGAGGTCACGTCGGGACGGATGGTGCCCGCCTCCTGGTTGGCGCGGAGTAGCCGTTCGAGCGCCTCGACCACCGGCTCGTGCGTCGGTTTCGCCGGTCCGCCCGGGCGGTAGGCGGCTCTGTGCAGGGCATCGCCGAGGCCCGCCTTGGCCATGGCGAAACGGGCGAGCTGGTCCATCCACTCCCGGAGTGCCCGGTGCGGCGGCCGGGTCGCGAGCAGCTCCGGCGCGGACTCGGTGAGCTGCTCGATGCCGTTGCGGTAGATCTCCAGGACCAGGGCGTCGCGGTCGGGGAAGTTCCGGTAGAACGTGGCCTGCCCGACGCCGGCCTTCCGTGCGATGGCGCTGAGCGGGACCTCGGCGTCGCGAGTCAGCTCGCCCAGGGCCACTTCCAGGATGCGCTCGCGGTTGCGCCGGGCGTCCGAGCGGCGCACCGGCGCGTCATGCCCGTTCGTCATACGGCCTCCCCTTCGGTCTCGGCTCGGTCCCGGTGCGGTGGGCGGAGGCCAGTGCATCCGTCGCCAACCGCCCGTGCGCGGACGGGCTTCCTTGTTAAACGGACAGCTGTCCGTTAGATTCGGTGGGGACCGGACAACTGTCCAGTTGAGGCCCATCCTAGTGGATGCGCCCTCCGCGCCGTCCGTGTGCCGCCGTCGAGCAGGCACCCGGGCAGCTCCGGTCGGACCTGACCCTCCGACCGCAGCGCCCGCCATTCTTGGTGAAGGAAGGCTGCACATGGCCCGAACGACATCCAGCGCCATCACACTGCACATCAACGGCCGCGACCACGCGGTGTCCGTGGACCACCGCACCACACTGCTCGACGCCCTGCGGGAGCGCGTCGACCTCACCGGCTCCAAGAAGGGCTGCGACCAGGGTCAGTGCGGCGCCTGCACGGTGCTGGTCGACGGCCGGCGCACGGTGTCCTGCCTCCAGCTCGCCGTCGCCTCCGAGGGGCGCTCGGTCACGACGATCGAGGGCGTGGCCGAGGAGGACGCGCTCCATGCCGTGCAGCAGGCTTTCGTCGACCTCGACGGCTTCCAGTGCGGCTACTGCACCCCGGGCCAGATCTGCTCCGCGCTCGGCGTGATCGAGGAGCACGCGGCGGGCTGGCCGAGCGCCGTCACCGCCGACGTGTGTCCCGAGGCCGGGCCACCACCGCTCACACCGGACGAGATCCGGGAACGGATGAGCGGCAACCTGTGCCGCTGCGCGGCCTACGTGACCATCGTCGAGGCGGTCGCCCGGGCCGCGGGCGTGGACGCCGAGGGGCAGCCCCTCGGCGACGCCGAGCGGCAGTCCCGTGAGGACGACAGCACGGAGGAGGCGGCATGAGGGAGTTCGGCTACGAACGCGCCTCCGACGTATCCGGCGCGGTCGCGCTGCTGAGCGCCGATCCGGAGGCATGCTTCCTCGGCGGGGGCACCAACCTTGTCGACCTGATGAAGAGCGGCGTCGAACGCCCCGCGCACCTCGTCGACCTGCGGGACCTCCCCCTCGACACCGTCGAGCCGACTGACGGCGGGCTGCGTCTCGGTGCGACCGTCACCAACAGCGACCTGGCCGCGCACCCCGACGTGCGGCGGAACTACCCGGCGCTCGCCCAGGCCGTACTGGCAGGCGCGTCCGGCCAGTTGCGCAACATGGCCACCGTCGGCGGGAACCTGCTCCAGCGCACCCGCTGCGGCTACTTCAACGACGTCGCACAGCCGTGCAACAAGCGGGTGCCCGGCTCCGGCTGCCCCGCAGTGAAGGGGGAGCACCACAACCACGCCGTGCTCGGCGCCTCCGAGCACTGCGTGGCCACCAGCCCGTCCGACATGGCCGTGGCGCTCGCCGCGTTCGACGCCGTCGTCACGTACGAGTCGGCCGAAGGGCCCGGCGAACTGCCACTGGAGGACTTCCACCTGCCGGTGGGCGACACCCCGCACCGCGAGACCGCGCTGCCCCGCGGCGCGCTGATCACCGGCGTACGGCTGCCGGCTTCCCCGGTGGCCGCCCTCTCCCGCTACCGCAAGGTGCGCGAGCGCGCGTCCTTCGCGTTCGCCCTCGCCTCGGTCGCCGCCGCGCTCGACGTGCGGGACGGCGCCGTGCACGAGGTACGCCTCGCTTTCGGGGCCGTCGCGTCCCGTCCGTGGCGGGCGGTCACGGCCGAGCGGGCGCTGACCGGCGGTCCGGCCACGGCCGAGGCGTTCGCCGCCGCCGCGGACGCCGAGCTGGCCGCCGCCGCGCCGCTGGCGGACAACGCCTACAAGCTGCCGCTGGTGCGCAACCTGGTCGTCGCGGTGCTCACCGAACTCGCCGAGGAGGCCGCCCGATGACCGCGCCGACCACCGCCACGACCACGGCTGCCACCGCCACGGCGGACACCGTCGCCGCCGCGCCGCCCCGCCCGCTCGCCGCGGCGAGCGGCACCGGTCCCCCGCTGGCCCGCATCGAGGGCCCGGAAAAGGTCACCGGGTCCGCGCGCTACGCCGCGGAGGTGCCGTTCGACAACGTCGCCCACGGATGGCTGGTGGGCTCCACCATCGCCCGCGGCCGCGTCACCGCGATCGAGGCGGACACCGTACGGGCGATGCCCGGTGTCGTCGCCGTCGTCCACCGCGCGAACGCCCCGCGGGTCAACACCGACTACCAGAACCTCCTGGGTACGCCGGACCCGATCCTCGGCCTCTTCCAGCAGGACACCGTGCCGCATGTCGGCTGGCCCGTCGCGCTGGTCGTCGCCGAGACCTCCGAGCAGGCCAGGGAGGCCGCGGAGTCGCTGGTCGTGCGGTACGAGGAGGAGCCGCACGACGTCGTCTTCACGGCGGACAGCCCGGACTTCTCCACGCCGGCGGACAACATGATCGGCCCCGCCGACACCGCCAAGGGCGACCTGGACGCCGAACTCGCCGCGTCCGCCGTCGTGGTGGACGAGGAGTACACGACTCCGGAGGAGCACCACAGCGCGATGGAGCCGCACGCCACGACGGCGCGCTGGGACGGTGGACGGCTCGACGTCATCGACTCCAACCAGAGCACGACGTTCGTCGCGGGCGAACTGGCGAACCTCTTCTCCGTCGAGCCCGCGTCCGTACGGGTCCGCGCCGAGCACGTCGGCGGCGGCTTCGGCTCCAAGATGGTCAAGCCCAACCAGATCGCCGCCGTCATGGGCGCCTCCGTCACCGGCCGCCCCGTGCGGGTCTCGCTGACGCGGCGCCAGATGTTCACCATGGTCGGCTACCGCAGCCCCACGTCCCAGCGCGTACGGCTCGGCGCCGACGCCGACGGCAGGCTGCGCGCGCTCGACCACCGGGCGCGGACGCAGACCTCGCGGGTGGCGGAGTTCCTGGAGCCCTGCGCGTCGATCAGCCGTGTGCTGTACGATGCCCCCGCGCACCACACCTCCCACCGGGTGCTGCGCCTGGACGTGCCGACGCCCACCTTCATGCGGGCCCCGGGCGAGGCTCCCGGCGCGTTCGCCCTGGAGTCGGCGATGGACGAGCTGGCCAACCGCAGTGGCATCGACCCGATCGCGCTCCGGGCCCGCAACGAGCCCGACGCGGGCCCCGTCTCGGGGCTGCCGTTCGCCGGCCGCAACCTCACCGCCTGCTTCGAGGACGGCGCCCGCAGGTTCGGCTGGGCGGACCGCGACCCGCGCCCGGGCGTGCGCCGCGAGGGCCGGTGGCTGCTCGGCACCGGCACGGCCGCCGCCACGTTCCACGCGGGCGTCGGCCCGTCCACGGCCTCCGTGACCGCGGAGGCCGACGGCACCTGGACCGTCCGCATCAACGCCACCGACATCGGCACCGGCGCTCGTACGGCCATGGTGCTCGTCGCCGCCGAGACGCTCGGTGTCGACCCGGGACTGTGCCGCGTGCACATCGCGGACAGCGACCTGGGACCCGCGATGTTCGCGGGCGGCTCCATGGGCACCCGCTCCTGGGCCTGGGCCGTCTCCCGGGCGGCGGGCCACCTGCGGGACGCCCTGGGCGAGGGCGGGGAGATCCCGCCGGAGGGCGTCACGGCGCGCTCCGACACCACCGAGGCCGTCGGCTCGCTGGCGAAAAGGGAACGGCACTCCTTCGGCGCCCAGTTCGCCGAGGTGGCCGTCGACACGACCACCGGCGAGGTGCGCGTACGCCGGATGCTCGGTGTCTTCGCCGCGGGGCGCATCGTCAACCCGCTGACCGCGCGCAGCCAGCTCGTCGGCGGAATGATCTGGGGCCTGTCCATGGCGCTGCACGAGGAAGCCGTACGCGACAGGGCCTCGGGTGCGCAGGTCGGCGCCGACTTCGCCGGATACCACGTCAGCGCCCACGCGGACGTGCCGGCGGTCGAGGCCCACTGGGTCGAGGACACGGACCCGGACGACCCGATCGGGATCAAGGGTGTCGGTGAGATCGGGATCGTGGGCGCGGCGGCGGCGATCGCCAACGCCGTCCGGCACGCCACCGGCGTACGCCACCGCCAGCTGCCGATCCGGCCCGACCGCGTCCTTCTCGCGGGCACGGGCACCGAGCGGGCCGGGACCGCCGATGCTTGACATCGCCGGTGAACTGGACCGGTGGGCCCGCGAGGGCCGGGACTTCGCGGTCGCCACCGTCGTCGCCGTCGAGGGCAGCGCGCCGCGCGGTCCCGGCGCGGCGCTCGCCGTCGACAGCGGGGGCACGGCCCTCGGCTCGGTCTCCGGCGGCTGTGTCGAGGGCGCCGTCTACGAGCTGTGCGAGCGGGTACTCCGCGGTGGCACCCCGGTACGCGAACGCTTCGGCTACAGCGACGAGGACGCCTTCGCGGTCGGACTGACCTGCGGCGGTGCCCTCGACGTCCTGGTCACCCCGGTCACGTCCGGCGCACCGGACCGGACGGTGATCGAGGCGGCGCTGTCCGCCGCCGCGCGCGGCGAGGCCGCCGCCCTCGCCCGGGTCACCGCCGGACCGGACGAACTGCTGGGCAGGGCAGTGCTCGTACGGCCCGACGGCACAGTCGGGGGCACTCTCGGCCGCACGACGGAGCTGGACGAGGCCGCGGCGGCCGGCGCCCGCGCCCTGCTGGACGCCGGCCGGACCGGCGCCGTCACCGTCCCGGCCGGTGCCGCCCACGGTGAGTCGCCCGTGACGCTGCTGGTGGAGACGCGGCTGCCGCCGCCCCGCATGATCGTGTTCGGGGCGATCGACTTCGCCGCGGCGCTGGTGCGGGCGGGCGTGTTCCTCGGCTACCGTGTCGCCGTCTGCGACGCCCGTCCGGTCTTCGCCACCCGCGACCGCTTCCCCGAGGCGGACGAGATCGTCGTGGACTGGCCGCACCGCTACCTGCGGAGCACCGATACGGACGCCCGCACGGTGCTGTGCGTGCTCACCCACGACGCGAAGTTCGACGTACCGCTGCTGGAAGTGGCGCTCCGGCTGCCCGTCGCGTACGTCGGGGCGCTCGGCTCCCGGCGTACGCACGAGGTCCGCGCCGGGCGGCTGCGGGAGGCCGGGCTCACCGAGGAGGAACTGGCCCGGCTGCGCTCGCCGATCGGCCTGGACCTCGGCGCCCGTACGCCCGAGGAGACGGCGCTGTCCATCGCCGCCGAGATCGTCGCCCTGCGGCACGGCGGCTCCGGCGTCCCGCTGACCGGATCGGCCGCCCCGATCCACCGCAAACCGACGGACCGGCCACCGAGCGTGCACGCGACGTGACCCGGGCCCCGCCCGGCCGCGGCTCCTCCCGCTCCTCCCGCTCCTCCCGTCCCGATCCGGCCCGACCGGCGGGAGGAGCGCACCCGGGCCCGCGGGCCCCGGTCCCTGTCGGCCCCCGATGCCCCGGTCCTGCTCAGAGCGGCTGCGGGCCCCTGCGAGGCGGCAGCCGGACGACCCCGTCGCCGTACTCCGGCGGCAGACCGGCGCACTGGCACAGCAGCTCGCACCAGGACACCAGGTGCCCGGCCGCGTCCGGCGGGCCGCCCGAGAGGGCCGGGGGAGTCCAGGAGGCCCGGATCTCGATCTCCGCCTGCGGCGGCCGCTCGGCCAGCTCGCCGAAGTAGTGCGAGGACGCCCGGGTCACCGTCCCTCCCGCCTCCCCGTACGGCGTGCCGTGCGCGTCGAGCGCGCCGGTGAGCCAGGACCACGTCACCTCGGGCAGCAGCGGGTCGGCGGCCATCTCCGCCTCCAGCTCCGCCCGGGCCAGCGTCACCACCCGGAACGTGCCCTGCCACGCCTCCTGCCCCTGCGGGTCGTGCAGCAGGACGAACCGGCCGTCGGCCAGCTCCTCGCCGTCCACCTCGATCGCGGCCTCCACCGCGTGCGCGAACGGGGCGAGCCGCCGGGGGGCCGGCATCGGCTCGATCCGCACCTCCCGCCGGGTCCGCGCGCCGTCCAGTGCCGCCACCGCGTGCCGGAACGCCGCAGGCTGCGCATCGCCGTCATCGGGACCTTTCGCCATGTGTGCTCGCGCCGCTGCCATGGGCGGAACAGTAGGCCGAAGGAGGAGCCGCACCCGGTAGGAACACCCCCGATCAGCGGAGCGGGTGCACGACGGCCGGAACGCGCCCCCGTGCGGAACACCCGTGCGACGGCGGCGGGCGCGGGTTTCCGAGCGGCCCCCGGCCCGTGGGAGACTTCCCCGCGTGAGTGCCGATGACCGCCCCACGGGCCCGCCGAGCAAGACGTACGACTCCGCCTTCCTGAAGGCCTGCCGGCGCGAGCCCGTGCCCCACACCCCCGTGTGGTTCATGCGCCAGGCGGGACGCTCGCTGCCCGAGTACCGGGAGCTGCGCCAGGGCATCGCGATGCTCGACTCCTGCATGCGGCCCGACCTCGTCACCGAGATCACCCTGCAGCCGGTCCGGCGGCACGGCGTGGACGCCGCGATCTACTTCAGCGACATCGTGGTGCCCCTCAAGGCGATCGGTGTCGACCTCGATATCAAGCCGGGTGTCGGCCCGGTCGTCGCCCACCCGATCCGCACCCGGGCCGACCTCGCGCAACTGCGCCCGCTGGAGCCCGGCGACGTCCACTACGTCACCGAGGCGATCGGGATGCTGACCGCGGAGCTCGGCGCCACCCCGCTGATCGGTTTCGCCGGAGCGCCGTTCACCCTGGCGAGCTACCTCGTTGAGGGCGGCCCCTCCCGCAACCACGAGCACACCAAGGCGATGATGTACGGCGAGCCCGAGCTCTGGGCGGAGCTGCTGGACCGGCTCGCCGACATCACGGCCGCCTTCCTGCGGGCCCAGATCGAGGCCGGGGCCAGTGCGGTGCAGCTCTTCGACTCCTGGGTGGGCGCGCTCTCGCCCGCCGACTACCGGGCCCGGGTGCTGCCCGCGTCCACCAAGGTCTTCGACGCCGTCGCCGGCTACGGAGTGCCGCGCATCCACTTCGGAGTCGGCACCGGCGAACTGCTGCGGCTGATGGGCGAGGCGGGCGCGGACGTCGTCGGCGCCGACTGGCGGGTGCCGCTCGACGAGGCCGCACGGCGCATCGGGCCGGGCCGTGCGGTGCAGGGCAACCTCGACCCGGCGGTGCTCTTCGCCCCCGCCGAGGTCGTCGGGACCGAGGCGCGCAAGGTGCTGGACGCTGCGCGCGACCTCCCGGGTCACATCTTCAACCTCGGCCACGGGGTGCTCCCCGAGACCGACCCGGACGCGCTCACCCGGCTCGTCGCCGCCGTCCACGAGCACTCGGCGCGCTGAGGCCCGGCATGCACGTGATCGTCATCGGCGGCGGCATCAGCGGACTGGCCGCTGCTCACCGGCTGGTCGGCGCGGGGACCCGCGTCACCCTGCTGGAGGCCTCGCAGCGGCTCGGCGGCAAGCTGCGGGTCGGCAGCGTCGCGGGTACCGCGGTGGACCAGGGCGCCGAGTCGCTGCTCGCCCGGCGTCCGGAGGCGGTCGAACTGGCCGAGGCGGTCGGACTCGGCCCCTCGCTGGTGGCGCCCGCGGTGGCCGGCGGGGCGCTCTGGACGGGCGGCGCCGTCCGGCCCATGCCCACCGGCCACCTGATGGGTGTGCCCGGCGACCCGGACGCCCTCGGCGAGGTGCTCTCCGCCGAGGGGCGGGCCCGCCTCGCCCGGGAGCCCGAACTGCCGCCCACCGCCCTCGGCGAGGACGTCGCCGTCGGCGCCCTGGTCGCCGAGCGGCTCGGCCGCGAGGTCGTCGACCGGCTCGTCGAACCGCTGCTCGGCGGCGTCTACGCGGGTGACGCCTACCGCATCTCGCTGCGGGCCGCGGTGCCGCAGCTCTACGAGGCGGCCAGGTCCGAGCCGTCTCTGCTCGCCGCGGTGCGCGCCGTCCAGCAGCGCGCCGCCGCCGCGCGGGTGCCCGGCGCGCCGGTCTTCCTCGGTATCGAGGGCGGCGTGGGCCGGCTGCCCGGCGCGGTGGCCGACGCCGTCCGCGCGGGCGGCGGCGAGATCGTCCTGGGCGCCGCCGCGACCGGACTGCGGCGGACCGCGCACGGCTGGCAGGTCACCACCCGGGAGCGGGTGCTGGACGCGGACGCCGTGCTGGTGAGCGCGCCCGCCCCGGCCGCGGCCGGGCTGCTCGACGCGGTCGCGCCGTCGGCAGCCGCCGAACTGCGCACCGTCGCGTACGCGTCGATGGCGCTGTGCACCCTCGTCTTCCGCCGCGCCGACCTCGACCGGCTGCCCGGCGGCAGCGGTTTCCTCGTCCCGCCGGTGGAGGGCCGCACGATCAAGGCGGCCACCTTCGCCGGCAACAAGTGGCGCTGGGTCGCCGAGCAGGACCCGGAACTCTTCACCGTGCGCACCTCCGTGGGCCGCATCGGCGAGGAGGCGGTCCTGGAGCGCACCGACGCGGAACTGCTCGACGCCTCCCGACGCGACTTGGCCGCCGCGGTCGGACTCGACGCGGTGCCCGTCGGCACGGCGGTGACCCGCTGGGACGCGGGCCTGCCGCAGTACCCGGTCGGGCACCTGGACCGGGTGGCCCGGATCAGGTCCGTGGTGCACGAGGTCCCCGGGCTCGCCGTGTGCGGCGCGGCCTTCGACGGGGTCGGTGTGCCGGCCTGCGTCGGGGACGCGCGCCGGGCCGCGGAGCGGATTCTCGCCGAGGCGGACCCTGGCGGGGACGGCGCCGGGGCAGGAGCGAGAATGGGCGCATGACTGCTGCACCGGAGAAGGCCCCGAACGCGGGCAAGAAGGCCAAGGACCTGAACGAGGTCATCCGCTACACCATGTGGTCCGTCTTCCGGCTGCGGGAACCGCTGCCGGAGGACCGCACCGGCTGGGCGGACGAGGTGGAGGAGCTGTTCGCGAAGCTCGCCGCCGGGGACGTCGTCGTCCGCGGCACCTACGATGTCTCCGGCCTGCGGGCCGACGCGGACGTGCTGGTCTGGTGGCACGCCGAGACCCCGGACGTCCTCCAGGACGCCTACAACCTCTTCCGCCGCACCCGGCTGGGCCGGTCGCTGGAGCCGGTGTGGTCGAACATGGCGCTGCACCGCCCGGCCGAGTTCAACAAGTCGCACGTCCCGGCCTTCCTGGTC
The DNA here is from genome assembly GCF_000424845.1 of Streptomyces sp. TAA040. NCBI lineage: Bacteria > Bacillati > Actinomycetota > Actinomycetes > Kitasatosporales > Streptomycetaceae > Streptomyces > Streptomyces sp. TAA040. The sequence continues at coordinate 208,667 of NZ_AUKR01000008.1, read as the reverse complement.
GACGAGCACCCGCGCGAGTACGTGAGCGTGTACCCGTTCGTCCGCAGCTACGAGTGGTACCTGCTGCCCGACGAGGACCGCCGCCGGATGCTGGCCGACCACGGCAAGATGGCCCGCGGCTTCCCCGACGTCCGCGCCAACACCGTGGCCTCCTTCTCGCTCGGCGACTACGAGTGGATGCTCGCCTTCGAAGCGGACGAGCTGCACCGCATCGTGGACCTGATGCGCCACCTGCGCGCCTCCGAGGCGCGCAGGCACGTACGGGAAGAGGTGCCGTTCTACACCGGCCGCCGCCGGGCACCCGCCGACCTGATCGCCGGCCTCGCCTGAGCCCTGCCCGTCCTGTACGCCCCCGTCCGGCCCCGCCACTGGAAGGACCGGACGGGGGCGCGGTGCTCAGTACCTCCCCGGGCAGGCCGTCCCCGCGCCGGGCGCCCGGCCCCCCGGGAAGTGGCTGCCGGATGCCAGGTCGGGCCTGGCGTCCGGGCCGCCCGCAGCACCGTCGGTGCGGCCGTCCCGGCCGGCCACCGGCACCGCCCTGGCCGGCCCTCCCGTCGTCCGTGGGTCCGCCGCGTTGCGGACTCTGTCGGCAGGGCCACTCGTGGTCCTGCTCCGGCGCTCGCTGCGGAGCCCGTCAGCCGTGCACGGCGGTCTCAGCGATGCTTCCTCCGCGGCGGCGGAACTCGAGCGCCCGGTCGAACGGTTGCGTGTCCGAGCGGAGGCCCGGTAGGTGCGGGCGGCTGTGCCTCCTCGACCGGACGGCGGGTGAGTGCTGCTGACCCGCGCGAACTGAGGGTACGTCACCCTGCGTGCAGGGGCCTCGCAGACAGCTCGGCTGCTGCGGTCGGGCCGTCGTGCCGTGTCTGCGGTCACCGGTGTGCCGCGGCACGAGCACCGTGCCTGCCGGTGTCTCCGAGGGAAGGTGATCTGACGAACCGATTTCCGGGTACCGGAGGCCACGGGGGATGTCGCCGACATCCCCCGGGAGAGCGACCGGGTTGCGCCGACTCCCTCTCCTCGCCCCTGTCCCGGACCGGTCGCGGAGGTCGAAGGCGGCAGGTGACACCGCGTGTCGCGGGCCACCCGTCCCTCCTCGGCGGCGTCACTCCGGTGCGGTAGCGTGCGCCGGTGCGGCCGACGCCGCATACAGGGCAGAAACCCACTGAACCACCCCACTCAGGGACGTGCCGATGCTCGACTTTCTGAACCGGTTGCAACGCAGGCTCGGGCTCAGGACCGACCCGGTCATCTTCTTCACGGCAGCCGCACTCACGTTCGTCTTCGTGGCGACGACCATCGCGTTCACCGACACCGTCGACAGCGTGTTCGGCACCGCGTCGGAGTGGCTGAAACGCAACCTCGGCTGGTTCTACATCCTGGGCGTCACGGTCTTCCTGGTCTTCCTGATCTGGATCGCGCTGAGCCGTTACGGCCACGTCCGGCTCGGCGACCAGGACAGCGAACCCGAGTACAGCAACCGGGCGTGGTTCGGGATGCTGTTCGCGGCCGGCATCGGCACCATCCTGATGTTCTGGGGCGTCGCCGAGCCGATCAGCCACTTCGCGGAGCCGCCGCGGTCCGGGGTGGAACCCGAGTCGGTGGAAGCGGCCGAGATGGCGATGGGGTACTCGCTCTACCACTTCGGACTGCACACCTGGACCATCTTCTGCCTGCCGGCGCTCGCCTTCGCCTACTTCGTGCACCGCCGCGGTCTGCCGTTCCGGGTCAGCTCGATCCTCCAACCGATCCTCGGCGACCGCATCCACGGACCGATGGGCAAGATCGTCGACACCACGGCGGTCCTCGGCACGCTGTTCGGCGTCGCCGTCTCCATCGGTCTGGGCACCATGCAGATCAACAGCGGCCTGGCCGAACTCTTCGGTCTGCCGGAGAACCGCCTGGTGCAGATCGGCATCATCACGGTGGTCACCGCGATCGCCACCGTCTCGGTGGCCTCCGGGCTGGACAAGGGCATCAAGCGGCTGTCCAACCTCAACATCGGCATGGCCATCGCCCTGATGCTCTTCGTGTTCGTCACCGGGTCGACGCTCTTCCTCGCCCGCGGGATCATCGAGACCACCGGAACCTATCTGAGCTGGCTGGTGCCGCTGTCGTTCTGGAACGACACCTTCGGGAACACCGGCTGGCAGGGCAACTGGACGGTCTTCTACTGGGCGTGGACCATCAGCTGGTCCCCGTTCGTGGGCATCTTCATCGCCCGCATCTCCAAGGGCCGCACCATCCGCGACTTCGTCTTCGGCGTGCTGGCGCTGCCGACCGCCTTCACCATCGTCTGGTTCAGCATCTTCGGCCTCTCCGCCATCGACCTCCAGATGAACGGGGACGCGGACCTCGTCGGCGAAGTGGTCGAGCAGAACGACATCCCCGGGGCGTTGTTCGCCTTCCTGGAAGCCTTCCCGCTGGCCACCTTCGTGTCGGCGGTCTCGGTCCTGATCGTGGTCATCTTCTTCACCACCTCCTCCGACTCCGCCTCGTTGGTGGTGGACATGCTCTGCGTGGGCAGCGAGGAGCAGGAGAGCCCCACCCGCCAGCGGATCTTCTGGGCGGTCACCGAGGGGGTGGTGGCCGGAACGCTGATCGCGGCGACCGGAACCGGCGGACTCACCGCACTGGAACAGGTGATCATCGTGGTCGGCCTGCCCTTCTTCGTGCTGGCGTTCATGATGATGTACGCGATCCGCAGAGGGCTCCAGGAGGACTTCCCCGAACTGGGTGGGCCGCCGGAGTCGCTGCTGCGGCGCGAGTCGGTGCAGGTCAAGCGCCGGGCCGTCACCCGCAAGGCCGGGCAGACCCGGCAGAAGGCCGCCCAGCTCAGGCGGCGCGCATCCGGCGGCGGCAACGGCGGCAGGGAGAACGGCGCCGACGGGATCGGCGGCGGAGCCGGGGGCACCGGGCAGGGCCCCGCGGAGCGTCAGGACGACTCCTGACGGTCGGGGGCGTAGCCGGGCTCCCCGCGGGGAGCCCGGCTACGCCCCCGACGGAGCGGTCCGCCACCTGCCGCGGTCCGCCACCTGCCGCGGTGCGTCAGGTGGCCGCGTCGGCGATCATCTCGGAGACCCTGACGAAGCGGTAGCCGCGTTCGCGCAGCTCCGGAACGACCGTGCGCAGCGCCTCCACGGTGGCGGGTGCGGCGCTGCGGGTGCAGTGCATCACCACCACCGAGCCGGGCTGCACGCCGGAGAGCACCTCCTGCGCCACGTCGTCCGCGTCCTCGTTGAAGGGATCGCCGCTCATCACGTCCCACTGCACCGCCGTCACACCGGTGGGAGCGACCGCGCGCAGCGCCCGGTCGTCGTAGCAGCCACCGGGGAAGCGGAAGTAGGGGAGCGGGTCGCGCACCCCGGCCGCGCGCAGTGCGGCGAACCCCTTCTCCACGTCGGCCCGCTGCTCCTCAGGGGCCAGCTCCGGCAGTCCGTAGCAGGGCCCGGTGAAGGCGTAGTGGGCGTAGGAGTGGTTGGCGACCTCGAACAGCTCGTCCGCGTCGATCGAGCGAGCCTGGTCCGGGTAGGTGCGGGCCCACATGCCGGTCATGAAGAAGGTGGCGGGCACCCTCGCCTTGCGCAGGGCCTCCACCAGCTCCGGGTTGTCGAAGCGCTCGCCGTCCGCAGCCCGGTCGGCCTGATCCGCGGTCATGTCCGCGTCGAAGCTCAGTGCGACGGTGCGGTCCTCACGGGAGCGCGGACCGTGCGAGAAGACGGCGGTGCGCCCACTGGCGGACATCGGGAGCGTCACCGGATCGTTCGGGGCCGCGGCGGGCTCCGGGGCCGTCGAGGCGTACGACTGCCCGGCGGCGACCGCGCGGTCCTCCGCGGTTCGATCGTCGCCGTCACCTGCGGTGGTGGCGGTGCCACCGGCGCAGGCTGCGGTGGCGGAGAGGGCGAGGACGAGGAGCGCCGTGGCGACGCTGCGTACTGGTGTGGTCACTCCGTGAATATAAGTCGGATGATCGCTCCGCGCATCGTGGCCACCCCTCCCCGCGGGGACGGCCGCCGGCCCGCTCCGGCGCCGCGTCCGCCGCGGTCCCGGCCGCGGAACCCCGGGCCGTCGCCGCTGCCACGTCGTGCGCTTTCCCCAGCGGGACCGCTCTCACGCAGCGGGGCACACGGGTAACCGGGTGCGGGAGATCCAGCGCCTGCCCGTCAAGCAGTCCGGCGGCGGCGACGTGGTGATCGGCGACGGCATCTCCGGCCCGAACACCGAGGACTGGGTGTGCAGCTACCAGTACTACCGTGGTCCCACCTCGGACGGCCTCGTCGGCGTCACCACCCGGCGGGCGCTGCGCCGGTGAGCCGGTCGACGGGGCGGTGAACCGTCCCGTCGGCTGCCTTGCCGGTGCGGGAGGGGCCCGGCGAGGCAGCCGGCGGACGGGGGCGACCGGCTTCCGCCGTTCCGCCCGCAGTCCGCAGGCGCGCGTCAGCGGCCTCCTCGCGCCGCAGGGCGCGGCAGGGCCCTCTCGGCGCGCGGCGCGACGCCTGCGGGCTCAGTGGCCGGCGGATCCGACCGGCCGGCCGGCGTCGCGCGCCAGGGCGGTCAGCCGGGAGATGGCCCGGAAGTACTTCTTGCGGTAGCCGCCGCGCAGCATCTCCTCGTTGAACAGCGCGTCGAACGGGCGGCCGGAGGCGATCACCGGGACCTCCCGGTCGTACAGCCGGTCTGCGAGTACGACCAGCCGCAGGGCGGTGGACTGGTCCGGCACCGCGGTCACCCCGGTCAGGCAGACCGTGCTCAGGCCGTCGCACAGGGCACCGTACCGGCTGGGATGCACCCGCGACAGGTGCTCCAGGAGGGCGGGGAAGTCGTCGAGTGCGGCGCCGGTCGTCCGGTGTGCCGCCCTGACCACCTCCTCGTCGGTGCACGGCGCCGGCGCGGCCGGGAGCCCGCGGTGCCGGTAGTCCTCGCCGTCGATCCGCACCGGGCGGAACCGGGCGGAGAGGCCCTGGATCTCGCGGAGGAAGTCCGCCGCGGCGAAGCGTCCCTCGCCCAGTTTCCCGGGCAGGGTGTTGGAGGTGGCGGCCAGCGCCACACCGGAGTCCACCAGCCGGCCCAGCAGGCTGGAGACGAGCACGGTGTCCCCGGGGTCGTCGAGTTCGAACTCGTCGATGCACAGCAACTGGTGGTCGCTCAGGGTGCGTACGGTCTGCTGGAAGCCGAGGGCGCCCACCAGATGGGTCAGTTCCACGAAGGTGCAGAACGCCTTCCGCTCCGCGGGCGCGGGCGCGGTGTGCCACAGCGAGGCCAGCAGGTGCGTCTTGCCGACGCCGTACCCGCCGTCGAGGTAGATGCCGCGCGGCCCCTCGGGTCGCGCGGGGGCGGCCGGGCGCCGGAACCACCGGCGCAGTCCGCCCGGCGCCGGCGCGGCGTCGCCGAGACCGGCGGCGAAGCCGCGGAGCACGCTCACCGCCTCGGCCTGGCTGGGCTGCCCGGGGTCGGGTATGTACGTGTCGAAACGGACCGAGCCGAAGCGGGGCGGCGGCACCAGCTCGGCGACGAGCCGCTCGGCGGGTACGTGCGGCTCGCGTTCGGACAGTGAGACGGGAGCCCGGTCGGCGGCCTGGGCGGTGGGGTCGGAGGAGTCAGCGGAGGTCGGCACGCCCTTCACTCTACGGCGCCGGGGTGGTCGGGGACGGCGGTCGGTGGTCCGTGCCACACTGCCGAATATGCGACGCCTGTTCCCCTGCACCGACGGACCGACCGGCCCCTCCCGCGAGTGGAGCCTCGACGAGCTCGCCGAGGCGTACGCCCACCCGGCGCCGTCCGAGGGTGCCTGGCTGCGGGGCAACATGGTCTCCTCGCTGGACGGAGCGGCCCACCACGAGGGCCGCTCGCAGCCGCTCTCCGCCCCCGCCGACATGCGGATCTTCGGCGTGCTGCGGGGGCTCGCGGACGCCGTGGTGGTCGGGGCGGAGACGGTGCGCCGCGAGGGCTACGGCCCGGCGAAGGCCAGGGCCGCCTTCGCCGGGCGCCGCGAGGCGGCCGGGCAGTCGCCGGCCCCGGCCGTCGCGGTCGTCAGCGCGAGTCTGGAGCTGGATTTCACGGCTCCGCTGTTCACCGAACCGGTCACGCCGACCCTCGTCGTCACGGGCGCCGACGCCCCTCGGGGCCGGGTCGAGGCAGCCGTACGGGCCGGGGCCGCGGTGCTCGTCGCCGGGGACGGCGCGGTGGTGGCGCCGGGCCGCGTCCCCTCGGTGCTGGCCGCGCACGGTTTCCGGCGGCTGCTGACCGAGGGCGGGCCTCGGCTGCTGGGCGAGTTCGCCGCGGCGGGCGTGCTCGACGAGCTGTGTCTGACGGTGGCTCCGCGGATCGCCGGTGGCGGTGCGCCGCGGGTCGTGAACGGCCCGGCGCTGCCGGTGCCCGAGGACTTCGCGCTGGAGTCGCTGCTGGAGGAGTCCGGATTTCTGTTCACCCGCTACCGAAAGGCCGTGAACTGAGCGGAATGGTAAGTTCCGCTTTCCTTCACTCGGGCAGACTGAGGGAGGCACGCCCCGTGGGAGCACGGGGCAAAATGGTTTCTGTTCGGGGACTCCCGAACCGCGGAAGAAGGGCACCCGCTGTGTTCACGACGGTACTGATGATCGAGAAGCCGCTGGTGGCCACGGACGTGGAACTCGTGACCACGCTGCACGGCGACGAGCCGGTCTCCTTCGTCGTCCTGATGCAGCCGCGCGGCGACCAGGACCGGTTGCTGCGCTCCCTGGACGACGTCGCGCTCGGCGAGCTGGGCGAGGCCGTCCAGGAGGGGGAGGAGCCGGAGGGCGACGAGGCCCGCGCCCCCGCCCGCCTGGCGCTGGACCACTCGCTGAAGGCGCTGCGCGACGCCGGAGCCGAGGCCGTGGGCCGGCTCATCGAGCGCCACCCGCTGCAACTCCTCACCTCGGTGGTGGAGGGGACCGCGGCGGACGAGGTGATCGTGCTGACGGCTCCGCACCTGGTCGAGGAGTTCTTCCACCGGGACTGGGCCTCCCGGGCACGCCACAAGGTGGGCGTCCCCGTGCTCAAGCTGTTCGCCCACTCGGACTGAGCCCGTCCCGCGGGCCTGCTCGGCCCCGACCCCCGCCCCGACCGTCGTGCGGGGGCGGGAGGCGCCGGGCGCGGCGCGGGAGGACGGAGCCGGGCGGCCCGTCCGGGGTGCGAGAATCGTGCACGGACCGGCCGGTGCGTACCGGCCGCGCACGCAGCGAAACGAGGAGCACCGCAGATGGTTTCGGCTTCCCCGCCCGGCATGGACCGACCGCACTTCATCGGCATCGGCGGCGCCGGGATGTCCGGCATCGCGAAGATTCTCGTGCAGCGGGGCGCGCGGGTGACCGGCAGCGACGGCCGGGACTCGGCCACCGTGCAGGCGCTGCGCGAGCTGGGCGCGGAGGTCCATCTCGGGCACGACGCCGCCCACCTGGCCGCGGACCCCACGGCGGTCGTGGTCTCCTCGGCGATCCGGCCGGACAACCCGGAGGTGCTGGCCGCCACCGAGCGGGGCGTCCCGGTGCTGCACCGGGCGGACGCCCTGGCCGCGCTGATGGACGGACTGCGGACGATCGCCGTCGCCGGCACCCACGGCAAGACCACCACCACGTCGATGCTGGCGGTTGCCCTGCGCAGCCTGGGGCTCGACCCGACCTACGCGATCGGCGGCGACCTGGACGGCCCCTGCTCCAACGCCCACCAGGGCGCCGGTGAGCTGTTCGTGGCGGAGGCGGACGAGAGCGACCGCAGCTTCCACAAGTACCGGCCCGAGGTCGCCGTCATCCTCAACGCCGAGCTGGACCACCACGCAAACTACGAGTCCGTCGAGGAGATCTACACCTCCTTCGAGACCTTCGTCGGCCGGATCCGCCCGGGCGGCACCCTGGTGGTCAACGCGGACCAGGCCGGCGCCCGGGAGCTGGCCGGCCGGGTCCGGGGCCGGGACGGTCTGAGCGTGGTGAGCTACGGCGAGTCCCCGGAGGCGGACGTACGGGTGCGGTCCGTCACCCCGTGTGGGCTCACCAGTGAGGTCACGGTGGAGCAGGAGGGCCGGACCGTCGCGTTCACCGTCTCGGTGCCCGGCCGGCACTACGCCCACAACGCCGCTGCGGCGCTGGCGGCGGGGGCGGCGGCAGGGGTTCCGGTGGACCGCCTGGCCCCCGCGCTGGCCTCGTACACCGGCGTGAAGAGGCGGCTCCAGGTACTCGGTGAGGCGGCCGGCGTACGGGTGATCGACTCGTACGCGCACCACCCCACCGAGATGACCGCCGACCTGGCCGCCCTCCGCCCCGCTGCGGAGGGGCACCGGCTGCTGGTGCTCTTCCAGCCGCACCTGTTCAGCCGCACCCAGGAACTCGGCGCGGAGATGGCGCGGGCGCTGAGCGGGGCCGACGAGTCCGTGGTGCTGGACATCTACCCGGCCAGGGAGGACCCGATCCCGGGCGTGTCCAGCGCGCTGATCGTGGACGCGGCGGCGGCCCTCGGCGCGGACGTCGGTACGGCGCCGGGCCGCTCGGAGGCGGTGAAGGCACTCGCCGGAATCGCCGAGCCAGGCGATCTCGTTGTCACCATGGGAGCCGGGGACGTGACCGAACTCGGTCCGCAGATCCTCTCCCACCTGGAGAACGGAGCACACTGATGGCCTACGAGATCGACAAGCCCGACGAGGAGTGGCGCGCCCAGCTCAGCGAGGAGGAGTACCGGGTGCTGCGCCGTGCGGGCACCGAGCCGGCGTTCACCGGTGAGTACACCGACACCAGCACCGAGGGCGTCTACAGTTGCCGCGCCTGCGGAACGGAGCTCTTCCGCTCGAACACCAAGTTCGCCTCGCACTGCGGCTGGCCCTCGTTCTACGACCCGTCCGACAGCGCGGCCGTCGAGCTGATCGAGGACCGCTCGCACGGCATGGTCCGCGTCGAGGTCCGGTGCGCGCGCTGCGGCTCCCACCTCGGCCACGTCTTCGAGGGGGAGGGCTACTCCACCCCGACGGACCAGCGGTACTGCATCAACTCGCTCTCGCTGCGACTGGAGCCCACCAGCGGGCCGAGCAGCACCTGACGCCGCCGGACGGCACCCGGTGGGCGCGGGCCGGCATGCGGGGCCCGGCGGTCGCGGACGCCGGCCGGGCCCGCGGCGGCCGGCACGGCGCCGACGGACACCGCCCCGGAGCCCGCACCGCGGTCGGCGGCGCACCGCCCACCCGGTCGGCCCGTCCGTGGTTGACGGCCGCTCGCCCGCTTCCAAGAATGGTCCGGTGGCCCTCTCCGTCGCACGCCCCCACACCCTGCCGACCGCCACCTACCGGCTCCAGCTCCAGCCCGCGTACCCGTTCGCCGCGGCGGCCCTGGACGTGCCCTACCTGGCCTCCCTCGGCGTCTCGCACCTGCACCTCTCGCCGGTGCTGGAGGCGGTGCCCGGCTCGACCCACGGGTACGACGTCACCGACCCCGGCCGGGTACGGACGGAGCTGGGCGGGGAGGACGGTCTGCGCGCCCTGGCCCGCACCGCACGCGAGCACGGGCTCGGGATGATCACCGACATCGTGCCCAACCACATGGCGCTGCCCGCGGACACCTCGCTGAACCGGCCGCTGTGGCAGGTGCTGCGGGAGGGCCCTTCCTCGCCCGCGGCCCGGTGGTTCGACATCGACTGGGCGGCCGGCGGCGGCCGGATCCTGCTGCCGGTGCTCGGCGCCCGGCTCGGTTCCTGCCTGGACGTGATGGAGGTGCGCGGCGGCGCTCTGCACTGGGGCCCGCACCGCTTCCCGCTGCGCGCGGGCACCGAGGCGCTGCCGCTGCCTGAACTGCTCGACGCCCAGTACTACCGCCTCGCATGGTGGCGGCTGGCCCGGACCGAGCTGAACTACCGGCGGTTCTTCACCGTCTCCGAACTGATCGGAGTCCGGGTGGAGGACCCCGAGGTCTTCACCGCGACCCACGGCACCGTCCTGCGGTTGCTGGCTGAGGGAGTGATCGACGGATTCCGCGTCGACCACCCGGACGGTCTGGCCGACCCCGGCGCCTATCTGCGCGAGCTCGCCCGGCGTTCGGACGGGGCCTGGACGGTGGTGGAGAAGATCCTCGGTGCCGAGGAGCGGCTGCCCACGGACTGGCCGGTCGCCGGGACCACCGGCTACGACTCGCTGCGCCTGCTCGACGGGCTGTTCACCGATCCTCGCGGCCTGACCGGACTCACGGCCCGCTACCGCGAGTCCACCGAGGTGGCCGACGACGCCGGCGGCGACTGGGAGGCCACCGTGCGGCGGGCGGCGCACGAGGTGATCACACATGAACTGGCCGCCGAGGTGGCCCGGCTGGTGCGCGTCGCGCGGCGCTTCTGCGACGAGTCGGCCGACCGCGAACTGCGCGACCACGCCGACTGGGCGCTCGCCGCCGCAGTCCGCGAACTCCTGGTCCGCATCCCCGTCTACCGCGGCTATCCGTCGGACGGGCCCGGCGGCACGGAGCTCCTGGCCGCGGCGGCGTCGGGAGCCCGGAGCGCCTTCACCGTTCCGGAGGAGGCCGCCACCGTGGACCTGGTCGCCGCGCTCGCCGCGGACCACCCCGAGTTCGCGCCGCGGTTCGCCCAGACGAGCGCAGCCCTGCGGGCCAAGTCGGTCGAGGACACCGCCTTCTACCGCTTCCTGCCGCTGCTCGCCCCGAACGAGGTGGGCGGCGATCCGGGCCGACCCACCACGGATGTCGAGGAGTTCCACCGGCACTGCGCGCACCTCCAGCACCACTGGCCGTACGGCGGCACCGTGCTTTCCACCCACGACGCCAAGCGCAGCGCCGAGGTGCGCGCCATCCTGGCGGCGCTCACCGAGGCGCCCGAGGAGTGGGCGGTGGCCGAGGAGCGGAGGGACCGGTCGGCGCCGGACGGGCACGGCCCGGACCGGCACACCCGGTGGCTGGTGCGGCAGACGGCCCTGGGACTCGGCACGGCCGACATCGGGCGACTGGTCGCGGCCCTGCGGAAGTCGGCCAGGGAGGCCGGACTGCACACCACCTGGACCGAGCAGGATCCGGAGTACGAGGCGGCGCTGGAACGCTGCGCCGAGGAGGCGGTCACCGGCCCGGCGGGGGAGGATCTGGCCGCGCTGGGAGCGAGGTTGGCGCCCGCCGCCCGGGTCGGCTCGCTCGGGAGGGTGCTGCTCCAGCTCACGATGCCCGGCGTTCCGGACCTCTACCAGGGCACCGAGGAGCCGTACCGCGCGCTCGTCGACCCCGACAACCGCGCCCCGGTCCGGTTCCCGCCCCCGCTGCCCAAGGGCCCGCTCACCCGCGGCAGCGAGAAGCTGCGGGTCACCGTGACCGCGCTGCGGCTCCGCCGGGACCACCCCGAGTGGTTCTCCGCAGGCGGCGACTGCGTCCCGCTGCGGGCCGAGGGGCCGGCGGCCGAGCACTGCGTCGCCTTCTCCCGCGCGGGCGAGGCGGTCACCGCCGTGACCCGGCTCTCCCACCGGCTCGCACGCTCCGGAGGCTGGTCGGGCACGGTGCTTCCGCTGCCGCCGGGCCGTTGGCGCGACGCTCTGAGCGGCCGGACGGTGCGCGGGCGCTGCCCGGCGGAGGAGCTGTTCGGCGACCTGCCGGTGGCCCTGCTCGTCCGGGACGAGGCCGAAGGCGCCACCGGTTGACGCCCGCCCCGGTGAGGGGCGCCGGGGAAGGCGGAGGTGGTCCGGCCGCGCGCGGTCCACGGTCAGGGGGCGGTGAGCCGGAAGGCGACCTGGCCGAAACGCACCTGGTCGCCGGGGCGGACCGGCACCGACCCGGTGATACGGCGGCCGTTGACCCATGTGCCGTTGGCGGACCCCAGGTCGCGCAGGTGCCAGCCCCCGCCGCTGTTCCGCAACTGCGCGTGGGACCGGGAGACCGTGCCGTCGTTCAGCCGCAGCACCGAGCCGGGCGCCCGCCCGACGGACAGCGGGTACGGCCCCGGTGCGGGCAGCAGCAGCTCGGGCAGCCGTTCGGCGTACCAGGCGGAGCGCAGCCGCGCCGAGAACGAGGACATCCGTCCGACCGCGCGCACCAGCGCGCCGCGGGAGGACTCGGCCGGGCCGAGGTCGTGGAGCACCGCCCGCAACTCGTCCGGTTGCCGGGCGTGCAGGACGACCTCCATCCGCCGCTCGAAGGTGTGCTGTGACACGCGGCCCAGGACGGCGCTCTCGCGCAGGATGCCGAGGGCGTGCTCCCGATCCGCGTCGGACACCCGCGGAGGGTGCGCACTGGACTCGACGGACGACATGGCACCTGATTCTTCCGGCGGTCGGCAGAGCTGTCCAGATGGCTGTGTCCCCGGACGGTCACAGTCCGCGGGCTGCCCCCGGGCGCCGCCACGCCGCCCGCCACCGGGTGGCCGGTCCCGGTCGGACCGGGCCGCGTCTGCTGGCGCGGGAGGGCGCCGACGGGGAGCATGGCGGTCATGCGCTTCGACGTGTGGGCACCGCAGGCAGGCCGGGTCACCCTGCACCTGGACGGCGAGCCGCACGGCCTCCGCCGGGATCGAGCCCGCCCCGGCTGGTGGTCCGCCGACGCCCCGGCCGGCCCCGGCGCACGCTACGGCTTCGCCCTCGACGGCGGAGCGGTGCTCCCCGACCCCCGGTCACGGAGTCAGCCGGACGGCCCCGAGGGGCTGAGCGCTGTCCTCGACCCCGCAGACCTCGCCCCACCGCCGTCCTCCGCCCCGCCCCCATCCCCCGCGGCGCCGGGCGCGGGCGGGCTGCCCGCCGGTGCGGTGCTGTACGAGCTGCACGTGGGCACCTTCACCCCGGAGGGGACCTTCGCCGCCGCTGCGGTCCGGCTCGGGCACCTTGCCCGGCTCGGGATCACCCATGTGGAGCTGATGCCGGTCTGCCCCTTTCCCGGACGGCACGGCTGGGGGTACGACGGGGTGGCTCCCTGGGCGGTGCACGAGCCCTACGGGGGGCCGGCCGGCCTGGCACGCTTCGTCTCCGCGGCGCACGGGCACGGACTCGGCGTCGTGCTCGACGTGGTGCACAACCACCTCGGACCGTCCGGCAACCACCTGCCCGCCTACGGGCCCTACTTCACCGACACCCGGCAGACGCCGTGGGGAGCCGCGGTCAACCTGGACACGCCCGGCTCCGACGAGGTCAGGGACTACTTCACGGGCAGCGCCCTCGCCCTCCTCCGCGACTACCGCCTGGACGGACTGCGCCTGGACGCCGTGCACGCCCTCGCCGACAGCCGGGCCACGCACTTCCTCGCCGAGCTGTCCGCCGCGGTGGACGCACTCGCCGCCGAACTGGGCCGGCCGCTCTTCCTGATCGCCGAGTCCGACCGCAACGACCCGGCCGACACCGACCCGCGCGACCGGAACGGCCGCGGGCTGCACGCCCAGTGGAACGACGACTTCCACCACGCCCTGCACACGGCGCTCACCGGCGAGTCCCAGGGCTACTACGCGGACTTCGCCCGTGCACCGATGGCCGCGCTGGCGAAGACCCTCACCGACGGCTTCTTCCACGACGGCACCTGGTCGACCTTCCGGGGGCGCAGCCACGGACGTCCGTTCGACCCCGCGGGGACGCCCGTGCACCGCCTGGTCCGCTACGCCCAGACCCATGACCAGATCGGCAACCGGGCCACCGGCGACCGGCTCGCCGCGGGCCTGAGCCCCGACCTGGCCGCCTGCGCCGCCGCCCTGGTGCTCTGCGGCCCGGGAACGCCGATGCTGTTCATGGGAGAGGAGTGGGGGGCGGCGACCCCCTGGCAGTACTTCACCGACCACACCGACCCGGAGCTGGCCGAGGCGGTCCGGCGGGGGCGCCGGCGGGAGTTCGCCCCCCACGGCTGGGCCGAGGAGGACGTCCCCGACCCGCAGGACCCGGCCACCAGGGACCGCTCCTGCCTGGACTGGAGCGAGCCCGGGCGGGAACCGCACCGCATGCTGCTCGACTGGCACCGGCGGCTGCTCGCCGTCCGCCGTGAGCACCTGGCACCGGGCGGACTGCTGTCCGAGGTGGGCGTGGACGTCGACGAGGCGGGCCGTCGGCTCACCGTCCGGCACGGCGGTCTGCTGGTCGCGGTGAACCTCGGCGAGCGTCCGGCCCGGGTACGGGCCCCGTCCGGGGCCGCACTGCTGGCCGCCACGCACGCCGGGGACGGCACGCTGCTGCCTGCCCGGTCCGCGGTGGTACTCGGGACCGGCTGACGGCCTCTCAGGACCCGGGGCCCCCGGCGTCCGGACGCTGGAGCACGGTCAGGCTCCGGCCCGCCAGGGCGATCCGTTCGCCCGCTCCGGGGGCGGGACCCTGCCACGGCGGGTGGCCGTCCTCCCGCTGGGTGTCGACGACCGTCCGCCACGTGCGTCCGTGATCGACGGGTACGGTGAACTCCCGCTCCTCGGAACCGGCGTTGAAGAGGAGCAGGAAGGAGTCGTCGGTCACCCGCTCGCCGCGCTGACCCGGTTCGGAGATGGCGCTGCCGTTGAGGAAGACCGTCAGCGAGCGCGCCTGCGCCTGCTGCCAGTCGTTCTGGTTCATCTCCTCGCCCTCCGGGGTGAACCAGGCGATGTCCGAGAGCTCGTCATGGGTGCCCTCGACGGGGCGGCCGTGGAAGAAGCGCCGGCGGCGGAAGACCGGGTGGTCGCTGCGCAGCCGGACCATGGCCCGCAGGAACTCGCACATCGGATGCCGCTCGTCGGCTTCCGGCCAGCGCACCCAGGAGATCTCGTTGTCCTGGCAGTAGGCGTTGTTGTTGCCGCCCTGGGAGCGGGCGAACTCGTCGCCGTGGCTGAGCATCGGCACGCCCTGCGAGAGCATCAGGGTGGCGAGGAAGTTGCGCATCTGCCGCCTGCGGAGCGCCGGTACCCCGGGGTCGTCCGTCTCGCCCTCGGCACCGCAGTTCCAGGACCGGTTGTGGCTCTCGCCGTCCCGGTTGCCCTCGCCGTTGGCCTCGTTGCGCTTGTGGTGGTACGCGACGAGGTCGTGCAGGGTGAAGCCGTCGTGGCAGGTGACGAAGTTGATCGACGCCAGCGGGCGCCGTCCGTCGTCCTGGTACAGGTCGGAGGAACCGGTCAGCCGGGAGCCGAACTCGGCCAGGGTCCGCTGCTCTCCGCGCCACAGGTCGCGCACGGTGTCCCGGTAGCGGCCGTTCCACTCCGTCCACAGCGGGGGGAAGTTGCCGACCTGGTAGCCGCCCTCGCCCACGTCCCAGGGCTCGGCGATGAGCTTGACCTGGCTGACCACCGGGTCCTGCTGCACGAGGTCGAAGAACGAGGACAGCCGGTCCACCTCGTGGAACTGGCGGGCGAGCGTCGCGGCCAGGTCGAAGCGGAAGCCGTCCACGTGCATGTCCGTCACCCAGTAGCGCAGCGAGTCCATGATCAGTTGCAGCACGTGCGGGCTGCGCATGAGCAGCGAGTTCCCGGTACCGGTGGTGTCGGTGTAGTAGCGGGCGTCCTCGGAGAGGCGGTAGTAGGAGGCGTTGTCCAGTCCGCGGAAGGAGAGGGTCGGCCCGAAGTGGTTCCCCTCGGCGGTGTGGTTGTACACCACGTCCAGGATGACCTCGATGCCCGCCTCGTGCAGCGCCCGCACGGCCTGCTTGAACTCCAGCACCTGCTGCCCGCGGTCGCCCCAGGAGGCGTAGGCGTTGTGCGGGGCGAAGAAGCCGATGGTGTTGTAGCCCCAGTAGTTCGTGAGTCCGGCGTCCGCCAGCCGGTGGTCGGTGACGAACTGGTGCACCGGCATCAGCTCCAGGGCGGTGACCCCGAGCGCGGTCAGGTGGCCGATGATCGCCGGGTGGCCCAGCGCGGCGTAGGTGCCGCGCAGCTCCTCGGGCAGCTCGGGGTGGAGCATCGTGAGGCCCTTCACATGGGCCTCGTAGAGGACGGTGCGGTGGTACTCGGTGCGCGGCGGGCGGTCGTCCCCCCAGTCGAAGTACGGGTTGATGACCACCGAGGCCATGGTGTGCGGCGCCGAGTCGAGGTCGTTGCGCTGATCGGGGCGGTCGAAGTGGTACCCGTACACCGCCTCGTCCCAGTCGACGGAGCCGCTCACCGCCTTCGCGTAGGGGTCGAGCAGCAGCTTGGCGCTGTTGCACCGGTGGCCCTGCTCGGGGGTGTACGGGCCGTGGGCCCGGAAGCCGTACCGCTGCCCGGGCATCACCCCGGGGAGGTAGGCGTGCCGGACGAAGGCGTCGGACTCCCGCAGCTCCACCGCGGTCTCCGAGCCGTCGTCGTGCAGGAGGCACAGCTCCACTCGTTCGGCGGCCTCGGAGAAGACGGCGAAGTTCGTACCGGCGCCGTCGTAGGTGGCGCCCAACGGGTACGCCTGTCCCGGCCAGACCTGCATGGGGTCTCTTTCTGTCGCGGTCTCGTCAGCAGCTACAGCTCATTGCGTACCAGGCCCGGAGCCCTCAGGTGGGTGTTCCCGACCTATCTTCCCCCGGATGGATCGGCGGCGAACGGAAGTTGATGGGAGATACTGCTGCCGCGCCGGGAAGGGGCGAAGTACGCTTCCTTGATCGAACATCCGGGGGGCGGAAGGCGGTGCGCAGGTGAGTTCGGGAGGGCTTGAGCTCCCACCCGGTGACGGCGGCGGGGGCGAGGGCACGGCCGCGGGGACGGCCGACGTGTCGTCGAGCACCGTGTCGCTGACCAGGCCGATGGAGATCGGAGCAGGCCTGGACTGGACCCCGGACATCTGGGCCGAGGTGCGCACCCGTGCACAGCGGGCCGGACGCGCCTACGTCTGGCTGAACCTGGTCGAGCAGCGGCTGCGGTCGGTGGTGGCCGCCGTGCTGCAGCCGATCTACGAGCCGGTGCACGGCGACGAGTGGGTGGTCGCCGCGGCGGGTCCCGCCGGACAGGAGTGGGTGCAGCGTGCGGTCGCCGTCAGGGAGGTCAGCCGCCGCAAGGGATACGTCCTGGACCCGGCGGACGACAACCTGCTCTCCTTCCTCACCCTCCCGCAACTGCGGGAGCTGATGGTGCAGCACTGGCCCTGCTACGAGCCGTACCTCGACGAGCGCCGGGAGGTCGAGCTGGCGCTGGACGAGTTGGAGGTCGCCCGCAGCGCCGTTTCCCGCAACCGGGCGCTGTCCACCGCGGTGCTGGCCCAGGTGGAGCGCACCTCCGCCCGGTTGCTGGAACTGCTCGGCGCGGGCGGCGGCGCCCCCTCGGCCGGCCGGCTGCCGGTGGACGCGGTCGAGGAACTGGTCGGGGACCGGTTCGCGGACGTGGTGGGGGTGCACACGGACCGGGTCAGGCTCCAGCGCCAGTTGCCCGCCGAGGACCTGTTCGGCGACGCCCGGCGCATCGACGCGATCGGGATAGGCCTCAACCTGCTTGTGCAGAACTACTCCGGGCGCAGGCTCGCCCGGCTGGCGGACTCGGGCTGCCGGGTGCGGCTGCTGTTCCTCAACCCGGCGAGCAGCGCCGTCAAGCGCAGGGAGCGTGAACTGGGTCTCAAACGGGGGGAACTCAGCCGCGCGGTGGAGACCAACATCCTCCACATGCGGCGGGTGCGGGCCCGGTTGCGGGACACCGGTGCCTTCCAGATCCACGTCTTCGACGAGACGCCGCGCTTCACGGCCTTCCTGGTCGACGGGGACGGCCCGGACGGCCTCGCGGTCGTCCAGTCGTACCTGCGGAGCGGCCGGGGGATGGAGGCCCCGGTGCTGGTGCTGCGCGGTGGCGTCCGGGACCTGGTGCACGGGCGCGCGGACGGGGCCGGCGACCACGGCCTGTTCGCGACCTACCGGGAGGAGTTCGAGTCGGTCTGGACCGACTCGCGCCCGGTGTCCTGATCCGCGCGCGGTACCGGCCCGGGCTCTGCCCGCTCAAACAGGTGCACGATACGTATCGTCTCGTTACGCTGGACGTATGACCACCAGCCCGCTGGAAGCGGCCCGCCGGCGTCGGGAGGGTGGTACTGGTCTCGCTCGGCTCGACCTTCACCCGGCAGCCCGGGTGCTACCGCGACTGCCTGGGGCGGCCTTCGGCGGGCGGCCCGGGATGCACTGAGTCCGACCCGCAGGCCGGGACGTGCGCACGCCGGGTGCTCCAGCGGCCTCTCCCGGAGTGCTGCGCCTCCTCCGGTCCCTCCGGCGGGCGCGAGCACGCGACGGGGAGGCCGGAGCGCGTCGCGTCCCGGGGGTGGGCCCGCGACTGACGGTCCGTCCGCATGCCGGGGCGCCCTGCAGGGCCGGGCTGCCGAAGAGCACTGGTGCGGTGCCCGGACGACGAGTGGAGAAGGCCGAGGGGGTGGGGAATCACGTCGCGGGTTCACAGGCTGCGGTGCGCACGCTGCTTTCGGGGGATCGGGGGATCGGGGGATCGGGGGATCGGGGGATCGGGGGATGAGACGTGTGCGGACCGCGGTTCGCGGGGCCGGACGGAACGCCCGTGCGGTGCGGGGCAGTCGGGGCCCTGTCGGCGGCTCCGGACGCCCCCGGCGCCCTGAGCGCCCACCACCGCGGCCTCCTCGCAGGCCACGTTCCTCCCCGGTTCCCGTACGGGCCCATGAAGATCTCGACCGCAGTGCGCTGACCTGCACTGCGAACCCATGGACAGTGAAGCGTCACGATGGACGTTCTCCAAGGTGCGCCTCAGCATGCGCAAGAAGACCAAGGAGCGGTCCGCGGTCAGCCGCAAGGCCTGGGTCGGTGCACACGCCCGCGAGCAGCACGGGGAGGGCGACGACCCGGTGTTCGCGGAGGACGTCCTCCGCGAGCGGGAGGAGGCCCGGGACGAGGCCGAGGCAGTGGCGGAGGCGCGGGTCGCGCGGTCGCTCGGCACCGACGAGGACCGAGGCGGACGTCCCTCCGCGTCCACCGACGCGGAGGGACGCGCCGTGGACGCGGAGGGGCGTCGGCCGGAGGGCGAGACCCGGCCGAGCCGGCCCGTCGTCGACCTGCACGTGGAGTTCAAGGGACGCTTTCCCTGGTACGGGCGCTTCCGATGGCCGTCTTCATCATCGGCCCCGCGGCCGGCGCGGTGATCCCGGTGACGATCGGAGCGGCCGCGCTGCTGATGCTGTTCGAACTGGCCATCATCTACAAGCTGCTGCTCTCCACCCGGGACTTCGAGCGGACCCTGGCGACCTTCACGATGCCGCCGGAGACGAACCCGCTGGAGTCCGCGCAGCCGGCGTCCGCCGAGGACGGGCCCCGGGAGCCGGCGGGGGGCCGCGACGGCGGGCTGAGGAACCGCAGTCACGGGTGGGGGCGGGGGCCCGCACCCGTGCCGTCCGCTCAGGCGGGCTGTACCGGGTGCCCGGCCGACGGCAACCGGGTGCCCGGCCGGTGCCCGGCCGCGCCGGTCGCAGCCCGGGTGTCGTACCCGGGCCCTAGGGTGCCGTGCATGGAACGCTATGCGGCGCTGCTGCGCGGGATCAACGTGGGCGGTCACCGGAAGATCCCGATGGCCGGGTTGCGGGACGTGATGGGCGAGCTCGGCTGGGAGCGCCCGGAGACCCACCTGCAAAGCGGCAACGCTGTCTTCTCCGCCCCGGAACCGGACCAGTGGCGGCTGGCGGCCGCCCTGGAGGCAGCCGTCGAGCGGCGCTTCGGCTTCCCCGTGCAGGTACTCGTGCGCTCCGGTGCCGAGCTGCGCGACACGGCGGCCCGCTGCCCGTTCACCCCGGACGAACCCGATCCGGCCAAGGTGCACGTCTTCTTCGCCGACCGTGCCCCGGACCCCGAGCGTCTCGCCCGGCTCGACCCGGCGCGGTTCGCACCGGACGCCTATCACTCCTCGGGCCGCGAGGTGTACTGCCACTTCCCGAACGGATCGGGCCGCAGCCGGCTGCCCGGCGCGCTCGCCACGGCGCTGGGCGCGGCCGTCGTCACCGCCCGGAACCGGCGGACGGTGGACGCGCTCGTCGCGCTGACCCGCTGACCCGCTGACCCGCTGACCCGCTGACCCGCTGACCCGCTGACCCGCTGACCCGCTGACCCGCTGACCCGCTGACCCGAGCCCCGGGCGCGGTCAGCCCCGCCGGGAGGCAGCGGGAGTGCCCCGGCCCGGGAGGGAGGCGTACGAGAAGGCCCGCAGCGCGTACTCGACCGGTCCGTACCGGTGGCGGCCGAGCCACCAGCGGCTCCAGAGCAGTTGCACCGCGAAGAGGGCCGCGGCGATGCCGAGTACACCGGCCGGCGGCACCGAGCCGACCAGCCCGGCCCCGGCCCCGGTGAACAGCAGTACGCAGACCAGTGACTGGCTCAGGTAGTTGGTCAGGGCCATCCGCCCGGCGGGCGCCAGGGCGCCGCGGACCCGCTGCCCGGCGCCGCGGCGGAACACTCGCAGCAGGGTGGTCGCGTAGGCCGCGGACAGCAGGGGCGCCGTCACTGAGGCGATCGCGATCGCGGCGAAGGGACGGGAGCCGTCCAGGACGGCGTACGCCATCGCCCCGGTGCCGCCGACCGCGAGGCCGATCCACTGCACGCGGCGCAGCAGGACCGCGTGGCGGGCGGGTTCGGCGAGCACACCGAGCCGCCCCGCGGCGAGGCCGACGAAGAACATCGCGAGGGCGGTCGGCGCCTGCTGGAACAGCAGCGCGACGGCCATGGCGGGAAGGTTCTCCAGGTGTTCCGCGATGATCGAGGCCGGGCCGCCGGCGAGTGCTTCGGTCGTGGCTCGCCCCGCCTCCAGCGCCGCTTTCTCGTCGACGCCGACCGGGGCGGCGAGTGCCAGGAGTGAGAAGATCAGCACGACCCAGCCGACCAGGACGGCGGCGGCGACGAGAGCCGTCCGGGTGCGGACGTGCCGGAAGGCGTACAGCACCAGGCCGAGCACGGCGTACGTGGCCAGGATGTCACCCTGGAAGAGCAGCACGGCGTGCAGGAGGCCGAGGACGAGCAGTCCCGCCGACCGCCGCAGATGGCGCGGGGCGGGGGCCGCGCCCGCCCGCTCGGAGACGGCGGTCTGAAGGGTGAGGCTGTACCCGAAGAGGAACGAGAACAACACGTAGAACTTCATGGTGAACAGCAGGGTCACCGCGCTGCGCACCGCTTCGTCGGCGGTGGAGCGGAAGGCGGGGTCGGCGGTGCCGTGGAAGGTGTAGCCGGAGGCGAAGTACCCGATGTTCACCATCAGGATCCCCAGCAGAGCGAAGCCGCGCAGGGCGTCGACGTCGTGCAGCCGGGCGGGGGACGGCGCCGGCGCGGGCGCGGCTTCGCTGCGGGTGGCCATGCGACGACTCTAAGCGCCCTTCCGCGGCCGCCGGCAGGGGCCGGGGGCCGCCGCGAGCCCGGCAACGACGGTGCCGCCGCGCCGGTTTCACCCCGGGGCGAGCAGGGCCGCCTCCCGCGCGGGAGTCAGACCGGCACCGCCGCCGCCCGGCGGGCGCTTCGGCGACCACGAGGGGTGCGCGGCGAGCCAGCGCCAGGTGTCCCGGACCGTCTCGTCGAGCGGACGGCAGCGCAGGCCCGCGGCGTGCGCCCGCTCCGTGTCGCCCTGGTGCAGCGTGTCGTGCAGCCCGCCCGGCGGCAGCCACACCGGCAGCTCCGTCCACGGTTCGACGCCGGCCGCCGCGACGTCCTTGGGGGTGACCCAGACCGGCTCCGCCGCGGCGCCGGTGGCCCGCAGGCAGCTCTCGACGAGTCCGCCCATTGTTCCGTGCCCGGGCCTGCTCACCGTGTTGTACGCCCCGCCCAGCCCGGCGGAGGCGGCGTCGAGGGCCCAGGCGGCCAGGTCCCGCACATCGATGAACTGCAATCCCGACTCCGGCGGCCCGGGCACCGGCACCCGGCCGCCGCGGGCGAAGCGCCGCAGCCACCACGGAAGTCGGCCCGCGTTCTCGTACCGGCCGAGGATCAGCCCCGCGCGGAGCAGCAGCGCCCGGTCGCCGAACACCTCGGCCACCGCCAGCTCCGCGCCGCGCTTGTTCTCGGCGTAGGGGCCGGGCCCGGCGTCGGCCGAGGCGGCGACCAGCGGCGCCGTCTCGTCGGCGCCCGGTGGCAGCGGCAACCGGTGCACCGAGCGGCTGGAGACGTACGTCCAGTGCCCGACCCGGTCGGCGAGGCTCCGGACGGCCGCCCGCACGACCCGGGGCGCACCGGACCAGGTGTCGACCGCCAGGTCCCAACTGCCGCCTTCGAGTGCGGCGAGCCCGCCGGCGGGGTCCGCCGCCTCCCGGTCGCCGTGCAGGGTGCGCACGCCGTCCCGTGGCCGCCTGGTGCCCCGGTTGAGCAGGGTCACCTCCCAGCCGCGGTGACGGCTTCCTCCGCCACCACCCGTCCGACGAAGTCCGAGCCGCCGAGCACCAGGAGTCTCATGCGGTTCGGCCTGCCCGAGCCCGGGGCGCCGGGAACGGTTGCTCGCTCAGGGCGCAATCGTCGGAGTATCGGGCGGGCACGCACGGTCGGTGCGCATTCCCGATCCGCTCCCGGCCGGATCTCCCGGGCGGCAGCCGCCCCGGCCGGGAGAAACGAACGCCACCGTGCTCGGGGGTGCGCGCCGGGAAAGCGCGGAACGCCCGCTTCTCCGGGCGCCCGGATGAACGCGGAGGCGAAAGCGGCCCGTGACGCGGAACAGGCGGCCGGGTGGAATGACGGTGTGGGAGGCGAAAGCCTCCGCAGTGGCAGTGGCAGTGGCAGTGGCAGTGGCAGCGGCCCGGCGGGAGCCCATCCGGCGCCGCGGGCGTCACCAGCCGGTCGGGGTCTCCGGCAGCATGTTCGGCTCGGGCTCGGGGGCGGGCGCCGGAAGGCAGGTGAAGCCCAGGCGCTTCATCGCCCGGGTCACCTCGAAGGCGCTGAAGTCCCGCCGGTCCTGCTTGGTCACCACGGCTCCGACCTGCTTGACCGGGTACGTGCGGCGACCGATCTTGACCGCCTCGCCCGTGACGGGTTCTGCCTTGATCCCGGACATCGCCCGCTCCACCTCGCTGGCGGTCAGGTCGAAGGGGTAACCGGCGATGATGCAACGCATGGTGCCTCGGCGGGGGAGTAGGAAGTGAAGCTCTGTCCGTTGTCAGCGTCCCACAGGACGCACCCGCTCGGAAGCGGAGCGCGGCGCCCGGGGACGCGCTCCGCCGATCGTGGCCCTCTTGTGATCTGTGGTAACTTGAGGCTCGTTGCAGTTTTTCGGTACCCATGAATTCTGTGTGCGCCTGAATCTGACTCGTCAGCAGGCGCATATTTCTTGTTCTCGCCGGCTCTCTCCGGATTCGGGTCACCACGGTTGCGCGGCGGTTCCCGGACGTGAATTCCCGCAACCACCTACTGAAGGAGACAGCCATGGCGAACGGCACCGTGAAGTGGTTCAACGCGGAAAAGGGATTCGGCTTCATCGAGCAGGAGGGCGGCGGCCCCGACGTCTTCGCCCACTACTCGAACATCGCCGCCCAGGGATTCCGTGAGCTGCAGGAGGGCCAGAAGGTCTCCTTCGACGTCACCCAGGGACAGAAGGGCCCCCAGGCGGAGAACATCGTCCCCGCCTGACCCCCCTCCGCAGCACCAGGCCGGGGCCCGTACCTTTTCGAGGTGCGGGCCCCGGTCTCGTGCCGTGCCGTCCGCAGTCGAAGAGCGGGTGCTGGCCGCCGTACCCCGGTGCGCGCACTGCGCTCCGCCATCCACCGTTCGCTCGTCCCACCGTCCGAGAAGGGCTCCCCGCTTGAACCGCCGCAGCCGTCCCGCACCCCGCAGCTCGTCGCGTTCCGGAGCGCCTCCCCGGCAGCGGTCCGCCGCCGCGCCGTCCGCCGAGTTCGCCGTCCCGGTGAGCACCGTGCCGGCGCTGCCGCCCGCGGCGTCGTTCGAGGAACTCGGGCTCCCCCCGGCGATGCTGGAGACGCTGGTCGCCCAGGGGGTGCGCGAGCCGTTCCCGATCCAGGCGGCCACCCTGCCCAACTCACTGGCCGGCCGCGACCTGCTCGGCAGAGGGCGGACCGGGTCCGGGAAGACCCTGGCCTTCGGTCTCGCCCTGCTGGCCCGTACCGCAGGGCAGCAGGCCCGGCCCAAGCAGCCGCTCGCGCTCGTCCTGGTGCCCACCCGGGAGCTGGCGCAGCAGGTGACGGAGGCGCTGACCCCCTGCGCCCGCGCCGTCGGCCTGCGCTCGGCGACGGTGGTCGGCGGACTGTCCATCGGACGCCAGGCCGGCGCGCTGCGGGACGGGGCGGAGCTCGTCGTCGCCACACCGGGGAGGCTGCGCGACCTGATCGAGCGCGGGGACTGCCGACTCGACCAGGTGCGCATCACCGTGCTGGACGAGGCCGACCAGATGGCGGACATGGGATTCATGCCGCAGGTCACCGTCCTGTTGAAGCAGGTGCCCGCGGACGGGCAGCGGATGCTGTTCTCCGCCACGTTGGACCGGAACGTGGACCGGCTTGTCCGGCAGTTCCTCAGCGACCCGGTGGTGCACTCGGTCGACCCGTCGGCCGGAGCGGTGACGACGATGGAGCACCACCTGCTGCACGTCGCCGTGGGGGACAAGGCCGCCGTCACCACGCGGATCGCCGCTCGGGACGGCCGGGTGCTGCTCTTCCTGGACACCAAGCACGCCGTCGACCGGCTGACCCGCAGGCTGCTCGCCGACGGGGTGCGGGCCGGAGCGCTGCACGGCGGCAAGTCGCAGTCGCAGCGCAACCGGACGCTGGAGCAGTTCAAGACCGGGGTGCTCTCGGTGCTGGTCGCCACCAACGTGGCCGCCCGCGGGATCCACGTGGACAACCTGGACCTGGTGGTCAACGTCGACCCGCCCACGGACCACAAGGACTACCTGCACCGCGGTGGGCGGACCGCGCGGGCGGGCGAGTCCGGCCGGGTGGTCACGCTCGTACTGCCGGAGCAGCGCCGGGAGATGAGCAGGCTGATGGCCGCGGCCGCGATCACCCCGAGCAGCGCGAACGTCCGCTCCTCGGACCCGGAGCTGACCCGGATCACCGGCGCCAGAGAGCCCTCCGGGGTGCCGGTCGTCCTCCCGCCCCCGGTGGTCCAGCAGCCGCGCCGACCCGCCGCAGCCGGCGGCGCCAGGAGCGGGCAGGGCGGCCGCGGAGGGCAGGGCGGCCGGAGCGGGCAGGGCGGCAGCGCCGGCCGGAGCCGGTCCGCCGGTGCCGCGCGCCGCGGTCGCCGTGCCCCCGGTGGCGGCGACGGCCGCTAGACGCCGTCCGACGGACCGGTGTTCAGGCGCTGTACCGGGGCACCTCGCTCTCGCGCCCGTACACGCGGTCGCGCACCGGGGCGTCCCCGGTACGGGCCTCGGTGCGCAGGCCCCGTGCGAGGTAGTCCCGGACGACGGGTTCGACCCCCTCCTGCGGGTTCCTCGTCCCCGAGAGCACCATCGTCTCGATCGCGAGGTCTGCGTCCAGGGTGACGGTGACGTGTTTCATCGAAACCCCTACCCGTTGCCGACACCATGCCCGGACCGACGGCACTCGCACCCCTGAACGGGTGAACGAGCGCCGTCGGTCCGGGGTGAGGCCGCTCAGGCGGAGAGCGGGACGGCCGTCCGTGCGGCTGCCTCGTCGCAGCGCAGCGCGAGCAACTCGGCGATCTCCCGGGCGTCCCCGATGACGGGCGCCAGCAGGTCGGCTCCCGCCTCCGCGGCTCCGGCGGCGATGCGGTCCGGGAGCCGTCCGGGTGCCAGCATGTACGGTGCCACCGCGACGCGCCGCACACCGGCCGCCCGCAGCGCGCGGACGGCGTCCGCGGTGCGGGGCGGCGATGCGGAGGCGAACGCAGGCCGCACGGCGCACCAACCGGTGCTGCGCCGCCACTCCCGCGCGGTTGCAGCGATCACTGCGTTCGCCTCCGGGTCCGATGAGCCCGCCGAGGCGAGCACCACCCCGGTCGAGCAGGGGTCGGCGGCCGGCAGACCGGCCTCGTGCAGCCGCCGCTCCAGCGCCCGCAGCAGCAGCGGGTGCGGTCCCAGGACGTCGGCCCGCCGCAGTCGCAGTCCCGGCAGTCGCGTGGCCGCCTCGTGCAGCACCGCGGGGATGTCGGACTTGGCGTGGAAGGCGCGGCTGAGCAGCAGCGGCAGGGCGAGGACGTCCCGGGCTCCGTCGGCGTGCAGCCGGTGCAGCAGGCGGGGCACCGAGGGCGTCTGGAAGTCGAGGAAGGCCGCCTCGACCCGCAGCTCGGGGCGTAGGGCACCGAGGCGGCGGGTGAGCGCGTGCACGGTGGCGGCGTGCCGTGGATCGCGGCTGCCGTGGGCGATGACGAGAGCGGTGGTCGCGGGCACGTGAGCGGTCCCTTCCGGTCAGGCGGCGGAGCCGGCCAGGCCGCGGCTGTGCAGGACGCGGCGCTCGATCGGGGTGAACAGCGCGGACTCGACCAGCACGCCCACGGCCAGGATCAGGGCTACCGCGGCGAGCACCTGGCTCATCGACTCGGCGGCGTTGCCCTCCGCGAGGAGCCGGCCGATGCCGGGCAGCGGGGTGGCGGTGATCAGTTCGGCGGTCATCAGGGCGCGCCACCCGAAGGTCCAGCCCTGGCGCAGGGCCGCGATCAGGCCGGGCAGCGCCGCGGGGAGCAGCACGTGCCGGGAGCCCGCGAACCCGCCGGCCCCCATCGAGCGGCCGGCCCGCAGCAGCAGCGGGGGGACCTGGTCCACCCCGGCTGCGACGCCCATCGCGATCGAGGGCACCGCGCCGAGCAGCACCACGGTGTAGACCGAGCCCTCCGAGGGGCCGAGGGCGATGACCGCGATCGGAACCAGCGCGGCCGCCGGGAGCGACTGCACGGCGGACAGGATCGGGCCGAGCACGGTGCGCAGCATGTGGACGCGGGTGAGCAGCAGCCCGAGCGGGACGCCGATCAGCGCGGAGGCGCCGAAACCGACGAGGCAGCGCAGGACGCTGTGGCCCAGGGCGGGCGCCAGCGTTCCGCGGCTGTAGGAAGTGTGCAGCTCGTCCCAGACCGCGCCGGGCGCGGGCAGGGCCGCCGACCAGCTCAGGGAGTGCGCGAGCTGCCACAGCAGCAGTACCGCGGCGACGGCGACCAGGGGGGGCGTCGCCTTGGCGAGCATCCGCCGGGAGGTCTCCTTGACGGCGGCCGGTGTCTCCAGGGCGTCGAGCCCGGAGGCCATCTCGTCCGAGTCGTCGGCCGGGCGGCCGGCGGCTTCAGTGGCGGGCATGGCGGACGATCTCCTCGTGCAGGTGGCCGGTGACCTCCCGGGCGAGCGAGGTGACGCCCCCGTCCTCGATGCGGCGTGGGTACGGCAGGTCCACGTCCCACTCCTTGGCTATCCGCCCCGGTCGGGAGGACAGCAGTACGACCCGCTGGCCGAGCCGGACCGCCTCGCGCACGTTGTGCGTGACGAACAGGACGGTCAGCCCGCGCTCCTGCCAGACCCGGGTCAGCTCGTCGTGCAGCAGGTCGCGGGTGATGGCGTCGAGGGCTGCGAACGGCTCGTCCATCAACAGCACCTCACTGCCCTGGGCGAGCGAGCGGGCCAGCGCCACGCGCTGCCGCATCCCGCCGGACAACTGGTGGACGCGCTTGTCGTAGGCGTCCGGGAGCCGGACCAGCCGCAGCAGTTCCGCGGCCTGCGCCGCCCGCCGCGCCCGGGGGACCCCGGCCAGCTTGAGCGCCAGCTCCACGTTGCGGCCCGCGCTGAGCCACGGGAACAGGGCATGGTCCTGGAACATCAGCGCCGGTCGGCCGAACGGCACCTTCGCACTGCCCGACGTTGGCTGGTCCAGCCCCGCCACCAGGTTGAGCAGGGTCGACTTGCCGCAGCCGGAGGCGCCCAGCAGGCAGAGGAACTCCCCCGGAGCGGCCTCCAGCGTGATGTCGTCCAGGACCGGGTTCCGGCTGCCGGGGCTGCCGAAGGACTTGGAGACGTGGTCGAGCCGCACGGCGTAGGAGTGCTCGCCCCGTGCGGCGGCTGCGGTGCCGGGGGTGGCGAGGTCGGTGCGCACGAGACTGTCCTCTCGTCGTCGCCACCCCGGGTGGGCGGCTATGGCAGGTCGGGCCGGTGGCGGTGGGGGCATGCGGTCAACGGCGGCATCGGCCGACTCCGCCCTGGCCGCTGCCCCGCTCACCGCTGCCGATCCGCCCACCGCGTACCCGGAAGGAGGAGAAAACCTCACCCGTCATGGTCAGAAGTCCCAGCCCTCGTCGGACTCCGGGGCCCGCTCCGCCCGCGCGACCTCGGCGAACGCGTCCCCGGCCATGCCGGCCGAGAGGGTGGTGCCGTCCGAGGGGTCCACCAGCAGGAACGATCCCGTGCGCCGGGAGTCCGCGTAGGCGTCGACCGCCAGCGGCTCCGCGGTGCGGATGACGACCCTGCCGATGTCGTTCGCCACCAGCTCGCCCGGCTCCGGGTGCTGCGAGAGGTCGTCGAGCGTGAGACGGGACGGGATCTGCTTGACGATCGCCTTCACGGTGCGGGTGGTGTGCTTCAGGAACACCCGCTCGCCGACCTTCAGCGGCCGGTCGTGCAGGTGGCAGACGGTCGCGGTGAGGTCCTGACTGGTGCCGAGCCCGGTGTCGGCGGGGACGATCATGTCGCCGCGGGAGATGTCGAGGTCGTCGGTGAGCCGCACGGTCACCGACTGGGGGGCCCACGCCGAGGTGACGGAGTCGCCGAGCGCGTCGATGCCCTCGATGACGCTGGACCTGCCGGAGGGCAGTACGGTGACCCGCTGGCCGACGCGGAGCACCCCGCAAGCGACCTGGCCGGCGTAGCCGCGGTAGTCGGGGTGCTCGGCGGTCTGCGGCCGGATCACGTACTGCACCGGGAAGCGGGCCACGTCCCCGGTCGGGTCGTGGTCGATGGAGACCGTCTCCAGGTGCTCCAGGACCGTCGGGCCGCCGTACCAGTCCATGTTCGCCGAGGCGGTCACGACGTTGTCGCCGGCCAGCGCGGAGATCGGGATGGTGGTGATCTCCGGCACGCCGAGGGAGGCGGCGTACCGGGTGAACTCCTCGGCGATCGCGGCGAAGACCGGCTCCGCGTACTCGACCAGGTCCATCTTGTTCACTGCCAGGACCACGTGCGGCACCCGCAGCAGCGCGGCGACCGCGGCGTGCCGCCGGGTCTGCTCCACGACGCCGTTCCGGGCGTCCACGAGCACCACGGCCAGCTCGGCTGTGGAGGCGCCTGTGACCATGTTGCGGGTGTACTGCACGTGCCCGGGAGTGTCGGCGAGGATGAAGCGCCGATTCGGGGTGGCGAAGTAGCGGTAGGCGACGTCGATCGTGATGCCCTGCTCCCGCTCGGCGCGCAGCCCGTCCGTCAGCAGCGCCAGGTCGGGGGTCTCCTGCCCCCGGTTGCGGGAGGCGTGCTCGACAGCCTCCAGCTGGTCGGTCAGCACCGATTTCGAGTCGTGGAGCAGCCTGCCCACCAGGGTCGACTTGCCGTCGTCGACCGACCCGGCGGTGGCGAAGCGCAGCAGCGAGGTGGCCGCGGCCTGCTCGGTGGCGATCCCGGTCATCAGAAGTATCCCTCGCGCTTGCGGTCTTCCATCGCTGCCTCGGACATCTTGTCGTCCGCCCTGGTCGCACCGCGTTCGGTGAGCCGGGAGGCGGCGATCTCGGTGATGACCTTCTCGATGGTGTCGGCGTCGGAGTCCACCGCGCCGGTGCAGGACATGTCGCCGACGGTGCGGTAGCGCACCTGGCGGCTCTCCACCCGCTCGTCGTCCCTGGGCCCGCCCCACTCGCCGGGGGAGAGCCACATGCCGTTGCGGGAGAAGACCTCCCGGGTGTGGGCGTAGTAGATCGCGGGGAGCTCGATCTTCTCCCGGGCGATGTACTGCCACACGTCCAGTTCGGTCCAGTTGGACAGCGGGAAGACCCGGACGTGCTCGCCGGGGGAGTGCCGGCCGTTGTAGAGCTGCCACAGCTCGGGGCGCTGGCGGCGCGGGTTCCATCCGCCGAACTCGTCGCGCAGCGAGAACACCCGCTCCTTGGCCCGGGCCTTCTCCTCGTCGCGGCGGCCGCCGCCGAAGACCGCGTCGAAGCGGCCCTTCTCGATGGCGTCCAGCAGCGGCACCGTCTGCAGCGGGTTGCGGGTGCCGTCCGGCCGCTCCCGCAGCTTCCCGGCGTCGATGAAGTCCTGCACGGACGCGACGTGCAGCCGCAGCCCGTGCTGGGCGGCGACCCGGTCGCGGTAGTCCAGGACCTCGGGGAAGTTGTGACCGGTGTCGACGTGCAGCAGCGCGAACGGCACCGGCGCGGGCGCGAACGCCTTGAGCGCCAGGTGCAGCATCACGATGGAGTCCTTGCCACCGGAGAAAAGGACCACCGGGCGCTCGAACTCTCCGGCGACCTCCCGGAAGATGTGCACCGCCTCGGATTCGAGGGCGTCCAGGTGCGACAGCGTGAAGTAGCTGTCGTCACCCGGCCCGGTGCCGGCGGGTGCGGTACCGCCCGTCCGGGCGGTGGCGGGTTGCGCGTCGCTCACGCGAGTCCCCTCTCGGTCAGCAGCGCGAGCAGCGCGGCTGCGGATTCCTCGACGGTCTGCTCATGCGCCGCGATCCGCAAGTCGGGATCGCCTGGCGCCTCGTACGGGTCGTCCACCCCGGTGAGCCCCGAAAGCTGCCCTGAGGCCTGTTTCGCGTACAGGCCCTTGACGTCCCTGACCGAGCACACCTCGACCGGAGTGGCGACGTGTACTTCAAGATACGCGGTGCCTTCGTTCGCGTGGCGTTTGCGTACCGCTTGCCTGCTGTCCGCGTACGGAGCGATCACCGGTACCAGCGCCGTCACCCCCTGGGAGGCCAGCAGTTCGGCGACGAAGCCGATCCGCTGCACGTTGGTGTCCCGGTCCGTGCGGGAAAAGCCAAGGCCCGCCGAGAGGAACTCTCGGATCTCGTCGCCGTCCAGCACCTCCACCCGGTTGCCGTTCGCGCGCAGTCGATCCGCCAGCGCGTACGCGATGGTGGTCTTGCCCGCGCTCGGCAGACCGGTGAGCCACACCGTGGCGCCCTGGTCCCTGCCGCTCATCTCCCGCTCCCTGCCTGTCCGTAGACGTGTCTAGCCGTGCAGTCCGCATTCCGTCTTGCTCCGCCCGGACCATCGCCCGGCACGGGCATCCTCTCCCGGGACCACCCGCCGCGTACAAGGCGCGCAGCCCACGGACGGGTATCCGTCCGCAAGCAGGGGGTTGGTCAGCACGCCGTGTTCAGCGACGTAGGCGTCGACGTCGTTCTGTGTCCAACGCGCGATGGGTGAAATCTTTACCTTCTCTTTGCTTTCGTCCCAGCCGACCACCGGGGTCCCGGCCCGCCCGGCGGACTCGTCCCGGCGCAGGCCGGTGGCCCAGGCGTCATATCCTGCCAGGCCCTCCTCCAGCGGCCTGACCTTGCGCAGTGCGCAGCAGAGGTCCGGGTCCCGCTCGTGCAGCCTCGGGCCGTACCGGGCGTCCTGCTCGGCCACCGTCTGCCGGGGAGTGAGGGTGAGGACGCGGACGTCCATCACCGCGTCCACGGCGTCCCTGGTGCCGATCGTCTCGGGGAAGTGGTAGCCGGTGTCGAGGAAGACGACGTCCACGCCGGGCCTGACCCGGGAGGCGAGGTGGGCGACCACGGCGTCCTCCATCGAGGAGGTGACGCAGAACCGGTCGCCGAAGGTCTCCACGGCCCAGCGCACCACCTTCAGGGCCGGCGCGTCCTCCAGTGTCCGCCCGGCGTTCTCAGCGAGCGCGCGCAGATCCACCGCGGTGGTCACGGGGTGCCCCCTTCGTCCGGTCCGGTCGCTTCTGCGGCCTGCCGGGTCCCGGCAGGCCGCGGGGCGGCGGGGCCGTCCAGGGTGCCGCCCGCGGCGGCGCCGGGCCGGAACCCCCTGGAGAGCAGCCCGAGGAACTTCAGCCGGAACGCCCGGTTGCAGGAGAAGCACTCCCAGGCTCCGTGGCCCTCCTCGGAAGGGCGCAGGTCCTCGTCGCCGCAGTACGGGCAGTGGAACGGTGCCGCGCGCTCGCTCACTTCAGTGCCTCTTCCCCGGCCCTGGCCGCCCACTGGGCGAACCGCTCCTCGCCCTTGCGCTCGGCCGTGAAGTTCCGCAGCACCCGCTCGACGTAGTCGGGGAGCTCGGTGGCGCTGACCTTCAGCCCGCGCACCTTGCGGCCGAAGCCCGGTTCCAGGCCGAGCGAACCGCCGAGGTGCACCTGGTAGCCCTCGACCTGGTCGCCGTGCTCGTCGGTGACCAACTGCCCCTTGAGACCGATGTCCGCGATCTGGATACGCGCGCAGGAGTTGGGGCAGCCGTTGATGTTGATGGTGATCGGCTCCTCGAACTCCGGCATCCGGCGTTCGAGTTCCTCGATCAGTGACTGGCCGCGGCCCTTGGTCTCCACGATCGCCAGCTTGCAGAACTCGATCCCGGTGCAGGCCATGGTCCCGCGCCGGAAGGGGGACGGGGCCGTGGTGAGCCCGAGCGCGGCCAGCCCCTCGCTGAGCGGTGCCACCTGCTCCTCGGGCACGTCCAGCACCAGCATCTTCTGCTCGACGGTCGTCCGGACCCGGTCCGAGCCGTGCGCCTCGGCCAGGTCCGCGATCCGGGTCAGCGTCGCCCCGTCGACCCGTCCCACGCGCGGGGCGAAGCCGACGTAGAACCGGCCGTCCTTCTGGCGGTGGACGCCGACGTGGTCGCGCCACTGCTGCACCGGCTTCCCCGGGGCCGGGCCGTCCAGCAGCCTGCGGCCGAGGTAGTCCTCCTCCAGCACCCGGCGGAACTCCTCCGGGCCCCAGTCGGCGACGAGGAACTTCATCCGGGCGCGGGTGCGCAGCCGCCGGTACCCGTGGTCGCGGAAGATCGACACCACCCCCTCGTAGGCGTCGGCGACCTCCTCCAGCGGTACCCAGGCGCCCAGCCGGACGCCGATCTTCGGGTTGGTGGACAGCCCGCCGCCCACCCACAGGTCGAACCCGGGGCCGTGCTCGGGGTGCTCCACCCCGACGAAGGAGACGTCGTTGATCTCGTGCGCGACATCGAGCAGCGGGGAGCCGGAGACGGCGCCCTTGAACTTCCGCGGCAGGTTGGAGAAGGAGGGGTTGCCGACCACGCGGCGCTGGATCTCCTCGACGGCAGGTGTGCCGTCGATGATCTCGTCCGCGGCGATCCCGGCGACCGGCGAGCCGAGGATCACCCGCGGGGTGTCGCCGCAGGCCTCGGTGGTGGACAGTCCGACGCCCTCCAGTCGCCGCCAGATCTCCGGCATGTCCTCGATGCGAATCCAGTGGTACTGCACGTTCTGCCGGTCGGTGATGTCCGCGGTGCCGCGGGCGAACTCCTCGGAGACCTCGCCTATCACCCGCAACTGCTCGGTGGTCAGCCGGCCGCCGTCGATGCGGACGCGCAGCATGAAGTACTCGTCGTCCAGCTCCTCGGGCTCCAGGACGGCCGTCTTCCCGCCGTCGATGCCCGGCTTGCGCTGGGTGTACAGGCCCCACCAGCGCATTCGGCCGCGCAGGTCCGCGCCGTCGATCGAGGCGAAGCCGCGCTGCGCGTAGATCGTCTCGATGCGTGTCCGCACATTGAGACCGTCGTCGTCCTTCTTGGTCTGCTCATTGGCGTTCAGCGGGGTGAAGTGCCCCTTCGCCCACTGGCCCTCGCCGCGGTGACGGCCGGTCCTGCGGCGGTTCGGGGCAGCGGCTGGCTTGGGGGTGTCGGCCATGGCGGTATGTCCTTCGGGCTGACGGTGAGAGCGGTGACGGCTGCGCACGCGGGCACGCGCAGGGCGCGGCGGCGGCGACGGCCGGGAAAGTCAGGAAGACGCCTGCCCGCGGCGGTGCGGGCGGCTGGGAAGCGGCGGTGCTGTGACTGTCAGCCCGCGGGACAGATCGCGCTGGACAGGCGGCCGAGGTCGACGTGGCGCCGACTCACCAAGGCAATTCCAGCTCGAGACATGAGGGAAGCGTGGCACGCGGATTTGGACCCAGTCCACCATTGTCCAATATGTGGACAATAACGTATCGGTGGATGGGACGGTGTGTGCTCGGTCACAGTGCCGGGCGAGGTCCTCCCCGCCGGTCACGCGTGCGCTCCCGGCCAGGGGCCCGGCTGCTCGGCGGGCTCTTCGCGGGTCTCTCTGGTGTCGAAGACCCGGAAACCGCGGCGCTCGTAGTTGCGGCGAGCGTGCGGGCCGTCCTTGGAGCAGGTGTGCAGCCAGACGCGTCGTGTCGCCTCCCGTCCGGGCCACCGCTCGGCCAGGTCCCAGGCGCGCTCGGTGCCCGCCGTGAGCAGCAGCCCGCCGAGCCGTCTGCCGCGGAACGCCGGGAGCAGGCCGAGGTACGCGATCTCCACGACGCCGTCCGGCTGAGCCGACAGCTCCGCGAACCCCGCCGGCGTGCCGCGGTCCCAGGCCGTCCAGGTCTCCGTGCCCGGCCGCTCCAGGTGCTCGCGCCAGCGCGTGTACGACCAGCCGAGCCGGTCCGTCCACGCGACGTCCGCCCCGACCGCGGTGTAGAGGAAGCGGCTGTACTCCGGACTCGGCACCTCCGCCCGTACGACCCGGACGGTGCCGTCCGGCTCCGGTCCCGCGGCGGGGCGAAGGTCGGTCCGCGCGGTCTGCTCCAGTGACCAGGTGGTGACGGTCTCGGTGTCGGTGCTCATGCCGTCGATCCCAGCACACCCGTCCGGACGGCCCGCAGCCGGTCCGGCCGGACCGGCTGCGGGCCGTCCGGACGGGTGTGCTGGGATCGTACGGGCGGTCAGCGCGCCGCCGGGCCGGGCAGCTCCCCCGAGCCGCGGGCGATCAGCCGGACCGGGACGGTCCGTGCGGCCGCCGGGGACGGTTCCCCGTCCAGACGGCGCAGGGCCAGCTCCGCGGCGGTGCCGCCGAGCGCGGCCGGGTCCTGCGCGATCACCGTGAGGCCCGGTTCCAGTACCCCGGACAGCGGCAGGTCGTCGAAGCCGACGAGTGCCACGTCGCGGCGGCCGCCCTCGGCGAGCGCGGTGACCACGCCGAGCGAGGCGAGGTTGTTCGCGGCGAAGACGGCGGTGGGCGGATCCGGGGCCGCCAGCAGGCGGCGGACGGCCGCCGCCGCGGCCGCCGGGTCGTGCGCCTCCGCGGTCAGTGCCGCGTCGAAGGCGGCCCCCGCCTCCGCGAGCGCGGCACGGTAGCCGTGCAGCCGCTCGCTGCGGGTGTGCAGGCGCGCGGGCCGGTCGCCGACGAACGCGATCCGCCGGTGGCCGTGCGCCAGCAGGTGGGCCACGCCCGATCGGGCACCCGCCCGGTTCTCACTGAGCACGCTGTCGGCGGTCAGCCCCGAGGCGGGCCGGTCCAGGAAGACCAGGGGCAGGCCGCCCTCCTGCTCCGCGCGGAGTTCCTCGTGCCGGCTCCCGGGCGCCGGCACGACCATCAGCACCGAGACCCGGCGGGCCAGGAAGGAGGCGATCACCGCGCGCTCCTGCTCGGGCGTCTCCGCCGAGGCCCCCACGAGCAGCGTCAGCCCGCGCTCCCGCACCACCCGCTCGACGCCGCCGGCCACCGTGCCGAAGAAGGGGTTGCCCAGCTCCGGAACGACCAGACCGACCGTGGAGTCGGGTGAGCCGACGCGCATGTTCCGGGCCATCAGGTTGGGCCGGAACCCCAGCTCTGCCACGGCGGCCAGCACCCGCTCGCGCGTACCGGGAGCGACCGGGCCGTCGGAGTTGAGGACCCGGGAGACCGTCTTCGCGCTGACGCCCACCCGCCGGGCGACGTCAGTCAGCGTGGGAGGCCGGACCGACACCCGTGCCCCCTTCCCGTACGCCCGCAGGCGGTGCTTTCCGCTCCCGGAGCCGCCCGGAAGCGGGTACGAAGGTACCGCGACCGGGAGGCGGGCCCGACCGCACCCGAGGTGGACGGGGCTGAGCGCGGCAGTCTATGTCAACGTTGACATACCCGGGCGGCGGATGCTGGAATCCCCGCAGCAGGACGCGCCGTCGCAGCACGGTCCGGGGGAGCCGCCCTCGCCGGCCGGCCCGGACCAAGGGAGAGGTCGCGATGACCCCGAGCACCACCACCGCCCCCGTCCTCGTGCTCGGCGAGTGCGTCGCGGACGCCTTCGTCACCCCCGCACCCGCCGACGCCCCGGGCCCGGCCGTGGGGCTGGAGGTGCTGCCGGGCGGCGGCCCCGCCAACACGGCGGTGGCGCTCGGACGGCTGGGCACCCCCACCCGCTTCCTGGGCCGGCTCTCCGGCGACGTCTTCGGCCGGCTCTTCCGCACGCACCTGCGGGACTCGGGCGTCGACCTGGACGCCGTGGTCGCCGCCGCGCAGTCGAGCACCCTCGCGATCGCCGACCTGGACGACGAGGGGCGGGCCGACTACTCCTTCCACGCCGAGGGCGCGGCGGACTGGCAGTGGACCGACGCCGAGCTGGCCGCCGCCGCGGCCGGTGACGCCGCCTGCCTGCACACCGGCTCCCTGGCCCTCGTCCGGCCGCCCGGCCACGACGCCGTGGAGCGCCTGCTGCTCGCCGTCCGCCCGCGTGCCACCGTCTCCATCGACCCCAACGTGCGGCCGCTGCTGGTGGACCCCGCCGAGTACCGGCGCCGGCTGCCCGGCTGGTGCGCGGCGGCCGACATCCTGCGGCTCTCCGACGACGACCTGGCCCACCTGCTTCCCGGCGCCGGACTGGAGGAGGCGGCCGACGCCTTCCACGGGCACGGGACCCGGCTGGTGGTCATCACCCTCGGGGCCGACGGCGTCCTGGCCTCCCTCGACGGCGTACGCACCCGGGTGGACACCCCGCGCACCGAGGTCGTCGACACCGTCGGCGCCGGCGACGCCTTCATGGCCGGGCTCCTGCACGCGCTGCACGGTGCCGGCGCGCTGGGCGGACGGCTGTCGGAGCTGGACGTCCCCGGCTTGGAGGCGGCGCTCCGCTTCGGCACCCGGGTCGCCGCCGCCACCTGCGCCGTCCGCGGCGCCAACCCCCCGTGGGCCGGACAACTCGCCTGACCGCACGACCGTCCGGCCCTGGCACCCGGCACCCGGCCCCCGGCACCGGCCCGGAGCCTCCCGCACCGGGACGGCGGGGCTCGACCGCTCAGCGGCCGGGGTCAACCGATCTGCGGCCTGGCCCGCTCCACGATCCGGGGAAGGTCCGCTCCGCGCGGCAGCGTGCCGAACGCGGCACCCCAGTCGCGGCCCAGCCGGGAGGCGCAGAAGGCGTCGGCGGTCTCCGGCGGGGCGTGGCGGACCAGCAGTGCCCCTTGGAGCACCAGGGCCATCCGCTCGGCCAGCCGCCGAGCCCGCCCCTCCATGCCGTCCAGATCGGCCAGCTCGGTCAGCAGGTCCTTGATCGCCCCGTCCAGGCGGTGGTCGGCCCCCCGCGCGGCACCCACCTCCCTCAGGTAGGCGTCGAGCGCGGCGGGCTCCCGCCGCAGGGCGCGCAGCACGTCCAGCGCCTGCACGTTGCCCGAGCCCTCCCACAGGGAGTTCAGCGGCGATTCGCGCAGCAGCCGCGGCATGCCGGACTCCTCGACGTACCCGTTGCCGCCCAGGCACTCCAGTGCCTCGGCGACGAGCGGGGTGCAGCGCTTGGTCACCCAGTACTTGGCGGCCGGGAGCGCGAGCCGCAGCAGGTCCCGCTCGGTCGCGTCGCCCGCCGCGGCCCGGTCGTGGGCCGCCGCCAGCCGCAGCGACAGCGCGGTCGCCGCCTCCGACTCCAGCGCCAGGTCGGCCAGTACGTTCCGCATCAGCGGCTGCTCGGAGAGCAGCCGGCCGAAGGCACCGCGGTGCGCCGCGTGGTGGGTGGCCTGGGCGACCGCCTGCCGCATCAGCGCCGCGGACCCGGTGACGCAGTCCAGCCGGGTCGCGGCCACCATGCCGATGATCGTGGCGATGCCCCGGCCCTCCTCCCCGATCCGCCGCGCCCAGGTCGAACCGTCGAACTCGACCTCCGCCGAGGCGTTCGAGCGGTTGCCCAGCTTGTCCTTGAGCCGCTGGATGCGGAAGCCGTTGCGGTTGCCGTCCGGGAGGACCCGGGGCACCAGGAAGCAGGTCGGGTCGCCCGGCCCGTCCACGGGCCCCGTCCGGGCCAGGACGAGGAACACGTCGGACATCGGCGCGGAGCAGAACCACTTGTGCCCGGTGAGCGCGTAGCCGCCCTCCTCGGCCAGGGGTTCGGCACGGGTGGTGTTGGCCCGCACGTCCGAGCCGCCCTGCTTCTCGGTCATCCCCATGCCGGCCAGGGCCCCGCCCTTCCCGGCGGCCGGGAGCAGGCCCGGCCGGTACCGGCGGGAGGTGAGCAGCGGCTCCCACTCCCGGGCCGCCGACGGCTCGACCCGCAGCGCGGGCACCGCGGCGTGCGTCATCGACAGCGGGCAGCCGTGCCCCGCCTCCACCTGCGACCAGACGTGGAACGCCGCGGTCCGGCGGAGCTGCCCGTCCGGCCTGGACCACGGGTCCGTCAGCCCGGCCGCGACCCCGTGCTCCAGCAGGCGGTGCCAGGCGGGGTGGAACTCCACCTCGTCGACCCGGTGCCCGAACCGGCCGTGGGTCCGCAGCGCGGGCGGGTTCTCGTTCGCCTGCGCCCCCCACGTCTGCGCCTCCGGCGAGCCGGCGGCACGGCCCAGCGCGACGAGCTCGGCGTGCACCTCCTCGGCCCGCTCGGGGGCGACGTGGCGGCGGACGCCCTCCACGAGTGC
The DNA here is from genome assembly GCF_000424845.1 of Streptomyces sp. TAA040. NCBI lineage: Bacteria > Bacillati > Actinomycetota > Actinomycetes > Kitasatosporales > Streptomycetaceae > Streptomyces > Streptomyces sp. TAA040. Next base: position 170,202 of record NZ_AUKR01000008.1, on the reverse strand, counting down.
CGGGTCCCGGGCGTAGACGTCGTAGTCCGACAGCGGCGGCGGCTGGTTGGTCACGGTGTGCGTGGTGGCCGGCATGCCGCCAGGCTAAGGGCTGCCCCGCACCAGGGGCAGATGCCTGGCCCGCCGCCTGGTGCGGGCGGGCGTCCGCCGTCCCTCCGGGGGAGGTTCGCCGCTGCGGGCGGACCCGCCGCCCGGGGCGACGGGCCCGTCCGCCCCGGTGAGCGGGCGAACATTCTGCCGGGTCACCGGTGAGCACCGCGGCGCCGAACCCCTATACGTTGAGTGGGTGCAAGCTGCGGCATCATTCCCGAACCGGCGTACCGGCCGCCGGCGTCCCAGGACGCGCCTCCTGTACCGGAACATCCCCAAACGCAGGCTCACCTGGCTGCTCCTGAAGGACACCGTCAACTCCTGCATGGAGTACCGCATCCTCGGCCTCGCGGCGGAGGCGGCGTTCTTCACGCTGCTCTCGCTGCCGCCGCTGCTGCTCGGGCTGATCGGACTGCTCGGCTACCTGGACGCCTGGATCGGCACCGACACCATCGACAGCGTGCGCACCAACATCCTGGAGGCGTCCGCCGCCGTGCTGTCCGAGCGCGGGGTGAACGAGATCGCCGCTCCGCTCATCGACGACGTGATCGAGGGCGGCAGGCCCGACATCGTCTCCTTCGGCTTCGCCCTGGCCCTGTGGTCCGGCTCCCGCGCGGTGAACGTCTTCATCGACACCATCACCGTGATGTACGGCCTCGACGGGCACCGCGGCATCATCAGGACCCGGCTGCTGGCCTTCGTGCTGTACATCGTCGCGCTGCTGATCGGGGCCGTGGCGCTGCCGCTGCTGGTGGTCGGGCCGGACACCGTCATCGGCTGGGTGCCGCAGGCGGAGCTGCTGGTGCGGTTCTTCTACTGGCCGACGGTGCTGCTGCTCTCGGTCGCCTTCCTCACCACGCTCTTCCACGTCTCGGTGCCCGTCCGCTCGCCCTGGCAGGAGGACATCCCCGGCGCGCTCGTCTCGCTGGTGATGTGGGTGGCCGGCTGCTTCCTGCTGCGGATCTACCTCACCTCCACGGTGGAGGGCCCGACCATCTACGGCTCGCTGGCCGCTCCGGTCGCGGTGCTGCTGTGGATCTTCATCTCGGCGTTCGCCGTCCTGGTCGGCGCGGCGGTGAACGCGGCGATCGACCGGGTCTGGCCGTCCGTGGCCACCGCGGCGGCCCGCCGGGCCAAGGAGCGCCGGCGCGAGGCCGAGGCCGCGGAGCTCATCGCCGCCGTCGAGGCCCGTCGCTCCGGCCCCGGGGATGCCGTGGGCCCGGGCGCGGGCTCGTCCGGCACGCCGGACGGTGCCGAGGAGCCCGCGGACGCCGAGGCGGACCCGGAGCGGCGCACCGGGCCGGACGAGCCCGACGAGGGGGACGCCGCCGGGCAGCCCGCCGAGTTCCCCGAGCGCTGGGCCCGGTTCCACCCGCCGGAGGACCTCCGCAGCCGGATCAAGGGTCAGCACCGGGAGTAGGACCGCCACCACTGGTTAGGTACTGCTCGTGCCCATCCGACCTCCCGCGTCCCCGGAGACCGCCCGGCCGTCCCGCAGAGCGCGCGCCGTCCACCGCGACGTGCCCGTGCCCACGCTGGCCCGGCTGATCGCCAAGGACACCTTCCGCTCCTGCGCCGAGTACCGGGTGATCGGCATGTCGGCGGAGGCGGCCTTCTTCACGATGCTCTCGCTGCCCGCCCTGCTGCTGGGCCTCACCGGGCTGCTGAGCGCGGTGGACGACTCGGCCGGCACCGGCGTCCTGCCCGCGGTGCGCGAGCACCTGCTGGAGGCCTCCGCCGTGATGCTGTCGGAGCGCGGCGTCCGGGAGCTGGTCACCCCGCTGGTGGACGACCTGGTGAGCGGGGCCCGCCCGGCGCTGCTGTCCTTCGGCTTCGCCTTCGCCCTGTGGTCCGGTTCCCGGGCGATGAACGTCTTCGTCGGCACCATCACCGTGATGTACGGCCTCGACGGGGTGCGGAACCCGGTGATCACCCGGCTGCTGGCCTTCGCCATGTATCTCGCCGGACTGGTGACGGGGGCGGTGGCGGTGCCGATGACGCTGGTCGGGCCGAGTGTGGTGATCGGCTGGTGGCCGCATCTGGAAACCGCGATCCTGCTCTGCTACTGGCCCCTGGTGCTGCTGCTCGCCGTGGCCTTCCTGGCCACCCTCTACCACGTGTCCGTCCCGGTGCGCTCGCCCTGGCGCGAGGACCTGCCCGGTGCGCTGGTGGCGCTGCTGCTGTGGGTGCTGTGCGCCGTCGGGCTCAAGGCCTACCTCCGGAGCGCCGTCGAGGGCCAGAGCATCTACGGCTCGCTGGCCGCTCCGGTCGCGGTGCTGCTGTGGCTGGGCATGTCGGCGTTCGCCGTCCTGGTGGGAGCGGCGCTCAACGCCGCGGTGGACCGGGTCTGGCCGACCGAGGCGATCGCCGCGGCCCGCCGCGAGAACGAACTGACCCGGGAGGCCGCCGTCGCCGAGATGCTGGCCGCGGCGGAGGCCCGCCGCTCCCGGGCCGACACGGACGGCGGGCACGCCGAGGAGGACGCCAGGTCCCCGCTGGACGGCATCGAGCGGATGCTCCCCGGGGTCTCGCCAATACTGCACCGCCTCCGCAGCCGGGGCAAGACCCGCCCCGCCGAGCCGCCCACTCCTCAGCCCACCGCAGAGTCCCCTCGCGCGACGGAGCCGGGCCGGGACGCGCGCCCGGCCCGGAAGCCGGACGGCTCGGCGCGTCCCACCCGCCCACCGCACCGTGCCGACCCGGAGGAGCCCGGATGACCGTCCCACCGCACGTCCCCGGCACCCGGCATCCCGAGCGGCCGCCCGCCTCCCAGCGACCGTCCGCGCCCGGGACCGAGCCGCCCGCGCAGGCCACCGGGGCCGTTTCCGCCAGTGAGCGGGCCGGGGCACCGCCGCCCCCGCCCTTCGACCCGGAGGTGGCGGCGGTGCTTGACACCTTCGACGCGGCCATGCGCAGCCCCGTGCTGCCGGAGACCATCCCCGTGCTGCGCGCCGCCCCGCGTATCCCGCCGCCGACGCTCGACGAACTGAGCCGTGGCGGCGCCTTCCGGGTCGAGGAGCGTGTGGTCCCCGGCCCGGCGGGCGAACCCGGGATCACCCTGTTGATCTGCCGCCCCGCCACGGCCTCCGCCCCGACCGCCGCCGTCTACCACATCCACGGTGGCGGCATGATCATCGGCGATCGGCGCACCGGGATCACCTCGATGCTGGACTGGGCGGAGGAACTGGAGCTGGCCGTGGTGTCGGTCGAGTACCGGCTCGCCCCCGAGCACCCGTACCCCGCTCCGGTGGAGGACTGCTACGCAGGGCTGTGCTGGACGGCGGCCCACGCGGAGGAACTGGGCATCGATCCGGCGCGTGTCGTGCTGGCCGGGGCCAGCGCCGGCGGGGGACTGGCCGCCGGCGTGGCGCTGCTGGCCCGGGACCGCGGAGGTCCGGCGCTCGCCGGGCAGCTGCTGATGGGCCCGATGCTCGACGACCGTGACGACACCCCGTCGAGTCGGCAGATGGCCGGGCTCGGCACCTGGGACCGGACGTCCAACCGGACGGGCTGGGAGGCGCTGCTCGGCGCGCGCAGGGGCGGTCCGGACGTGCCCGCGTACGCGGCTCCGGCCCGGGCCGAGGACCTGGCCGGGCTGCCGCCCGCGTTCATCGACGTCGGGTCCGCCGAGACGTTCCGGGACGAGGACGTCGCCTACGCCGCGAGGCTGTGGCTGGCCGGGGGGTCGGCCGAACTGCACGTCTGGCCCGGCGCGTGCCACGGCTTCGACCTGCTCATGCCGCGGGCGGCCCTCTCCCGGGAGGCCGGGGCCGCCCGCCTGCACTGGCTCCGCCGCCTGCTCCGCCCGTGACCACGGCACGTGCCGGGTCGTCGGCGAGGTGCCGCGGAGGGGCGCGCACGAGGGGCGCGGCACGGGGGCGGAGGCGGGGCGCCGCTGGAAAAGGAGTGGCGGAGGGGCCGCGCTACGGCTAGCGTCCGGACTGTTCCGCGGCGCCACCGTACGCCGCGCCGTCAGGCCGAACGGGAGGTGAGGACATTGACGACCACGACTGCGCCGGGCAGTGCCCGCATCCGCATGCTCCTCGTGTTCTCCACCCCTGTGGCCCCCGGCTGACCGCACGCGTTTCACCGCGCCTGCGAGCGCGCGGCCGGGCCACTCTGTGAAGGGTTCCCCCGTGACTCTCCCGGCATCTTCTTCGCCGTACCCCGCCGACGGAACCCCGCCGGCGTCCGCGACCTCCGCCCGACCGGAGCCCGCTCCCGCTCTCCCGCCCCGGGGGAGCACCTCCCCGTCCTCCGCGCCACCGCCCTCCCCGCCGCCGCGCGGCCACGGCTGGGACGCGGAACGGACCGTCGAGTTCGCGCCGTACGCGGCGCGGGGCCTGGTGCCCGGACGCGTGGTCCGGGTCGATCGCGGCCAGTGCGAGGCGGCCACCGCCACCGGCACGCTCCTCGCCGGCACCGCCCCCGTCGCCTCGGCCGACCCGACGCGGTCGGTGTGCACCGGCGACTGGGTCGTGCTCGATCCGGCGGCCGATCCTCCGCTGGTCCGCGCGCTGCTGACCCGGCGGACCGCGTTCCTGCGCTCCACCTCGTCGAAGCGATCCGACGGGCAGGTGCTTGCCGCCAACATCGACCATGCCGTCATCTGCGTGTCCCTCGCCGAGGAGTTCGACCTCGGGCGGCTGGAGCGCTTCGTCGCACTGGCCTGGGGGAGCGGCGCCCGGCCGGTGGTCGTCCTGACCAAGTCCGACCTGGTGCCCGCCCTCGCCCCGCTGCTCCAGGACGCAGCCCTGGCCGCCCCCGGTGTGCCGGTGCTGGCCGTCAGTTCCCCCACCGAGGACGGTCTGACCGCCCTCACCGCCGAACTGGGCGGTGGGACCGCCGTCCTCCTCGGCCGCTCCGGGGCGGGGAAGTCCACCCTCGTCAACGCACTCCTGGGCACCCCGGCGATGCGGGTGAACGCCGTCCGGGACCAGGACGGCAAGGGCCGGCACACCACAACGACCCGGGAGCTGTTCCCGCTGCCGGGCGGCGGTGCGCTGATCGACACCCCGGGCTTGCGCGGAGTGGGCCTGTGGGAGGCCGAGGATGGACTGGAGCGCACCTTCGCCGACGTCGAGGACCTCGCGGCGCGTTGCCGGTTCCCCGACTGCGGGCACCGCAGCGAACCGGGCTGCGCCGTCCTCGCGGCGCTGGACGAGGGCACGCTGCCGCACCGGCGGCTGGAGAGCTACCGCAAGCTCCAGCGGGAGAGCGAACGGCTCGCCGCCCGCACCGACGCCCGGCTTCGGGCGGAACGCAGGAAGGAGTTCGCGCAGCGCCAGGCGCTCGGGCGCCACATGGCCGAGCGGAAACGCGGCCGACCCGGACGGTCCTGAGGGCTGCCCCGCCCTCCCCGGCGGGCGCACGGCGTCAGCTACGGTGGCTCGCCGCGTTCGGAATCGTCCCCTCTACGACGCGTAGGCGGAGGTCCCGCCGTCCGCGGCGCACCGCATCCGAAGCCCGGTGGCCCTCCCGCGGGGGCGGCGGGACAGCCCGTAGGCTGGCCCGGTGCCGCACACCTGCTCCGTCCCGCGCCGGGCGGCCCGGTGGTGACCGCACCGCTCGACGCGCTGGACTTCCAACTGGTGCTGCTGCGCCGGATGGCGGACTTCCAGCCCGACCTGGTGGCCGACGCGCTGCGCCGGCTGGGCACCGACCGGGCCCGGATGCGCGAGTCCAACCGGCGCTGGCAGGCGGCGGTCCGCTCGCCGCGGGGCCGTGGGACCCTCGCCCGCTACCGGTCCGTGCTCGGGCCACCGGTGGCCGTCCTGCCGCGGACCATCGGCGACCTGGAGTGCGAGGCGCTGTGCTGGTCGGTGCCGCTGTGGCCGACCCTGTGGTTCGAGGCGCTGGCCGCCCCGGGCGGTGCGGTGTGGAACGAGTGGCTGATCCGGGCTCCCGGCGCGCCGGGCCCGCGGCTGCGTACCGTCGGGGACCTGCGCCCGTGGTCCTGCACGGTGGACGAGGTCGGCCGCGCCTTTCCTCCGGCCCGTCCGCTGGAGGGCTCTGCCCCCACCCGGTGGCGGCTCGCCTTCACGGCTCCGGACGCCTCCGGAACACCGCGACCGGTGGTTGCCGAGTTCGGCGGGGGCCTGCTCCAGCGGCTGCCGCAGAGCTGAACTCCTTCGCGCACTCCCGGCATGGTCCCGGGAGTGCGCGAAGGAGCCGCGGCGGCGGGGAAGTCCGTTCCCCGGGGCAAGGGAGCGGCGTACGATGCCCGTATGAACCGACGACATTGACCCGGCCCGGGGCCCCTTCCAGCCTGTTCGCTCACCCGCAGGCTGTGCCTGTGCGCGTGGTGCGAGGACTTCGTCCTTCTCCACCCGGTCTACGCGGTCCTGTTCACCGAAACGGGACTGTCGGCGGCAGAGACCTCGTCGCTCTTCGTCCTCTGGTCCGTCAGCACCTTCGCCCTACCTGCTGATCGCGGCGTCCGAATCCCGCCAGTGACCGTCCCCGGGCAGGGCGCACACTGGACCCCATGACGGAAGCGGCGCAGGACGACGAGAGCCGGTACCAGGCGGTGCGCAGCCGGGACGGCCGTTTCGACGGCGTGTTCTTCACCGCGGTGCTCACCACCGGCATCTACTGCCGGCCGAGCTGCCCCGCCCGTACGCCGCACCGCCCCCACGTGCGGTTCTTCCGCTCCGCGGCGGCCGCTCAGGGCGCCGGCTTCCGGGCGTGCCGCCGCTGCCGCCCGGACGCGGCGCCCGGCTCGGCCGAGTGGAACGTCCGGGCGGATGCGGTCGGCCGGGCGATGCGGTTGATCGGGGACGGTGTGGTGGACCGCGAGGGGGTCGCCGGACTCGCCCGGCGGCTCGGGTACAGCGCCCGGCAGGTGCAGCGGCAGCTCCGCGCCGAATTGGGCGCCGGACCGGTCGCCCTGGCCCGGGCCCAGCGTGCGCACACCGCCTGCGTACTGCTGCGGAGCACCCGGCTGCCGGTGACCGAGATCGCCTTCGCCGCCGGGTTCGCCAGCGTCCGGCAGTTCAACGACACCGTCCGCGAGGTCTACGCGCTCACCCCGACCGTCCTGCGCGGCAGTGCGCCGAACGCCCCAGCGGGCCCCTCCGCCCGCGGGCGGAGGCCGGACGGGACGACGGGAGCGGGCGAGTCGGAGGGCGGGATCGTGCTGCGGCTGGCCTGCCGCCGTCCCTACGACGCCGCGCAGGTCTTCGGCTTCCTCGCCCGGCGCGCCGTCGCGGGCGTCGAGGAGGTGACCGGTCCGCCGGGAGACCGCCGGTACCGTCGCACGATGCGCCTGCCGTACGGGCACGCCGTCGCCGAGGTCGGCGAGCGGGGCGGGCCCGGGCGGCTCGACTGCCGGCTCCGCCTCACCGACCTGCGCGACCTCACCACCGCCGTGCAGCGGCTGCGCCGGCTGTTCGACCTGGACGCCGACCCCTGCGCGGTGACCGAGCGGCTCGCGGCGGACCCGTTGCTGGCACCCTCGGTGGCGGCCCGCCCCGGACTGCGCTCCCCGGGCAGCACCGACGGACACGAGTCGGCCGTCCGCACGGTACTGGGCCAGCAGGTCACCGTCTCCGCCGCACGCGCGCTGGCCGGCCGCCTCGTCGCCGTGTACGGGAAGCCCCTGCCGCACCCCGACGGCGGTCTCACCCACCTCTTCCCGGAGGCGGACACCCTGGCCGGTGCCGCTTTGGACGAGCTGGGCATGCCCGGTTCCCGACGTGCCGCCCTGCGTACCGTCGCCACCGCGCTGGCCGACGGCACGGTCGTCCTCGACCCCGGTGCGGAGCGGGACGCGGCCGAGGCCGGGCTGCTCGCGCTGCGCGGCGTGGGCCCCTGGACCGCCGGCTGCATCCGGATGCGGGCGCTCGGCGACCCCGACGTCTTCCTGCCCGGCGACGCCGGGGTGCGTCAGGGACTCCGCCTGCTCGGTACGGAGGTCCGGCGTGCGGAACGCTGGCGCCCCTGGCGCAGTTACGCCCTGCACCACCTGTGGAACACCGCCTGCCCCGAGGAGAGCTGACGATGCTGTACACCCGATGCGCGAGCCCGCTGGGCGAGCTGCTGTTCGCGGGCCCGAAGCCGGACGTCCTCGCCTCGGTGAGCATGCCGCGGCAGCGCGGCGCCCTCGCCGCCGGCCCGGACTGGGTCAGGGAGGATGCCGCGTTCGCGGAGGCGGTACGCCAGTTCGAGGCGTACTTCGCGGGCCGGCTGCGGCGGTTCGAGCTGGCGCTGCTCCCGGAGGGCACCGACTTCCGGCGCCGCGTCTGGGCCGCCCTGGACGAGGTGCCGTACGGGGAGACGGTGGCCTACGGGGAACTGGCCCGGCTCGCCGGAGCGCCGACGACCGCCGTCCGCGCGGTCGGCGGAGCGGTCGGCGCCAATCCGCTGCTCGTGGTGCGGCCCTGCCATCGGGTCATCGGCGCGAACGGCACACTGACCGGCTTCGCCGGCGGCCTGGCGGCGAAGCGCACGCTATTGGAGCTGGAGGGCGTCCTGCCCGCGGAGCAACCGGGGCTCTTCGCCGCGGGGGCCTGAACCGCCCCGCGCCACGTCGGGCCCGGACGCTCCCGGGCCGCTCGCACCCCCTGCGGCCGTTCCCCGGCCCGGCCGCCCGGGCTCGGGAACGGCCGCAGGGAGGGGTCAGCCCTCGTCCAGTCCCCAGCTCCGTATCCAGCGGGGGTGGATACGGATGACCTCCTCGCTGAAGTGCGGTCCCAGCTCGTGCGCGCCGACCAGCAGTTCGGCCGTACCGCGGATCTCCACCCCGCGGACCTGCCACGGCGACTCGCTTACCAGGTCGTCCACGACGAGGGCCAGCCGGGGGTTCCCCCGCAGGTTGCGCCACTTCTTCGTGCGGCCCATGGCGAAACCGCCGACCAGGACCGTCCCGTCCTCCTGCGGGAAGAAGCCGACCGGATTGGCCTGCGGCTGTCCGCCGGGGTCCACGGTCGCCAGCCTGCCCAGTCGCCGGCCCGCCAGGTAGGCGCGCTCCGTCTGGCTGAACGGGATGTCCTGGCTCGTATCCGTCATGGCCACAGGGTCACACATCGTGTCGTCGTCTGCGCGGGCCGCCGAAGGCCGCCGCCCGCGCCCGGCCCACCCGCGCCCGGTCGCCGGGCCGCCGCGCGTCCGCCGCGATCCGCGTCCGCGCCGGTGCGTGGCGCCCGGTCGCGGGCTGGCTCGGGGATCACCCGTTGCGGAGGGCGACCACCGCCCACATCCCGGCCACCAGCAGGCAGCCGTAGAGGGCGATCGCCATGTGCAGGCCGCCCGCCCGCAGTGTCGTCCTGGCGGAGGTCGCGGCGGCGCCGTGCGACCCCAGCCGGATCCGCTCGGGGGCGTACAGCCCGGCCAGGGACCCCGGCAGCATGCCCAGCACCGGGAGGAGGCAGAAGCCGGCGATGCCTCCGCAGGCGGCCGACAGCAGGTTCCGCCGCCTGACCGGTGTGCGCGGGAAGGCCCGCTGCGGCAGCAGCCACTGGACGGCCCGGCCGGTGACCAGTACCGCGGTCGCGGCCAGCAGTACCCACCAGCCCGGGGCGTCGGGGTCGGCCGCGGCCCACCAGAACACCGCCGCCCAGACGACCAGCGGGCCGGGGACCCCCGGGATCGCGGTGCCCAGCAGCCCGAGCAGCATCACCAGGGCCATCGGTACGAAGTGCCAGTCCGCCATCGGCCCCTCGTCGGGGAAGGAGCCGCACGGCGCGCGCCGTGCGGCTCCTTCCGGGCAACGGCGGGCGCGAGGCGAGGCTTCCCGGAGCGGTGCACGTGGGGGCGGCGCGGGAAGGGGGCGGCGCGCGTCCGTCGTGCACTCCGGAGTGCACGACGTGCTGGGAGTCCGTTGGCCGCCACGGGGGGGTGATTCCGTCAGCACCACGTTGACGTGCACGGCCCTTCGTCGCCGGCCTGGCGCGGGCCGCCGGCCGCGGAGGGCCGGGGTGATCACGTCCGGGGCCACCCGGGGGTGTGCCCCGTCACGGGCGGCGGGAACAATGAAGGGCATGACAGGTCAGGGCGAACGGGCCGAGCCGCCCGACTGGTGGAGCCAGCTCTATGCCGAGAGCGCCCCCGACACCGGCAGCGCACCGACGGGGGACACCATCGACGACCGCTTCGACTCGGCTTCGCGCACCGTCGGGAGCGGAGGCGGCAACGGCCCCGCCTCCGCTCCCGCGCCGCCCGCCGCCCCCGGGCACACCGGTGCCGTGCCCGGCGGGCGCGCGATCGTGCCCGCGCCGCCGGCGCCGCGCAGGCCGGCGCCGGGCGGCCGGGCGTACGGTGCGGGGCCGGGCGGCTCCGGGCAGCAGGGCCGCCGGGAGCCCGGTACCGCACCGGTTCCGGCGCCCGCTCCGGTCGGGCCCGCGCCGGGCGGGCCCGAGTTCCTGGGGGACCGGCCGCCCACCTACGAGGCCGAGCCGACGGCCCTGCCGACGGCGCACCCCGGCCGGCTCGACGAGCTGGTTCCGGACACGGTCCTGGAGGGCGCCCGGTACGGTCCGCTCACGGCCCGGGCGGTGTCGATGCGCGGCGACTCCGCGCGCTACCGGGGACGCCCTCGCGGGGACGCCCTGCTCGTCGCCCGCTTCGGAACAGGTGACGCGGCGCTGTTGCTGATCGCCGTAGCCTGCGGCGACCGTGCCGCCGAGGACGGGCACCTGGCCGCGCGCGACGCCTGCGAGTGGATCGGCGGAGCCGTCGGCCGCAGCCACGCCCGTCTCGCGGAGGACATCGCCGCGGACCGGCGCGAGGCCCTCAAGTCCGGCCTTGGACGACTCACCGGGCGCAGCATGGGCAAACTCCGGGCGCGGGCCGCCGAGACCGGGCGCGGACCGGAGGAGTACGCCGCCGAACTGCGGTGCCTGCTCCTGCCGGTGGATCCGCGCTGCCGCACCCGGATCCACTTCGGGGTGGGGGAGGGCGGCCTTTTCCGACTGCGCGACGGCGTCTGGGAGAACCTCGATCCGTCCGGCGGCTACCCCTCCGGCCGGGACGGCGGCTCCGGCGCGGACGAGAGGGAAGGCGCTGTCGGCGCCGGGCCGGGTTCCCTGCCGGACCCTCGCTCCGGCGGGGCCCTTGCCGCGCCGGAGCGAGGGCGTCCGGGCGCCTCCACCGGTGCCGGGGCCGAGGGCTTCCCCGGCACCGGCGCGCGCACCGCACCGGACGGGGCGGGCGGGCAGCTGGTCGGTGTCCCGTTCCGGTTCCGGGCCTCGGTCGCCCGGCCGGGGGACGCGCTGGTGCTGTGCAGCCCCGGCTTCGGCGAACCGCTCCGGACCGAGGCGGCCCTCGCCGAGCACCTGGCGGAGCGGTGGTCGGGTCCGGAGGCGCCGGGCCTGGCCGGATTCCTGACGGACGTGCAGACCCGGGTGAAGGGCCATGCCGACGACCGCACCTGCGCGACCGTCTGGGAGAGCTGAACCGACCGCGTGCCCGCGGTCCCCTCCCGGTATTGGTCCCGGCACCGGGAGGGGACCGGCCGACGGATCATCCGCCGTCCCGGCCCCCTTCCCGCTGCCCGGCCGTCCGTGCCGGCTGCGCCGTGCGGCGCGCAGCCGATCCTCAGCCGAACTGCCGCTCGATGGCGGCCAGTTTCTCCTCCAAGGAGTCCAGCCGCGGGCTGGCCTGGCTGGTCTCGTCGCCGAGCGAGTCGGGCTTGGCCGACGAATCGGCCTTCGCCGGTCCGTCGCCGCCCGCGTCCATCACCGCCTGCAACGCGGGACGCCGGCTGACCGGGAGCTGCCCCGGCTCGACGGTCGCGGTGCCGAGTTCCACCTCCAGCGCGGGCTGCGCCGTGCGGTTGCGCGGCCAGCCCCGGTGCTGCCGGTTGAGCGCCTTGATACGCGCGCGCTCCAACTTCCCCTGCTCCTTGCGGCGCTGGCGTTCCTGCTCCTGCTCCCGGCGGTCCTCCCGCACCTCGTCGACCGCCTCGTCCAGGGTGCGCACGCCCTCCAGCAGCATCAGCGACCAGGCGCGGAAGGTCTCCCGCGGTGCGCGCAACCAGCGCACCACCCTGATCTGCGGCAGCGGACGCGGTACCAGGCCCTGCTCGCGCAGCGCGGCCTTCCGGGTCTGCTTCAGCGCCCGGTCGAAGAGGATGGCTGCGGAGAGCGACATCCCGGCGAAGAAGTGCGGTGCCCCGGCGTGGGCCATGCCGCGCGGAGCGTGCACCCAGTTGAACCAGGCCGCGGCCCCCGCGAACGTCCAGACCAGCAGGCGGGAGCCGAGCGACGCGTCCCCGTGGCTGGCCTCCCGGACGGCGATCACCGCGGAGAACATCGCCGCGCCGTCCAACCCGAACGGCACCAGGTACTCCCAGCCGCCCGAGAGATTGAGGTTCTCCCGGCCGAAGCCGACCAGCCCGTGGAAGGAGAGGGCTGCGGCGACCCCTGCGCAGCAGAACAGCAGCAGGTAGGAGGCCGTGGCGTAGACCGTCTCCTTTCGACGGCGGCGGTCCTCCATGCGTTCCCAGGAATCGGCCTGGGCCGGGTCCTCGGGGCGCTTGCGTCCTCGTGCCATCACCACCACCGCGCCGAGGAAGCCGACGAGCATCACCACGCCTGCCAGCACCCAGTTAAGCGATATGTCCGTCAGTCTCATCGGTGCCCCTTGTTCGGCTCTCGGCCGTGGCTTCCCTTTCGGGGAGCATCTTGGCGGAGTTTCGACGCTCCGCAGGGGTTTCCGGGTAAGAGCCCGCCGAACGGGGCACGGGGGGCCGTTCAGGGGGCCCGGGAGTCGAACAGACTAGCTGCGGCCGGTCAGGCGCTCGATTCGGGAGCTGTCGCAGGTGCGTGGGCAGGTGACGCAGGTGTCTTCGGGGCGCAGGGTGTAGAAGAGGCAGCAGCTCGACCGGTCGCGGGTGGTCAGTACCTGGCCACCGGGCGCGGTCAGCTCCCGGAAGGCGGCGCCGCCCGGGTAGCGTTTCGTCGCTCCGGGGAGCAGCCGGGAGGTCTCCGCCACGGCCCGCTCCTCCTCGCCGAGCAGCCGCCCGACGTACCAGAGGCCCTCGACGATCTCGTCCGCGGCAGCGCCCCACAGCGCCCTCGGCCCGCGCCGCATCCGGGGCCGGAAGGCGTCCAGCACCGGCCCGAGGTGGGCGGCGACCGCCTCCCGGACCTCGGCGCGCAGGGCCTCCTCACCCGCGACCACCCGGGCCTGCGGCCGCTGCGCGGCCGGGTCGTCGGGCAGGCAGGCGAACGATTCGGCACGCGCCCGGATACGACCGGTGTCGCGGTGGAAGGAGACGTCACCGGGGCCGAACCTGGGGACCCGGCGCAGCAGGAACCAGGGCGCGGTGATCAGGAGCGTGGCCGGCCAGGCATAGCGGTGCAGGCTGAAGGAGGCGACCACGTCGGGGCGGGCCGTGCGGGCGTAGTCGCGCTCCATCTGCGCGCCGTCCTGGGCGAGGAAGCGGTCCAGGACGGCGGGATCGGAGGCGAGCGCCTCCGCGCTGACCCAGCCCTCACCGCCGGGCAGTGCGCCCGGTTCCGTCACCTCGGTGATCCGCAGCATCGGCAGCACCGACATGAGCCGGGTGTAGGCGGCGGACAGCGGCGGTTCCGCGGTCGACGCGGCGGGCGCGTGAGCGAGGGTGGTGGCGGCCATACGACGTTCCCGTTTCCACGATCATCGAGCAGGTAAGCCTAACCTTATCCGATCGTGGGCGGGTTTGATCTCCGGCACTCTGGGCCTATCGTGCTCTTCGACACCCGGAGGGGACAGGAGCGGACAGATGGAGCGGACCCGAGCAGAGCCGGTCATAGGCGTCGGCGGGGACGGCGCGGCCCTACCCGTCCAGCAGTCCCGATCGGCCCCGTCGCGGAAGCCCTCCGCCGAGCGGCCCCGGCCTGCGGGGCCGGCCCCTTCCGACGGCGGCCCGGGCTCCGCCCGTGGCGAGCACACCCACGGTGAAACCCCCGCACCGCGGATGCCGCAGCGCCACTCGGTGCGTGGCCAGGTGCTGGCGGCCCTGCGTGAGGCGCTGCTCTCCGGCGAGCTGCGCTCCGGGGTCGTCTACTCCGCACCGGCACTCGCCGAGCGCTGGGACGTCTCGCCCACCCCGGTGCGCGAGGCGATGCAGCAGTTGGCCAGCGAGGGCGCGGTGGAGACGGTGCCGAACCGCGGCTTCCGGGTCGCCGAGCACAGCGCTGACGACCTGGCCGAGCTCGCCGAGGTGCGCATCCTGCTGGAGCTCCCGGTGCTGCTGCGGCTGCTGGAGGAGATGCCGTCCGCGCACTGGCAGCGGCTCCGCCCGCTCGCGGAGGCATCCGCCGCGCAGGCCGCGCGCGGCGACCGGGCCGGTTGCGCGGAGGCCGACCGGGAGTTCCACCGGGCGCTGCTCGATCCGGCCGGGAACCGGCAGCTCGTGGCGGTGGCCGAGGATCTGTGGCGCCGCACCTGCCGCCCGGCCGCCCGGCCGGACGACACCGGGGCGGCGGAGCGCGCCCCGGACCTCGCGACACGGGCCGCGGAGCACCAGGCGCTGGTCGAGGCGCTGGTGGCGGGGGACGCGTCCGCCGTCCGCGAGGTTCTGACCCGGCACCTCTCTGCCTGACCGCTGCCTCCCGGGAGCGGAGCCGGGCCGCGGCGCGGCCCGAGGGGGCCGGAGCGTCCGGGACTCAGGCGGCTGCGAGCCGGTCGGCCAGCCAGGTGGGCACCCCGCCCAGCAACCGGAACAGGCGCTCCGCCTCCGCCCGCAGCCGGGCCGCCCGCGGGCCGGTCTCCACGTCCGCCAGTGCCACCAGGGCCGGCGCCATCCCGACCAGAAAGCCGAGCTCCTCGCGCAACCGGAGCGACTCGGTGAAGCCGTGCCGGGCCTCGGTCAGCTCGCCCTCGCGCAGCGCCAGACCGGCCAGGTGGCGCCAGGTGAAGGACTGCAGCAGCGGGTTGCCGTGCGCGGTGGCCCCGGCGTGGGCGCGCCGGTAGGCGGCGCGCGCGGCCTGCGCGTTCTCGGAGATGTGCTCGGCGAGGAGTCCCCGCCGGAAGTCCAGCAGCGCCCGGTGCGGTGCGCCGGGCGGCAGCAGCGCGGCGGCCCGGCCGAGGGCTGCGCGGGCCTCGTCGGTGCGGTCCCGCACCGACAGGACGGTGGAGGCGTACGCGAGGTGGCCGCGTTCGCATGCCGCGACGCCGCGCACGTCGTCCGCGACCGCCAGCGCCTCCGCGTTGCGCAGGGCGTCCTCGGCGGCGGCCCAGCCGCCGGCCGTGAACATGCAGCGTTCCACGAGCAGTGCGGCCCGTCGCACGGCGGCCTCCGGGTCTGTCCCTGCGGTGGGGGCCAGCAGCGCCGCCGCGTCGTCCCAGCACCCCCGGGACCGCAGCCGCCACACCGCCCGTTCGAGCGGATCGTCCCCCTCGCCGTTGTCCAGCCGTACCGAACGAGACATGGCGGATTCCGCCACAGTGCCCTCCCCAAGCGCGCCGTCGAGCCGGATGTGCTCGCATCTCAGCACGGATCGGCCCCCCGGCCAAGGGAAAGGTGTGAATTGCTTCACAATCTTGGTCGGCCGCTCCAGGCACGCTCGCGGAGCATCCGCAGTCCGTTCAGACCGACCAGCACCGTGGAGCCCTCGTGGCCGGCCACGCCCAGCGGAAGGGGCAGGTGGCCGAGCAGGTCCCACGCCACCAGCAGGACGATCGCCGTCCCCGCGATCACGAGGTTCTGCACCACCAGCCGCCGCGCCTGCCGGGACAGCCGCACCACTGACGGCACCGCACCCAGGTCGTCCCGCACCAGGACGGCATCGGCGGTCTCCAGCGTCAGATCGGAGCCGGTCCGGCCCATCGCGACGCCGCAATGGGCACCGGCCAGCGCGGGGGCGTCGTTGACACCGTCGCCGATCGCGAGCACCCGGCGTCCGCTCCGCTCCAGCTCTGTCACCGCGGCCACCTTGTCCTGCGGAAGCAGCGCGCAGTGCACGGCGTCGGCGGCGATACCGCTCTCCGCGGCGAGCCGGGCCGCGGCCGGGCCGCGGTCGCCGGTCAGCAGCAGAGGCGGGCGTCCGGTGAGTCCCTCCAACCGTGCGACGGCGTCCGCCGCGCCGTCGCGGAGCCGGTCGCTCAGCCCGAGCAGCCCGGCCGGTACGCCGTCCAGCCGCACCTCCACCACGGTGAGTCCGCGGTCGTCCAGCTCCGCGGCCTCGGGCCGGGCTTCCGCACCCGGTGCTCCGATCTCGACCCGCCGGCCGTCGACGGTCGCCGCCACCCCGCGGCCCGGCGTCGCCGAGAAGCCGTCGACCACCAGCCCGTGCGGCTCCGCCGGGGCCGCGGCCACCGCCCGGCCGAGCGGGTGTTCGCTGCCCTCCTCCGCGGCGGCCGCCAGTCGCAGCAGACGCTCCCGACCGGGGCTGCCGGCCAGTTCACGGACCTCCACGAGGGCGGGCGTGCCGGTCGTCAGTGTCCCCGTCTTGTCCAGCACGACCTGGTCGACCGCGCCCAGCCGCTCCATGGCGGCGGCCGACCTGACCAGGACGCCGTGCCGGCCCGCGGTGGCGATGGCGGCGAGCAGCGGCGGCATGGTGGCCAGGACGACCGCGCAGGGCGAGGCAACGATCATGAAGGTCATGGCGCGCAGCAGCGCGGACTGCGTGGGATCGCCGAGCAGCAGCGGGACGAGGAAGACGCCCAGGGTGGCGGCCACCATCCCCGCCGCGTAGCGCTGCTCGATTCGTTCGATGAACAGCTGCCGCGGTGCCTTGGTCCGGCTCGCCTCCTCGACGAGTTCCGCCATCCGGGCGATCACGGACTCCGCGGCCGGGCGCCCGACCCGGACCCGCAGCATCCCGCGGGCGTTGAACGTGCCGGCGAACACCTCGTCACCGACCGCCTTGGCCACCGGCAGCGGTTCGCCGGTGATGGACGCCTGGTCGACCTCGCTCGCACCGCTCACGACGCGCCCGTCGGCGCCCACGCGCTCCCCGGGGCGCACCAGGACCAGCTCGCCCACCGACAGTTCCCCGACGCCGACGGACTCCTCCCGGCCGTCCGGACGGAGCCTGCGGGCCTGCTGCGGCGCCAGGTCGAGCAGGCTGCGCACGGAGTCCGCCGTGCAGCGGGTGGCGTACGCCTCCAGGGCTCCGGAGACCGCGAAGATCACGATGAGGAGCCCGCCCTCCAGCGGCTGCCCGAGGGCCGCGGCGGCCAGCGCGGCGACCACCATCAGCAGGTCAACGTCCAGAGTGCGCTCGCGGAGCGCGGCCACTCCCGAGCGGGCGGGCTCCCAGCCGCCGGCCGCGTAGCAGGCGGCCCAGCACGGCCAGACGGCCCATGCCGGGGCGGGCGCGAGGTGCAGCACGAGCCCGCACAGAAAGAGGCCCGCGGCGAGCGTCGCCCAGCGGGCCTCGGGCAGCCGGAGCAGCGGGGTGCGCCCGGTCGGGGCGGGGGACGGGTGCACGGCGCCACCTCGGCAGGAGAGAATGTACATGTGAAGAGTTATTCATGTAATCTGGGGACCGTAGCATGCTCGGCATGGGACACGGAGCCGACGGGCACGGAGCACCGGCCGCCGCACTGGACGCGGAGAGCGCCGCCTCGGTCGCGGCGACACTACAGGCCCTCGCGACCCCGTCCCGGCTGCTGATCCTCTCCCGGCTGAGGAAGAGCCCGATGCCGGTCACCGAACTCGCCGAGTCCGTCGGCATGGAGCAGTCGGCGGTCTCCCACCAGTTGCGCCTGCTGCGGGCGCTGGGCCTGGTCAGCGGAGCACGCGAGGGCCGCCGGATCGTGTACAGCCTGCACGACAGCCATGTCGCCCAACTGCTCGACGAGGCCTTCTACCACGTGGAGCACCTGCGCCTGGGTGACGGCGGGGCCCTTCCGAAGGACGCCCGCTGAGGCGACCGCTTACGGACACCGCCACCCGTTCCGCCCGGCCGACGGGCCGTCCAGCGGACCGGGAGCGGCCCGGTCACCGGCTCCGCACTCCGGTGGTCGGCCCCCGGCGGCTCGTGGCAGGATGCCCGGAGGACCGGCGGGGGCCGGTCCGACATATTCGAGAAGACGGGGTCGAGGGGCGGTGCACGACATGGCAGCCGGGGGCGAAGGACACGACAGGCCGACGGGCAGCCCGCTTTCCGAGCGGCTGGCCTACCTGTTCGCGAACATGCACCCGCCGGGAGCGCCGTACACGAACGCCCACGTGGCGGACGAGATCAGCCGCAACGCGGGGGAGTACGGCGGCGTGCGGCTGACGGAGCAGTACCTGTCCATGCTCCGCAACGGCAAGCGGGCCAACCCGAGCCCGGACCTGCTGCGGGCGCTGGCGAAGTTCTTCGGCGTCCAGGCCGGCTACCTGCTGGGAGACCTCTCCGCCTCCCAGACGCTGCGGCTGGAGGAGGAGGTCCAGTTCCTGGTGGCCATGCGCGACCAGCGGGTGCGGGCGATCGCCCTGCGCTCGGTCGGGCTGCCTCCGGAGGTGCAGGACAGCCTCACGGCCATCATCGGCCAGTTCCGGCAGCAGATGAACCTGCCGCCGGAACCGCCCGAGCCCCCGGGGCCCCCGGGGCCCGCCACGGGCCGGGCCCGCCCGGCACCCGCAGTGAGCGGTGGGGGCGGCGGAACCACGGCCCGGGGGGCCGGAGCCGAGGCACCCCGCCGGGAGGGCTGAGCCCCGCTGCCGGCCGCCGACGGCGACAGGGCACGAACACCGTGGAGGAGTGCGGGGCATGCGGACGAGACGGATGCGGCGGCGGTGCAACCGGCTCATCGCCGAACTCGGCCCCTCTCCCGGCACGGACCCGACCGGCCTGTGCGCACGGGCCGAGCAGCGGCTGGGCCGCCCGGTGCGCCTCGTGCCGATGGACCTCGACGGAGTGGTGTCCGGGGTGACGGCGACCACCGACGAGGCGTACTGGATCTTCCACGAGCGGCGTACCTCCCCGTGGCACCAGGTGCACATCGGCCTCCGCGAAATCGGTCACCTGCTGCTCGGCCACGAACAGCGGGCAGCCGTGACCGAACACGCGCTGGAGGCCTGCGCCCCCACCTGGACGCCGCCACTGCGATGCGCCGGATGGGGCTCACTCCCGACTTCGCCCGGCACAACCGCTACGGCGACCTCGCCGAGCAGGAGCCCGAGATCCTCGGCACGCTCCTGACGGCCCGGGTCGTCCCGCCGCCCGCCGCCGGGAAACCGCGATCGTCCGAGCGTGCCGCCGAACTCGCCGCCGCGCTCCGCCCGGCCCTGGCCCACGTCCGGTGCCGGGGCGGGACGCGGGCCCCGGTCCCGTCCCGGACGGCGACTCCAGCCCCGTCCGGCAGCGGCCGCGGTGTTCGACCTGCTGCACCTGGTCTGCTGCGCCCTCGCCTGGCTGCCCGCCGGGGTCAAGATCCGCGCATGGCTCCGGGACCGCGGCAACACCGACCTCGGACTCACCGCAGGCATGTGCGCCGGAGCGGCCCTCGTCTTCCTCCTCTCCGCCCCAGCGTCCACACCGCGTCCGACCGGGCTCACCGGCGTGGCCAACCTGGCCCTCGCCGTCCTCTGCACCGCCGTGGTCGGCTTCGTGGTCGGCGCGCTGTTGCTGCTGCCGCGCTGGACCGGACACGCGGACCGCTGGAGCCGACCGGTGCTCGGTGGCGCCGCCGCGCTGCGCCACGGCGCGGCGGCGGGCATGACCGAGCGGCGGACGGCCGCACTGGCCGAGGCGGCCGCGCTGCGCCGGGGGCTGAGCAACCGGGCCGCCGGTCACCTCCCGGGCCCTGTCGCCGACACGGTCGTGCTCGGCCGCCGCGGAGGACCCGGCGGCCGAGCACGAGCACCTCGCGCTGGTGGCCGTCTTCTCCCGGATGCCGGTGGTCGAGCGGATACTCGCGTCGGTTCCGCCGAAGCGGGGGTGACCGCGCGGCGGGCCACCGGGACTGCGTGCGAATCCAGCCGAACTCGGCGCCCGCCTGCGGACGGCCGTTGACCGTGAGTCGGGGCGGGTCGGAAACACTCCAGCGGGCTTCCCGGACCCTCGGAGCGGGGGCGGTGTTGTCCGCGAGGCGCGGAGGCGCGGCCCGTCCGTGCCCCGGCGCATTGCCTCGGCGAACCTCCGTCTCCCTCCTCGATCCGGCGTCCGACGGGCCCGCGGTGCTGACCGCAACCCGGAACACGGCGCACGCTGGCCGGGAATCCGTGCCGCGTGGCGACTTTCCGGCTGTGAACGGGAAAGTCGCCCTCAGGGCAATCGGCGGCGCCGCCCCCCGTGCTCACGCGGTCACCGGCCTCCGGCTGGTGGAGCTGCCATGGAACCGGTGGTGCGGCTCCGTGGCTTGATTTCACTGCCGTTCGCCGACGGACGGAAATGCGAACAGGTATCTGATGCATATCCGTTGCCGCATGAGGTACAAAGGTGTTGTGCCCGTCCGGTGTGCATCCCCCGTCGCACCGGGCGGGCCTTCGTCTTGCCGAATGCGGCCACACCCGTCTTCGCTGCTGCTTTGCCCCCGCGATTCCCACTCCGGATAAGCCGCAGCGTGCGGCACCCCTGCAATTGCACGACCCGCTCGGCGGCTCCGCGCAGAGCCCGTGAGCGCCTGCGCCCGCGGGCCCGGGAGATCAGGTCATGCGCAGGGCCAGGAAGAAGTCGAGCTTGTCCTCCAGCCGCGCCAGGTCCCGTCCGGTGAGCTGCTCGATCCGTCCGATCCGGTAGCGCAGGGTGTTCACGTGCAGGTGGAGCCGTCCGGCGCAGCGGGTCCAGGAGCCGTCCGCCTCCAGGAAGGCCTCCAGGGTGGCGACGAGTTCCGCGCGGTGCCGCGAGTCGTACGCGCGCAGCGGGTCCAGCAACCGTGCGGTGAACGCCCGTCGTACGTCGTCGGGGACGAAGGGCAGCAGCAGGACGTGCGAGGCCAGTTCCTCGTGCCCGGCGGCGCACACCCGTCCGGGCCGTGCGGCCGCGACCCGGCGGGCGTGCCGAGCCTCCTCCAGCGCCCCGTGCAGCCCCTCGGCCGAGCGGACCACCGCACTCACTCCGAGGGTCAGCCGCCCGTCCGCGCCCAGCCCGCCCGCCATCGCCTCCCGCACCGAGGCGAGCAGGGCGTCCGCGTGCAGGGCGTCCGCCGTCCCCGCCCCAACGGCCGCGCCCCCGCCCGCCGGCGCCCCGGCCGCGTCGGTCCGGGCGCGAGCGGCGGGGAAGAGCGGCACGAGCGCGACCGCCTCGCCGCCGGTGAGTGCGACGGAGACCCGGTCCGGCGGGCCGCCGCCGGTGCCGCCGGAGCCGCCGGGGTCGACGAGGATCTCCTCCAGTAGCGTCTGCGCGGCCGGACCGCCCGGGGAACCGTCGGCCTCCCACTCCACCGCGGCGACCACCACCTGCCACTGCGGGGCCGCCTCCGCGCCGGGCAGCAGCACCGGAGCAGCCCCCCGCAACCGGGCGGCGACCTCCCCCGGAGCGGCGCCCGACTGGACCAGCTCCAGCACCTCCTGGGCGAGCCTGCGGCGGACGGCGCGGGACGCGTCGGTGCGCTCCCGTTCGACGGCGATCAGTTGTGCCACCCCGTGCAGCAGGTCCAGCCGTTCGTCCGGCCAGTCGCCGGCGTCCGCCTCCACCACCAGCAGCCAGTCGGACAGCACGGTCTCGCGCAGGTCCCGAGCGGCGTCGCGGACCGGGAACAGCGAGTACGCCACCGCCCCCGCGCCCCGGCCCGCCGCGGCCCGGTGGGGGCCGCGCCGGCCGCCGCGGGAGGCGGCGAGGTGCGCGGCGGCCAACTGGGCGCGCACGTCCGCCGGCAGCTCCGGGCCACCGGGGCCGGGGCCCGCGATCCGCCGCCCGGTGGGCGAGAGCACCCAGGCTCGCAGGTCCAGGTCGTTGCCGAGCAGATCGAGCACCACGTCGGGGCCCCCGCCGGCTGGTCCGGCCGACATCATCCGGCGGTGCCGGTCGACGACGGCGGCGAGGTCGCCGGCCCGTTCACCGGATACCTGCCGCACCACGTGCTCGGTGATCGTCGCGAAGGCCACCCTCTCGTCCACGGCGAAGAGCGGCAGCCGGTGCCGGGCGCACGCCTCGACCAGGTCCTCCGGGACGGCGCCCAGCTCGGCCTCGCCCGCGGCGAGTCCGGCCACCGAGGCCGCCGTCAGCGTGCGGACGAACGGCTCGGAGTCCGCGGGCCCTCGGCGCCAGGCGAGCCCGGTGAGGACCAGCTCGCCGCCGGAGAGGTAGCGGCTGGGGTCCCGGAGGTCGGTGGTCATCACGCCGCGGACGGTGCGGTCCAGTTCGCCGTTCCCGCCGAGCATGCGCAGACCCAGCGAGTCGTTCTCCAGCAGTGCGCGCAGCCGCATGTCGTCGATCACCGTTCTGTCGGAAGCGGGGAGGGAGGGGCGTGAGCAGGTGAGGCGGAGGAAGACGTTCCGCGGGTGCGGGGCACCGGAAGGGCCGGCGGGCGGGAGACGGGCGCCGGAGGAGAGCGGGGACCGGGCCCCGGACCGGGAGGCGCCACTCGCCCTCGCCCGCGCCCCGTCCGCCGTTCGTCCGAACCTACAAGACCGGATGCCCGCTCAGCCAGTCGCTTCGTGCCATCGGTGACTGCACGCCCACTGCCCCGGACGGTCTACTGGGGCCACACCGGACGAACCGTTCGCGCCCGTGTCCCGGGGAGCCTCCGGGACCGCCGAGCACCGCTCGGCGACCCTCGGCGGACGGGCCGGAGGCGGCCGGAGCACCCGGACGCCGTCCAGCGCCACGCCGTAACGCAACCCTCGCAGCTCCCGTCCGCACTCCGAGCGCCCCCTCTCCCGGCCGCCCGAGCGTCCCCGTTCCCCGACCGCCCGAGCGTTCCACCGACCTCCGCACGCACGAGTCGACCGCCGCAGCAGCCGTGCGGGGCCCGCCCCGCACCGCGACCGATCCGAGAAGGGGTCCCATGGAGTTCCTGCGTCCCGCCCGCTGGGAGGAGGCGCTCGCCGCGAAGGCCGAGCATTCCGCGGCGGTGCCCCTCGCCGGCGGCACCGACGTGATGGTCGAGATCAACTTCGACCACCGTCGGCCCGCCCACCTGCTGGACCTCAGCCGGGTCGATCTCCTGCACCAGTGGGAGGTCGGCGCGGAGACCGTCCGACTGGGCGCCTCCGTCCCCTACTCCCGCATCATCGACCACCTGCGCGGCGAGCTGCCCGGGCTCGCCCTGGCCGCGCACACCGTCGGCTCCCCGCAGATCCGGAACCGGGGCAGCGTCGGGGGCAACCTGGGAGCCGCCTCGCCCGCCGGGGACGCACACCCCGCCCTGCTGTCCGCCGGTGCCGAGGTCGAGGTCGAGTCGGTGCGCGGCGCGCGTCTCCTGCCGGTCGACGACTTCTTCACCGGGGTCAAGCGCAACGCGCTCGCCCCGGACGAGCTGATCAAGTGGGTGCACATCAGAAGGGCCGCGGGCCCGCAGCAGTTCTCCAAGGTCGGTACGCGCAACGCGATGGTGATCGCGGTCTGCGCCTTCGGCCTCGCCCTCCACCCGGACACCGGGACGGTGCGGACGGGCATCGGCTCCGCCGCGCCCACCCCTGTGCGGGCGAGGGCGGCGGAGGACTTCCTGAACGCCGCACTGGCCGAGGGCGGATTCTGGGAGAGCGGCCGGTCCCTGCCCCCCTCTGTAGCCCGGGAGTTCTCCCAACTCGCCGCCGCGGCCTGCAACCCGATCGACGACGTGCGCGGCAGCGCGCGGTACCGCCGCCACGCGGTGGCCGTGATGGCCCGCCGCACCCTCGGCTGGACCTGGGACGCCTACCGCGGCGCGGGTCCGGCCGGTGACACCGAAGGGGGCACCCAGTGCGCGTGAACCTCACGGTCAACGGCCGTCCGCAGGAGGCCGACGACGTATGGGAGGGCGAGAGCCTGCTCTACGTCCTCCGCGAGCGGATGGGGCTGCCGGGCTCCAAGAACGCCTGCGAGCAGGGGGAGTGCGGTTCCTGCACGGTACGGCTGGACGGTGTGCCGGTGTGCGCCTGCCTGGTCGCTGCCGGCCAGGCCGAGGGACGGGAGGTGGTCACCGTCGAGGGGCTGGCCGACTTCGCCCGGCAGCGAGCCCGGGACTGTGCCTCCGGTGCCTGCGGCACCGACCCCGACGCGGCACGGCGGTGGCAGGCCCGCCCGGAGAACGCCGACGACCCGGACAGCGACCGGCCGGCTGCCGCCGAGCAGCCCCCGGCGCCCCCGCTCTCCCCGGTGCAGCAGGCCTTCATCGACGCCGGCGCCGTGCAGTGCGGGTTCTGCACCCCGGGACTGCTGGTCGCCGCCGACGAACTGATCGAGCGCAACCCGCAGCCCAGCGACGCGGACATCCGCGAGGCGCTGTCCGGCAACCTGTGCCGTTGCACGGGGTACGAGAAGATCCTCGACGCGGTACGGCTGACGGCCGCCCGCGGCGGGACCGACCCCGCGAGTGCGGGAACAGGAGCCTGACCATGGCCGAAGTCACCCGCACACCCACCGACCTGGTGCAGGGCAGCGGCGCCAAGGGCGGCATCGGCGAGTCCACGCTGCGCCCGGACGGCACCCTGAAGGTGACCGGCGAGTTCGCCTACGCGTCGGACATGTGGCACGAGGACATGCTGTGGGGACACACTCTCCGCAGCCCGCACGCGCACGCCGGGATCGTCTCGATCGACACCGCGGCGGCGCTCGCCCAGCCCGGTGTGCGCGCGGTGCTCACCTACGACGACCTGCCCACCGATGTCCGCACCTACGGTCTGGAGATCCAGGACACGCCCGTCCTGGCGCACGGCCGGGTGCGGCACCACGGGGAGCCGGTCGCGATCGTCGCCGCCGACCACCCGGAGACGGCCCGGCGCGCCGCCGAGAAGATCCGGGTCGAGTACGCCGAACTGCCCGTCGTCCACGACGAGGAGTCCGCGACCGCCGCGGACGCGCCGGTGCTGCACCCCGGCCGGGACGACCACCACGCCGCCCATGTCGCGCATCCCAACATCGTGCACCGGCAGCCGATCGTCCGCGGCGACGCGGCGGCGGCCGCCGCCCGGGCGGACGTGGTCGTCACCGGCGCCTACGAGGTCGGCATGCAGGACCAGGCCTTCCTCGGCCCGGAGTCCGGACTCGCGGTGCCGGCCGAGGACGGCGGCGTCGACCTGTACGTGGCCACCCAGTGGCTGCATTCCGACCTGCGGCAGATCGCGCCCGTCCTGGGACTGCCGGCGGAGAAGGTGCGGATGACGCTCTCCGGGGTCGGCGGAGCCTTCGGCGGCCGGGAGGACCTCTCGATGCAGGTCCATGCCTGCCTGCTCGCCCTGCGGACCGGCCGGCCCGTCAAGATGGTCTACAACCGCTTCGAGTCGTTCTTCGGGCACGTCCACCGGCACCCGGCCCGGCTGACCTACGAGCACGGCGCCACCCGGGACGGCCGGCTCACCCACGTGCGGTGCCGGATCGTGCTGGACGGCGGCGCCTACGCGTCCGCCTCCCCGGCGGTCGTCGGCAACGCCTCCTCACTGTCGGTGGGCCCGTACGTGGTCGAGGACGTCGAGATCGAGGCGCTGGCGCTCTACACCAACAACCCGCCGTGCGGAGCGATGCGCGGTTTCGGTGCCGTCCAGGCCTGCTTCGCCTACGAGTCGCAGATGGACCGGCTGGCGGCGGAACTGGACATGGACCCCGTGGAGTTCCGCCGGGTGAACGCCATGTCCCAGGGCACGCGGCTGCCGACCGGGCAGGAGGTGGACTCGCCGGCCCCGGTCGCGGAGATCCTGCGACGGGTCAAGGCGATGCCGATGCCCCCCGAGCGGCAGTGGCAGACCGGCACCGAGGAGCAGGGCACCACGGCCGACGTCCGGGCGCTGCCCGGCGGGCTCTCCAACACCACCCACGGCGAGGGCGTGGTCCGCGGGGTCGGCTACGCGGTCGGCATCAAGAACGTGGGCTTCTCCGAGGGCTTCGACGACTACTCCACCGCCAAGGTGCGGCTGGAGGTGATCGCCGGCGAGCCGGTGGCCCTGGTGCACACCGCGATGGCCGAGGTCGGCCAGGGCGGCGTCACGGTGCACGCCCAGATCGCCCGCACCGAGCTGGGCGTCACCCAGGTGGCCGTCCAGCCCGCCGACACGCGGGTCGGTTCGGCCGGCTCCACCTCCGCGTCCCGGCAGACCTACGTCACCGGCGGCGCCGTCAAGCACTCCTGCGAGCTGGTCCGCGAGCGGGTGCTGGCACGGGGCCGTGACCGGTTCGGCACCCACCACCCGGCCTGGGCGCAGGCGGAACTGCGCTTGGAGGGCGGCACGGTGGTCACCGAGGGCGGCGAGGTGCTGGCCTCCCTCGCGGACGTCCTTGAGGGCGGGGCGATCGAGGTCGAGCAGGAGTGGCGGCACCGGCCGACCGAGGCCTTCGACCTGCGCACCGGCCAGGGCCGGGGCCACGTCCAGTACTCCTTCGCCGCACACCGCGCGGTGGTGGAGGTCGACACCGAGCTGGGCCTCGTCAAGGTGGTCGAGCTCGCCTGCGCGCAGGACGTCGGCAAGGCGCTCAACCCGCAGTCGGTCGTCGGCCAGATCCAGGGCGGCACCACCCAGGGTCTGGGGCTGGCCGTGATGGAGGAGATCGTCGTCGACCCGAGGGCGAAGGTCCGCAACCCCTCCTTCACCGACTACCTGATCCCCACCATCCTCGACACCCCGACGATCCCCGTCGACGTTCTCGAACTGGCCGATCCGCACGCGCCCTACGGAGTGCGGGGCGTGGGCGAGGCGCCGACACTCTCGTCCACCCCGGCGGTGGTGGCCGCCATCCGCCAGGCCACAGGCCTGGCTCTGTCCCGGGTGCCGGTCAGGCCCGAGCACCTCACCGGCACCTGAGAACCGGGGCGGTCCGCCGCCCGCCCCTGCCACGGCCGGGAGGGCCCCGGCCGGGACCGGGCTCCGGTCCGCCCGCTCCGTGCGCCCACCGTGAGGCGCACACGTCCGTCCCTCGTTCGTCACGGGCCGACTCCCCGCGTCGTGCATCCCCAATCCCGTACCGGCGAACGTCGGACGGGTGTCCCTGTGAACCGTGGGAGTTGGCACACATGGCGCAGTCACAACGGGACCCCGGGTCCCCGGCGGGCGCCCCGCCCGCCGCCCCCGGAACCGCCGCGGGCAGAAGCCGGCTCGCCCGCTCTCCACATCTCCGCGCGCGGTTCGACCGTGGGCCGCGAGGTGCGCGGCGGCGTCACGACCTTCATGGCGATGGCGTACATCCTGCTGCTGCGCCCGCTGCTGCTCAGCGTCGAGGACGTCAACGGCGACACCCTCGCCGCCGGAGCGGTGGTGGCCGCGACGGTGTTCGCCGCGGCCGTCACCACCCTCCTGACGGGGTGGTGGGCAAGGCGCCGCTCGCGCTGGCGGCCGGACTCGGCGTCTCCGGCGTCCCGGCCACCCAGGTCGTCCCCGGCATGGCTTGGCCGCGGGCCATGGGGATGTGCGTGATCTACGGCGCCGCCGTCATGCTGCTGGTGATCACCGGCCTCCGGGAGCGGATCACGAACGCGATCCCGAGAGGCCTCAAGCACGCCATCACCATCGGGACCGGCCTCTTCGTCGCGATGATCGGGCTGGAGAAGGCGGGGTTCGTGGGGCGCGGCCCGGAGGGCGGCCCTCCGGCCACCCTGGGCACCGACGGGCAGCTCACCGGTTGGCCGGTGCCGGCGTTCCGCCTCACGCTGCTGGCCGGGCGGGTACCCGGAGCCATCCTGATCGGCATCGGCCTCGGCACGGTGTTCTCGCTCGCCGTCACCGCCCTGGTCGGCGCGGGGCACGTGGACTGGGGGCTCGCCAGCCCGTCGATCCCGGACAGTGTCGTGGACCCGCCGGACTTCAGCCTCTTCGGGCAGATCGAGCCCGGCGGGTTCGCGGCGCTCGGCGCCACCACCGTCACCATGATCGTCTTCACTCTGGTGCTGGCCGGGTTCTTCGGCGCGATGGCGACCATCATCGCCGTCGGGCAGGAGGCCGAGTTCGCCGACGACAAGGGACGGATGCCCGGCCTGAACCGGGCGCTGCTGACCGACGGCGTCGGCGGCGCCACCGGCGGGATGTCCAGCGCCTCGGGCCCGACCGTGTTCATCGAGTCGGCCAGCGGGGTCGGCCAGCGGGGCCGGGACGGGCCTCTCCGCCGTGGTCGCCGGGCTGATCTTCGCCGCGATGCCGCTGTTCACCCCGCTGGCGCAGGTGGTGCCCGGCCAGGTCGCCACCGCCACGCTGGTGGTGATCGGCGCCATGATGATGCAAAGCGCCCGGCACGTGGACTGGCAGGACCGGTCCGTGGCGATCCCGGTCTTCCTCACCGTGATCCTGATGCCGTTCACCTTCTCCCTCCTCAACGGCGTCGCGGCCGGTGTGATCGCCTACTCCGCGATCAAGCTGGCCGAGAGGAAATGGCGGGAGCCGGGCCTCTTCATGTGGCTGCTGACCGCGCTCTTCGTCTTCGACTTCGCCTTCAACCGCATCGGACACTGGCCCCGGCCGGTACCGGTTCCGCGGCTTCGAGAGGAGACCCCGTGCTGGACATCGCCGCAGAACTGGACCGGTGGTGCGCGCAGGGGCGCGACTTCGCCGTCGCCACCGTGGTGGGCACCGACGGCAGCGCCCCGCGGGGGATCGGTGCGGCGCTCGCCGTCGACGCGGACGGCACCGCCATCGGCTCGGTCTCCGGCGGATGCGTGGAGGGTGCGGTGTACGAGCTGTGCCGGGAGGCCCTGGCGACCGGTGAGCCGGTCACCGAGCGCTTCGGCTACAGCGACGAGGACGCCTTCGCCGTCGGCCTCACCTGCGGCGGCACCCTGGACGTGCTGGTCGACCCGGTGCGCGGTGGCGCCACCGGATCGGCGGGCGCCACCGGCACGGCCCGGGCCGGTGGCGCGGGTACGCGGCGCGCCGC
Organism: Streptomyces sp. TAA040; assembly: GCF_000424845.1. NCBI lineage: Bacteria > Bacillati > Actinomycetota > Actinomycetes > Kitasatosporales > Streptomycetaceae > Streptomyces > Streptomyces sp. TAA040. The sequence continues at coordinate 141,313 of NZ_AUKR01000008.1, read as the reverse complement.
GCTCGTCGGAGCGCTGGCCGCCGCGGCCGGGGGAGGGGCGGCGGCGCTGGTCCGGACGGTCTCCGGCCCGCCCGAGCTGCTGGGGCGGTCCCTGCACGTGCGCCCGGACGGCACCGTCGACGGGTCGCTCGGCGGCGCGGGCCTGGACCGGACCGCCGCCGCCGAGGCACGGGCGCTGCTCGACGCGGGCCGCTCGACCACCGTGGAGACCGACGCGGACGGCGGCCGGTGCGGCACCCCTGTGGTGCTGCTCGTCGAGGTGTCGGTGCCACCGCCGCGGATGCTGGTCTTCGGAGCGATCGACTTCGCCGCCGCCCTGGTGCGGGCGGGGGTGTTCCTCGGCTTCCGGGTCACCGTGTGCGACGCCCGTCCGGTCTTCGCCACGGCCGCCCGCTTCCCGGAGGCGGACGAGGTGGTGGCACAGTGGCCGCACCGCTATCTGGAGTCCTGCACGCTCGACGGCCGGTCGGTGCTCTGCGTCCTGACGCACGACGCCAAGTTCGACGTGCCCCTCCTGGAACGCGCGCTGCGGCTCCCGGTCGCCTACGTGGGCGCGATGGGGTCCCGGCGCACCCACCTCGACCGGCTCGCCCGGCTGCGCGAGGCCGGTCTCACGGAGGGGGAGCTGTCCCGGCTCCGCTCGCCCGTCGGGCTGGACCCGGGAGCACGGACGCCGCAGGAGACCGCGCTGTCCATCGCCGCGGAGATCGTCGCCGCCCGGCACGGAGGGTCCGGGCTCCCGCTGACGGGTGTGCACACGCCCATCCACCACGACGGTGCGGCGCCCCTGCGGGGGCGGCTCGGCACGTCGGCGTGAGCCGGGCACCGGACCGAAGCGCTCCGGTCCGGCCCGCAATTGGTCTGGACATGTCGAACGGTCGGCGCTAACTTCTGAGTTGGTCCGGACCACGCGCGCTCTCCGAACTCCCCACGTTCTTCAGGCAGGAGCGAAGCATGCGCAAGAAGCTCACCGCAGCGGCAATCGCCTTGGGTATCGCCGGCGCGACCGCGGTCGCCACCGGCGGTACCGCCTCGGCCCACGGCTACACCACCTCGCCCGTCAGCCGGCAGATGCACTGCAACCAGGGCACCGTCAGCAACTGCGGCGGCATCCAATGGGAGCCGCAGAGCGTCGAGGGGCCCAAGGGCTTCCCCGGCGGCGGTCCCGCCGACGGGCAGATCTGTTCCGGAGGCAACGGCCGATTCGGGCAGCTCGACGACCCCCGGGGCGGGAACTGGCCCACCACACAGCTCAGCGCCGGTCAGAACCACACGTTCAGCTGGAAGAACACGGCGATGCACCGCACCACCGACTACCGGTACTACATCACCAGGAACGGCTGGAACCAGAACCGGGCGCTGACCCGGGCCGACCTGGAACCGGCGCCGTTCCTCACCGTGTCGATGGGCGGACGGCAGCCCGGCACCACGGAGAGCCACACCGGCAGGCTGCCCAGCGGCAAGTCCGGTGACCACGTCATCCTGGCCGTGTGGAACGTGCACGACACCGCGAACGCGTTCTACGCCTGCTCCGACGTGCGGTTCTGAGGCGCAGCACTCCGGCCGGTGAGAGCCGGTGGGGCCGACCGGCGGTTCCGCGGGGACCGCCGGCCGGCCGCGTTCAGAGCGCGGAGCGGTTACCGGTGTCCACCGGCTCGGTGGACGCGTTCCCCTGCTCGGCGGCCTCCCGCACCTGCTCCGCGGTGAGCGCGTAACCCGTGCCCGGGTCGGTGGCCGACCGGGCGAAGACGACGCCGTACACCTGGCCCTCCGGGGTGAGCAGCGGCCCGCCCGAGTTGCCGGGGCGGACCGTGGTGCGCAGCGAGTGGATCTCCCGCGTCACCATGCTCGAACCGTAGATGTCCTGCCCGCGCGCGTCGGTGCGGCCCGCGACGGTCGCCGCCCGCAGGTCCAGCCCGCCGTTCTCCGGGTACCCGGCCACCACGGCGGGCGACCCCCGGGACGGTCCGGAGGCGAACGCCAGAGCCGGAGCCGCCAGCTCGGGGACCCGCAGCACGGCGACGTCCGTGTCGGAGTCGAAGTGCACCACTGTCGCGGACAGCCGGGGACCCGTTCCGCCGACCTGCACCGTCGGTTCGTCGACTCCGGCCACCACGTGCGCGTTGGTCATCACCCGCTTCTCGGCGTAGACGAAGCCGCTGCCCTCCTGGCCCTGCCGGCCGCCGTCCACCTCGGCGATGCCCTGGACCTTGACCGAGCTGCGCCGCGCCGCCTGCGTGGCGGCCTCGGTCACCGAGTCCCCGGACGGCTCGGCCACCCCGGTGACCGGTTCGTTCTCGAAGGGGTTGAAGACCTGCGGGAAGCCGGCGGTGGTGAGCGCGCCCGTCGCCCGGCTGAACCAGGTCGGCGCCTGCTCCGGCATCCGCTCGTGGACGCCCCGCAGCACGGTGGAGTCCCGGATGGCCTGGTTGAAGCCGAGTGAGGGTGAGGTCACCAGCGCACTCGCCGCCACCCAGGAGACGAGCAGCACCGCGACGGCGTTGGCCAGCGCACCGCCGACGCCGTCCACCCAGCGCACCGGGGTCCAGGTCAGCGAGCTGCGCAGCCGCCACGCCAGCCGTGCCGCGAAGGCCTGGCCCGCCGCGGCGGGCAGCAGCACCGTGAGCAGTCCCACCAGGGTCGCACCGGTGGTGCCCCGCTCGACGGAGTCCAGGGTGAACGGCAGCAGCCACACCCCGATCACCGCGCCGCCGACGAAACCGGCCAGCGAGACCAGCCCGGCCACCAGCCCGCGGCGGTAGCCGGACACCGCGAAGGCCAGTACCGCGAGCAGCAGCAAGGCGTCGAGCAGATTCACCCAGGTCCCCTTTCACCGGTCGTTCCCACGGGCCCGTTTCGCGGAGCCTCGGCTGTAGGAGAACGCACCCGGACCGCCACCTGGTTCCCCGTACGACCGGAGGCATGCATGATCGCCCGTCCGGGCGGGTGTCCGGCGGCGGCGGCCCGCGCACCGCTGCGGCGGAGGGGAGCCCGTGCCACGCCCGCGGAGGCGCCCGGGCCGCCCCGGGTCAGTACACCCGGATGTCCGCCAGCAGACCGCGGTGGTCGGTGTCCGCCAGGTCGACGAAGCGCAGCCCGACCGGCACCAGCGAACCGCTCACCAGGATGTGGTCGATCTGGGCGCCCAGCGAGGGAGCGGTACGGGCCGGCCAGGTCGGGGTCCGGGAGTGGCCGAGCAGCCGGGCGGTGTCCCGCAGGCCGGTGTCGAGCACGTCCCGGAAGGCCGCGTGGTCCTGCCCGGCGTTGAAGTCTCCGGCGAACACCGTCCGCATCCCGCCGCGGCTGCGGGCCACCTCCCGCAGTTCCGCCAGTTCCGCCCGCCACACCGGGAGCGAGTCAGGCATCGGAGGCATCGGGTGCACCACCTGCACCCGCAGGTCCACCCCGCCGAGATCGGCCACCGCACTCGGCATCGCCAGCGTCGCCGGGATCTCCCGCTCGTCCCGCAGCGGGTACACGCTCAGCAGCGCGGACCCCTCGGCCGGATCACTGCCGGCCAGCACCCGGTGGGGGTAGGCCCGCTGCACCTCGGCGCCGGAGAGCGCCGAGGCGCAGCGGCGGTCGCACTCCTGGACGGAGACCAGGTGCGGCCGTTCCCTGCGCAGGGTCTCCAGCAGTCCCTCGGTCGCGTTGCCGAATTCCAGGTTCACGCTCAGCACCCGCACCTGGGCCTGCGGCTCGTCCCCCGGGATGGTCAGCGGGGGCCCGTACGGCTGGAGGAACCAGCCGGTGCAGGCCAGCGCGGCCAGTGCCCAGCCGACCAGCAGCAGTCGGCGGGCCAGGGCCGCCGCCGCCAGGGCAAGCCAGCCGGGCACCATCAGCCACGGCAGGAACGCCAGCAGCTGCGGCAGTGGCGGCGGGCCGTCCACGTCCAGCGCCCTGGCCAGCAGCGGCGGGCTGACCACCAGGAGGAGGAGCACGGCGACGCGGGTCGCGAGCGGACGCCGCCGCCGTCCGGCCGACGGGCCGACGGCGTACGGCGGGGCGGGCCGTTCCGGGCCCGTGGTGAGTCGCGTCTGCCCCGTGTGCACCCCATGATGATGCCGTACCCCCGTCCTCCCCCGCGGGAGGCCCCTCCGGGGGAGCGCGCCGGTGCCGTCGCCCCGCGGCTCCGCGTCGTGCGCGCCACACGCCGCGCACGACGGTTGACGGGGGCCGGTCAGCCGGGGATCCCGAGGGCGGTGGGGACATGGCCCGGCTCGGTGGCCAGCTCCTCGCACTCCTGCACCGTGTCGATGCCGCCGCTCATCGCGATGTCGGTGATCCGTTCCAGGATGACCTCCACGACGACCGGGACGCGCCGCTTGGCCGCCAGCTCCCGGGCCTCCTCGAAGGCGGGCAGCAGCCGGTCGGGCTCGGTGACCCGGAGCGCCCGGCAGCCCGGGCCCTCGGCGACCCGGACGTGGTCCACCCCGTAACCGTTCAGCTCGGGGGCGTTGAGGTTCTCGAAGGGCAGGTCGACCTGGTAGTCCATGTCGAAGGTGCGCTGCGCCTGCCGGACCAGCCCCAGACAGGAGTCGTTCACCAGGACGTGCACGCAGGGGATGCGGAACCGGGCCGCCACGGCCAGCTCCTCGATCATGACCTGGAAGTCGTGGTCGCCGGACTGCGCCACCACGGTGGCCTCCGGCTCCGCGATGGCCACGCCCAGTGCCGCCGGGACGGTCCATCCCAGCGGGCCGGCCTGGCCGCAGCTGATCCAGTGCCGCGGCCGGTGGACGTGGAGGAACTGGGCGCCGGCGATCCGGGACAGGCCGATGGTCGACACGTACGGGTTCCTGGCCCGAAGGCCCGGTTCATCTCCTCGTAGACGCGCCGCGGTCTGAGCGGCACGTCGTCGAAGTGGGTGCGCCGCAGCATGTCCGCCTTCCGTCGCCGGGTGGCGGAAGCCCATGCCGGGCGGTCCGGCAGCCTCCCGGCGTCCCGCAGCTCCCCGCCCACCTCGACGAACAGCTCCAGCGCCGCGCCCGCGTCCGAGCCGGCCCCGGTTGCGGCCGGCTCAGGCCCCGGTTGCGGCCGGCTCAGGCCCCGGTGCGCAGCAGGGTGTCGGCGGCCGGATTGACCGGCTGGGGCGTACCGGTGAGGTCCAGGACGAACAGGGGCAGCGCCAACGCGTCCGCTCTGGCCCGCGCCTCGCCCGTGAAGCCCGCCAGCGCGAAGCACACCGGCGCCGAGGACTCGTTGAGCCCGTTCAGCCACAGCGTCTCGATGGCCCGCAGTCCGCTGTGCGCGGTGGTCGGATCGACCAGCGCGACGACGCCCGTGCCGCGCAGATCGACCCCCGACGCCGGGCGGGCGTCGGCCGCGCGCACGTCGGTGAAACCGAGCCAGCGCAGGAAGTGCCCAGCCGCCAGCACCACGTCCCGCGCGGTCCTGATCGTCATCGGACGAAACTCCGGCCGGGTGTCCGGCGGGTCAGCGGGACGGCTCTCCGGAGAGGGCTCCGGGCGGGGCGCCGCCCCTGCCTCGCCGGTCGCGCTGCCCGCGGGAGCGGGCGGCCCCGGCTCTCCGGACCGCCCGCAGTCCTCGGGCGGCCAGGACGGGTCGGTGGGCCCTCCCGGCCGGCTGCGGGCCGCGGAACGGCCGCCGCCGTGCGCGGTGCGCCGGCGCGGGGAGCGGGTCGCCGGATGCCCCTCGTACCCCGCGCCTGCGGCGGGGTCCTCCGCCGGGCCGGGGGACGGGTCGGAGCCCGCGCCGTCGGCAACCGGCAGGCGCAGCAGGGCCCCGCAGTCGCAGCCGAGTTCGGGATGCGGCCAGTCCTCCTGCCGTCCGCACGCCTCGCAGCGCACCGAGACCCAGGAGTCCGCCCAGGTACGCCGCCGCACTTCGGTCGGGGTGGCGTGCGGAACCAGCAGCGGACGCACCGGCGCACCGCACGGGCAGGGGTAGGCCGGTGGTGTGTAGGCGTGCTCGCGCTCGCATGCCGGACAGTGCACCGGCACGTTCTCCGTCATCTGTGCCCTTCTCGCCGCTCGCCCTGCTGTCCCCGATGGCGGCCGGACGGGCAAGCGGCCCCACCGGCTGCTTCCCATGTTCCCCGAAACGGGCGTACGCCACGTCGACTGAGGCACATTTCGCCGTGCGGGTTCTGTGCAGGCGGGCCCGAGGGCGGCGGAGGGTTCCGGGTGGCGGCGCCCGGGCGCGACAGGAGTTGTCGGCGCCGCCACCCGGAAGTGCGGGTCCGGGGCGCGGCGGGGCTGCGCGGGGTCTGTGGGGCGGGCCTCCGCCGACCTTGCTGCCGGAGAGGCTGCCAAGGGGAGCGGGGACGGGTGTCCGCGACGGAGTGCGTGCGCGGCCCGGCGGTGCGGACGGTGTACGGGTTCGGGGGGTGGCGCCGGCGGGGCGCCGGGGTACTTTTGGCCCGTGCGATTGAATGTGGAGTTCACGACCGAGCCGTTCGACCTGGACGAGGCCCCGCCGCACGCCGTGGTGGCGCGGGAGGTCGTCCAGGGTGCCGCGCTGGACACCATGGACGTCGGCCCCTTCGGCAACAGCGCCGAGGGCCCGGCCCCTGCCGTGCTCGCCGCGGTGGGCGAGATGCTCCGCAGGTCGCTGGAGGCCGGTGCCACCCGGGTCTCCGTCCAGGTCAACGTCCTCCCCGACGCGCCGGGGCCCGGGGCTGTGCCGGGTGGGTCCGGGGCCGCGGCTGACGCGGGCGCCGCGCCCGGGCCGGGTGACCGGGGGGTGGCGGGGGCATGACGGGGCCGGTGCCGCACCCCTTCGCCGCGGCCGTGCAGCCGCTGGTGGACGCCCTGGGCGGCCGCGTCGTGCCGCCGGAGCAGGCGGAGGGGGACGATGTCGTTCTCAGGTGGGAGGGCGAGGAGGTGCTGGCCGTCCGGCTGCCGCACCTCTCGGACTCCCTGGACCATCTCCTGCTGGACCTGGAGCGGCGGCACGGGAAGCCCCTGCGGGACCTGGACCGCCGGACGAAGCAGTCCGTGGTGCGGGTGCTGGAGACGCGCGGCGCCTTCTCGGTCCGGCACGGCGTGGAGACGGTCGCGGGTGCCCTCGGGGTCAGCCGTTTCACCGTCTACAACTACCTGAACAGGGAGAACGCGGCGAAGGGGCAGTCCTGAGCGCCGGTTCGCCCCGGCCCGCCTGCCTCGCCGTCGTCCGGATGTCGGGCGGAGCTCTTTTCCCCGACAGACTTTCAACAAACTGTTGACGTCGTGTTCCCGGGCGGTTTAGCTGTTCCCGTCGGCAGCGCACCACAGCCCGAAAGGATCCCGTGAACACGTCGTCCGCCCCGGGCCCGGCCCGGCTCAACGTCGCCGGCGCGCACGAAGCCCGCGCGCTGCTCCGGGAGGTGTGCGCCTCCACTGCCTGGGCGGACGGGCTGCTCACCCGGCGCCCGTTCGCCGACGAGGCGGCGCTGCTCGCCGCGAGCGACGCCGCGACTGCGGAACTCGACCCGGCAGGTCTCGCCGAGGCCATGTCCGGCCATCCCCCCATCGGCCGCCCGCAGCCGGGCGACCCGGCCTCCTCCCGGGAACAGCGCGGCATGGCGGACGCCGACGCCGGACTCCGGGAGGAGATGCTCGCACTCAACCTGGCCTACCAGGAGAAGTTCGGTCATGTCTTCCTGGTCTGCGCGACCGGCCTGACCGCCGAGCAACTGCGTGACGCGGCCCGCGCCAGGCTCGGCAACACACCGGACCGGGAGCGGGAGACCGTCCGCGCCGAACTGGGGAGGATCAACCGCATCCGCCTCGCCCGCCTCTCCGAAGGAGACCGTCGATGAGCGCCGCATCCGCCCCCGCCGTCTCGGTGTCGACGCACATCCTGGACACCAGCCTCGGCCGCCCCGCCGGCGGGGTCGCCGTCACGCTGGAGGTGCGCGGCCCGCGCGAGGAGCGGGGCGGCGGGAACCAGACCGGCGGCGAGCCCGTCTGGACGGCGCACGCCGCCTCGCGGACGGACGCCGACGGACGTTGCAAGGACCTGCCGGCGCTACCGGCGGGCACCGCCGAGGCACGGCTGCACTTCGCGGTGGAGCCGTACCTCTCCGACAAACGAGCCGAGGAACAGCAGGACGCCCCCCGCTCAAGGGACAGCGGCGCGTTCTTCCCGGAGGTGGCGGTCGTCTTCGCCGTCGAACCCGGGGAGCACTACCACGTGCCGCTGCTGCTCAACCCGTTCGGCTACTCCGTGTACCGAGGGAGCTGACACCCCGATGACAGAACGCACCGGTCCTGCCCGTCCCGCCACGCTCGGCCGGAACCAGTACGGCAAAGCGGAGAACCGCGTCGTCCGGATCACCCGCGACGGCGCCACCCACCACATCAAGGACCTCAACGTCTCGGTCGCGCTCTCCGGCGACATGGACGAGGTGCACTACTCCGGGTCCAACGCCAACGTGCTGCCGACGGACACCACCAAGAACACGGTGTTCGCCTTCGCCAAGGAGTACGGCGTCGAGTCCGCCGAGCAGTTCGCCCTCCACCTGGCCCGCCACTTCGTCGCCTCACAGGAGCCCCTCACCCGGGCCCGCATCCGCGTCGAGGAGTACGCCTGGGACCGGATAGCGAGGTCGTCCGAGGGCGGGAGCCCCGCCAGCGGTCCCGAGCAGCCCGCTCACTCGTTCGTGCGCAGCGGCCGGGAGACCCGAACAGCGCAGGTCACCCACGACGGCGAGGGCTGGGAGGTGCTCTCCGGGCTGACCGGACTCACCGTGCTGAACTCCACCGACTCGGAGTTCTGGGGCTACGTCAAGGACCGCTACACCACGCTCCGGGAGACCTACGACCGGATTCTGGCCACCTCGGTCACCGCCGTGTGGCGCCACCGCTGGGACGGTGCCGGATCGGAGGCGCCGGACTGGGAGGACAGCTACGCGCAGACCCGCCGGCACATCCTGGAGGCCTTCGCCGAGAGCTACTCGCTCTCGCTCCAGCAGACCTTGTACCAGATGGGTTCCCGGGTGATCGAGAACCGCCCCGAGACGGACGAGATCCGTTTCTCGCTGCCCAACAAGCACCACTTCCCGGTCGACCTGGAGCCCTTCGGGCTCGACAACGACGTGGCGGACGGTGCCGTCTACCTCGCCGCCGACCGCCCGTACGGGCTGATCGAGGCCACTGTCCTGCGGGACGGCGCCGAGGCGCGTATCCCGGCCGACCTGACCGACCCGTGACGCCTCGGGCCCCGCTCCGGCCCCGGAGCGCCATCGCCCCCAGCGCCATCGCCCCCGACGTCCAGCCGTCCGCCGCCCCCGCGGGCGGGACCCGCACCCCGCGGGCGGAAACCGAGAGGTAGCCCCATGGCCGGTACGCCAGTACGGCGCATCGTCATCGAGAACTGCGCGATCGCCACCGTGGACGGACGCGGCACCGAGTACGACGAGGGCCACCTGGTCGTCGTCGGCAACCTCATCGAGGTGGTCGGGGCGGGTCCGGCGCCGGAGGGCCTGACCGGCGTGGTCCGCCGGGTGGACGGCGCCGGGCACCTGGCCACCCCCGGCCTGGTCAACACCCATCACCACTTCTACCAGTGGCTCACCCGGGGGCTCGCCCAGGACGCCAACCTCTTCGACTGGCTCGTCGCCCTCTATCCCACCTGGGCCCGCATCGACGAGCCCATGGTGCGCGCGGCGGCCCGCGCCTCGCTGGCGATGATGGCCCGGGGCGGTGTCACCACCGCGATGGACCACCACTACGTCTTCCCGCGCGGGGCAGGCGACCTGCTGGGCGCGGAGATAGGCGCGGCCGCCGAACTGGGAGTCCGGTTCACCGCGGCCCGCGGCTCGATGGATCGCGGCTCTTCGGACGGCGGCCTGCCGCCCGACTTCGCCGTGGAGAGCACCGAGGACGCCTTGCTGGCGACCGAGGAGGCGGTGGACACCCACCACGACCCCTCCTTCGGCTCGATGCTGCACATCGCGGTCGCCCCCTGCTCACCGTTCTCTGTCTCCACCGAACTGCTGCGCCGGGGCGCGGAACTGGCCCGCCGCAAGGGGGTCAGACTGCACACGCACGGTTCCGAGACAGCCGAGGAGGAACGCTTCTGCCGTGAACTCTTCGGCATGGGCCCGACCGGGTACTTCGAGTCCACCGGCTGGCTCGGCGAGGACGTGTGGATGGCGCACTGCGTCCACATGGACGACTCCGACCTCGCCGCCTTCGCCCGCAGCGGCACCGGTGTCGCCCACTGCCCGTCCTCCAACGCCCGGCTCGCCGCGGGCACGGCCCGGGTGCCCGACATGCTCGCCGCCGGAGTGCCGGTCGGCCTCGGCGTGGACGGAACCGCGTCCAACGAGTCCGGCGAACTGCACACCGAACTGCGCAACGCCCTGCTGCTCAACCGGTTGGGCAGGCACCGGGAGAAGGCCCTTGACGTCCGGCAGGCCCTGCGGCTCGGCACCCTCGGAGGTGCGCGGGTCCTCGGCCGGGCGGCGGAGATCGGTTCCCTGGAGCCCGGCAAGCTCGCCGACCTGGTGCTGTGGAAGCTGGACGGCCTCGGCCACTCCACCATCGCCGACCCGGTGGCGGCGCTCGTGCTCGGCGCCGCCGCACAGGTGACCCTGTCGCTGGTGAACGGCCGCCCGGTGGTGGAGGACGGCCGCCTGACCACGGTCGACGAGGAGTCCGTGGCCCGCGAGGCCCGGACCGAGGCCCGCCGGCTGGCTCGGACGGCCGCCGGGGACTGAGACCGGAGGCCGCGACCTGGCACCGGCGCCGCCCGCCGGCGGCGGGCCGAAGAGGTGCCTGCCTCAGCCCTCCAGCAGGTCGTAGGCGGGCAGGGTGAGGAACTCCGCGTAGTCCGCGTCGAGCGCCACGCGCAGCAGGAGATCGTGCGCCTGCTGCCAGCGCCCGGCGGCGAAGGCCTCGCCACCCAGCTCGGCGCGGAGCGCCGCCAGGTCCTCGGCCGCGATGCGGCGGACCAGTTCGGCGGTCGCGGTGGTGTCCGGCTGCCCGGAGTCCTGAAGGGCGACCCCGGCGTTCACCCACTGCCAGATCTGCGAGCGGGAGATCTCCGCGGTCGCCGTGTCCTCCATCAGCCCGAAGATGGCCACCGCACCCTGCCCGCGCAACCACGCCTCGGTGTAGCGGATGCCGACCTGCACGGCGTCGACCAGGCCCCGGCGGGTGGGCACCGCGTCCAGCGAGTCGAGGGCGAGCAGGTCGGCCGCCGCCACCCGCACGTCCTCGCGCAGCCGCTCCTTCTGGTGCGGACGGTCGCCGAGGACGGCGTCGAAGGAGGCGCGTGCCACCGGCACCAGGTCGGGGTGCGCCACCCACGATCCGTCGAAGCCGTCCCCCGCCTCCCGGTCCTTGTCCTCCCGCACCTTCGCGAGCGCCTTCCCGTTGGCCTCCGGGTCGCGGCGGTCGGGGATGAAGGCGGCCATGCCGCCGATGGCGTGGGCGCCGCGCCGGTGGCAGGTGCGCACGAGCAGCTCGGTGTAGGCGCGCATGAAGGGAGCGGTCATGGTCACCGCGTTGCGGTCCGGCAGCACGAACCGCTCACCGGCCTCGCGGAAGTTCTTGACCAGGGAGAAGAGGTAGTCCCAGCGCCCCGCGTTCAGCCCCGAGGCGTGCTCGTGGAGTTCGTGGAGGATCTCGTCCATCTCGTAGGCGGCGTTGATCGTCTCGATCAGCACGGTGGCCCGCACCGATCCCCGAGGGATGCCGAGGTAGTCCTGGGCGAAGACGAACACCTCGTTCCACAGCCGGGCTTCGAGGTGCGATTCGGTCTTCGGGAGGTAGAAGTACGGGCCCTTGCCCGACTCCAGCAGCCGTCGGGCGTTGCGGAAGAAGTACAGCCCGAAGTCGACGAGGGCGCCCGGCAGCGGCACCCCGTCGGCCGTCAGATGACGCTCGTCGAGATGCCAGCCGCGCGGCCGCACCACCACGGTGGCCAGCTCCTCGGCGGGCCGCAGGGCGTACGACTTGCCGCGCGCGTCGGTGAAGTCGATCCGGTTCTCGAACGCGTCGGTCAGGTTGAGCTGCCCGCCGATCACGTTCTCCCAGGTGGGAGCGGAGGCATCCTCGAAGTCAGCGAGCCACACCCGGGCACCTGAGTTGAGCGCGTTCACGGTCGTCTTCCGGTCTGTGGGCCCGGTGATCTCCACCCGGCGGTCCTGGAGCGCGGCGGGTGCGGGGGCGACCTGCCAGTCGCCTTCGCGGACGTGTGCCGTCCCGGGCAGGAAGTCCAGGGTGGCGGTCCGGGCGATCTCGGCGCGGCGCTCCGCCCGTCGGGCGAGCAGTTCGTCCCGCCGGGGGGTGAAGTGCGCGTGCAGCGCGGCCAGGAACGCGAGCGCGGGCTCGGTGAGGACCTCGTCCTGCCGGGCAGGCGCCCGGTCCGGGCCGACGTCGACGAGGGCCAGCGGAGACGGCGCTGGTGCGGACATGGGCGGTCACTCCTTCGGCGGCGCGGCCCGGGGCTGCCGGGGACCGCTGCGCTCACGTGCTCGGGGCAAGGCCGTACGCGTCACCCGGTGCCAGGTGACTTCTGCTCAACGGACACTAGTTTTCTTATAGCGGAAATTCAACGGTTTGTTGATGCCAGGAGCGTCGAGAGGGTCGTCCCGGTCGACCTCCGCTCCGGTCCCCCGACCGCCTCCGCGCGCCCGCCGGCGCCCCCGGTCAGCCCGCCGGTGCCCTCCCCGCGGGCTCTCCCGTGCGCGTGCGCTCCGTGCGTTCAGCGGAGCCGGTCGAGGTCCTGCGGGGTGTCGATGTCCGCGGGGTCGGCGACGTCCCCGCACTCGACCGGGACCACCTTCGCCGCACGCGACCGCAGGTAGTCCCGGGCGCCCAGGTCGCCTTCCGCAGCTGAGGCGACGCCGGGCCAGTGCGCCGCGCCGAGCAGGACCGGGTGCCCCCGCCGGCCGTCGTAGGAGGCCGCCGCCAGTGAGCCGGGGGAGCGGTACGCCGCCCGGAGGCGGGCGACCGCCGCTCCGCCGATGCCCGGCTGGTCGACCAGGACCACCAGTGCGGCGCCCGCTCCGGGGGCGGCCGCGGCGAGCGCCCGGAGCCCCGTGCGCAGGGAACTGCCCATGCCCTGCTCCCAGTCGGGGTTGTCGACCACGGTGCAGCCGTCCAGCCCGCCGCCGGTGCCGCCCGCCACGCGCCGCACCTCGGCGGCCCCGGCGCCCAGGACGACCGCGACGGAGTGGCAGCCTCCCGCGTGCAGACCCCGGACGGCGTGCACGACGAGCGGCCGGCCCGCGTGTCGGAGCAGCGCCTTCGGGCGTCCGCCCAGCCGCCGCCCGCCCCCGGCGGCCAGCAGCAGTCCGGCGACGGGCGGGGCGTCCGGGGGCTCCGGGGGGCGCGTCATCCGGCCGAGGGTACGGTCCGTGGCACCGGCCCGCCAGCCGAACGGGCGGCGACCCGCGGGGAAACCCTCCGTTGAATTTCGCCCTCCGTGTAGCGCGGAGCGCGCAGAGTGGCGTTTACTGGGCCGATCCCCGCGCCTGACCGACGCGAGGATCGGGGTGAAGCACGGCGCACGGGGCGAGGGCAGCCGGAAACGGGAAGCTTCTGTGTGGGGGAGAACCGCGTTGCGAGGAAAGCGAACAGAACAGACGGTGGTCCGCCCGCGGCGCTCGGCGGGAGGCGCGCGGGCGGCGGACACGCGGTCGGCGGAGAGACGCGCGGCGGAACTGCGCACCGCCGTAGCGGAGTTGCGTCGCGCCCTGGCCGGATATCCGGCCAGGTTGCCGGATCGGCAGGTGGCGGAGGAGGAACTCGTGGCCCTGGCGGGCCTGGTGGCCGGTGGGATGCCCGAAGCGGCCCGTCTGCAGGGCTCGTTGCTCGTGGTCGTCGGAGCCCTGGGTTCGGTGAGCGCGCTGGCGGGGCCGCTGGCCCAGGTACGCACGGCCGTCGGCTCCTTCGGGGACCCCCCGGTGCGCACCTGACCCGTGTGCGGAGCGGGACGGGTCGTCGGCGCCGCAGCCGGACCCGCTCTGCCCGCCCGCGCCGGGCCGGTCGGGGTCCCGCCCGTTCCGGCCCGGCTGCAGGCGGGCAGCGGTCGTCCGCGCCGTCGGACCGTCAGCCGGCCACCGGATCGGCCAGCGCCCCCGACAGGTCGCGGGCGACCTCCTGGAGCAGCGGCACGATCCTCTCGGTCGCGGCGTCGGTGACCCGGCCCGCCGGTCCCGAGATCGAAACGGCCGTTGCGGTGGGGGAGTCGGGCACCGGCACCGCGAGGCAGCGCACGCCGACCTCCTGCTCGTTGTCGTCCAGGGCCCAGCCGCGTTCCCGGGTCGCCTCCAGTGCCTCCAGGAATGCCTCCGGAGTGGTGAGCGTGCGCTCGGTGGCGGCCGGCATGCCGGTGCGTCCGAGCAGTGCGCGCACCTCCTCGGCCGGGTGGTGGGCGAGCAGCGCCTTGCCCACGCCGGTGGAGTGCGGCAGTACCCGGCGGCCGACCTCGGTGAACATCCGCATCGAGTGCTTCGACGGGACCTGGGCGACGTAGACGACCTCGTCCCCGTCGAGCAGGGCCATGTTCGCCGTCTCCCCGGTCTCCTCCACGAGGCGGGCCAGGTAGGGGCGGGCCCACGTGCCCAGCAGCCGGGCCGAGCTCTCGCCGAGCCGGATGAGCCGAGGACCCAGCGCGTACCGGCGGTTGGGCTGCTGGCGGACGTACCCGCAGGCGACCAGCGTGCGCATCAGCCGGTGGATGGTGGGCAGCGGGAGCCCGCTGCTCTGCGCGAGTTCGCTCAGCCCGACCTCGCCCCCGGCGTCCGCCATCCGCTCCAGCAGGTCGAACGCGCGCTCCAGGGACTGGACGCCCCCGGCGGCCGGGCTGGCGGTATCGGTCTTGGACTCGGACGGCGGCACGTGGGAGTTCCCTTCGGACGGATGGGGCGCATGCTACCGGTCCGCGCCGGGGCGGCGGCGTTCCGCCCGCGCGCTGCGCGGGAGGGCGGCGCCGCAGGAAGGCCGCCGACGAGAACCGCCTGATTTTCTGCTGTCCGGAAGTCTGTTTTCGTATCGAGGAACTCATGATCGGAGGGATGTGCCGCTCCCGCCCGGCGGGGGAGGGCTTGACGGGGTGCGCTGCGGCGGGCAAAACTCATTCAACAGAACGTTGAATTCCGTAGCGCGGAAGCCGCCCGGAGCAACCGCTCCGCGGCGCCCGCCGACGAGGAGGCCCGGTTGACCGTCACCCAGTCCGGCGCCGGGAACCCGCCCGGTACCGAGCTCGTTCTGCGTTCCGCCCGCGTCGTGACCCCGGACGGAGAGCGTCCCGCGGACGTCGCCGTCGCCGCGGGCGCCATCACGGCCGTCCTGCCCCACGGCACCGAGCCACCCGCCACCGCGACGCTCGTCGACCTCGGCACGGACGCGCTGTTGCCCGGCCTCGTCGACACCCACGTCCACGTCAACGACCCCGGCCGCAGCGAGTGGGAGGGCTTCCGCACCGCCACCGCGGCCGCCGCGGGGGGCGGCGTCACCACGCTGATCGACATGCCGCTCAACAGCCTGCCGCCGACGACCACGTCCGGCGGGCTCACCGCCAAACGGGAGGCGGCAGCCGACCGGCTGTACGTGGACACCGGCTTCTGGGGCGGCGCCGTCCCCGGCAACACCGGCGAACTCCGCCCGCTCCACGACGCGGGGGTGTTCGGATTCAAGTGCTTCCTCTCCCCGTCCGGGGTGGAGGAGTTCCCGCCGCTCGACCCTGCGGAACTGGAGACCGCCGCAGCGCGGATCGCCGAGTTCGACGGGCTCCTCATCGTGCACGCCGAGGACCCCGGGCAGTTGGGCCGGGCGCCGCGGGCCGCCGGCCCGCGCTACGCCGACTTCCTCGCCTCCCGCCCCGGAGGCGCCGAGGACGACGCCGTCGCCCGGCTGATCGACCTCGCCGAACGGCTGTGCAGCCGGGTGCACGTCCTTCACCTGTCCTCGGCCGACGCCCTCCCGCGCCTCGCCCGGGCGAGGGCCGCGGGCGTGCGGGTGACGGCGGAGACCTGCCCGCACTTCCTCACCCTGACGGCAGAGGACGTCCCCGACGGCGCGACGGAGTTCAAGTGCTGCCCGCCGATCAGGGAGCGGACCAACCAGGACGCCCTGTGGGCCGGGCTCGCGGACGGCACGATCGACTGCGTGGTCTCCGACCACTCCCCGTGCACCCCGGACCTCAAGACCCCCGACTTCGGGGGGGCCTGGGGCGGCATCTCGTCGCTCCAGCTCGGGCTGCCCGCCGTCTGGACGGAGGCCCGCCGCCGCGGCCACGGCCTCACCGACGTGGCCCGCTGGATGTCCGCGGGCCCGGCCCGGCTCGCCGGTCTCACCCGCAAGGGCGCCATCGCGCCCGGCCGCGACGCGGACTTCGCCGTCCTCGCACCGGAGGAGGCCTTCACCGTCGACCCCGCCGCACTGCACCACCGCAACCCGGTCACCGCCTACGCCGGCCGCACCCTGCACGGCGTGGTCCGGTCGAGCTGGTTGCGCGGCACCCGGGTCACCGACCACGGCCGAACCGTCGAACGGATCGGCCGGATCATCGAGAGGAACGAGGCATGACGGCGGAGAACACCACAGCCCTGCACTTCACCGGCGACGCCGCACCGTACGGCGGCGGCGACCCGTACGCAGACCACCGCACCGCCGACCACGCGTTCACCGCCCGCACCGACCTCGCGGACCGTCGGCTCGGGGCCGGGGTCATGGCCGCCAACGACGAGTTCTTCGCCGAGCGCGAGAACCTGCTGCTGCCCGGCCCGGCCGTCTTCGACCCGGAGCGATTCGGGCACAAGGGCAAGATCATGGACGGCTGGGAGACCCGCCGCAGGCGCGGCACCGGGGCCGACCGGCCGCACCCCGGGCAGGAGGACCACGACTGGGCCCTCGTCCGGCTCGGCGTCCCCGGCGTGGTGCGCGGCATCGTCGTCGACACCGCCCACTTCCGCGGCAACTACCCGCAGGCGGTCTCGATCGAGGCCACCGCGGCCCCCGCCACCGCGTCCCCCGGCGAGCTGCTGGCCGAGGACACGTCGTGGACGGTGCTCGTCCCCCGCACCCCCGTCGGCGGCCACGCCGCCAACGGCTTCCCGGTGGACGTCCCCCGGCGCTTTACCCACCTGCGGGTCAACCAGCACCCCGACGGCGGCATCGCCCGCCTGCGGGTGCACGGCGAGGCCGTCCCCGACCCGGAGTGGCTGGCGGCGCTGGGCACCTTCGACGTGGTCGCGTTGGAGAACGGCGGCGCTGTGCTGGACGCCTCCGACCGCTTCTACTCGCCCGCCGGCAACACCATCATGCCCGGTCGCTCCCGGCAGATGGACGACGGCTGGGAGACCCGCCGCCGCCGCGACCGCGGCCACGACTGGATCCACTATGTCCTCACCGCCCAGTCCCTGCTCCGGGCGGTGGAGATCGACACCGCGTATCTCAAGGGCAACGCGGCCGGCTGGGCCGCGCTATCCGGCCGCGACGGCGCCTCGGGCGAGTGGGTGGAGCTGCTGCCCCGCACCCGGATGCAACCCGACACCGTGCACCGCTTCCTGCTCGCCGACGCCCCGCCGATCAGCGAGGCCAGGATCGACATCTTCCCGGACGGCGGCATCTCCCGGCTCCGGCTGCTGGGATCGCCCACCGGGGCGGGCGCCGCCCGGCTCGCCGCCCGCCACCGCGAACTGTCCGGATGAGAAAACGCGTTCGCGGTCCCGAGGGCCCCGGTGCACCGTCTTCTGAGGCCCGGGTGCGCCGTCGCCCGGGCGGTGCGGCCGGGGTTGCCCGGGGGAGTGGTGGCACGCAGGCCCGGGCGCCGGTCACGGCACGTCCAGCTCCGCCCAGACCGTCTTGCCCGGTGTCTCCTCGTGCGCACGCAGGCCCCAGCGGCTGGCGAAGTGCGCCACGAGGAGCAGTCCACGTCCGGACTCCCGCTCCGGCGGCGGCTCGGTGGCCGCAGCGGAGGGGAGCCCGCCGGTACGGGAGTCGCTCAGCTCGATCCGCAGCGACCCGGGACGTTCGGTGAGCCGCAGCCCGAAGTCCCGTCCGTCCGTGTGAGCGTGGCGCACGGCGTTGGCGGTGAGCTCGGCGGCGAGCAGCACCATCGTCTCGTTCGGCGCGGACGGATAAGGGTAGTGCCAGTCGTGCAGCCGGTGCGAGACCAGCCTGCGGGCGAGTCGGGCCCCGCGGGTGGTGGAGCTGAAGCGCATGGCGAACTCCCGGCGCGGCGGACCGAGGTGGCCGTCCGCGGTGTCGTCCGCGTTCCGGGCCCCGCGCCGGTCCGTCGCCCCGATCAGTGCCGCGAGGTGTGGGTTCTTGCTGTTCATGACGTCAGGTTCGCCCCCGCGCGTGGGCGGCGACCAGCAGGAACGCGCCTACTCCGGGAAGCCGTACGCACCTTCGGGCGCCGTGTACGAGCCGCGCGCCGTGACCTCCTCCGGCCTCGCCCCGTCGCCCGCTGCGGAGGTGGCGCCGGTGCCGGAGCTACGGACCGAGAGCGGAGCACAGTGCCCCTGCGGCTCAGGAGTCGCGGACTGCTTCCCGTACGGCTCGGAACCTGACCCCGTCCCGGGACACGAGGGGCACCGGCGGCCGTCAGGTGACGTGGTCGGTGAGGCGGACGGGGAGGCCGGTGTGCCGGGATTCCTCGCAGGCCTCGGCGACCCGGAGCGCGTGCAGGGCCTCCCGCCCGTCGCACGGGTTGGCGATCTCGCCGCGGGCCACCGCGAGGAAGGCCTCCAGCTCCGCGCGGTAGGCCGTGGCGAAGCGCTCCGTGAAGTCCGGCCAGGGCGCACCCGGCTGCGGCACGGCTGCCGGCTCCACCGATGTCAGAGGGGTGCGGGCGTCCACACCCACGGCGATCTGCTCGCGTTCCCCGGCCAGCTCCAGCCGGATGTCGTACCCGGCGCCGTTCATCCTGGTGGCCGTCGCCGTGACCAGGGTGCCGTCGTCCAGGGTGAGCAGTACGGCGGCGGTGTCCACGTCCCCCGCCTCGCGGAACATCGCCGGTCCGGCGTCCGAGCCGACGGCGTGCACGGTGACCACCTCGCGGCCGGTGACCCAGCGGACGATGTCGAAGTCGTGGACGAGGCAGTCCCGGATCAGTCCGCCCGAGAGCGGCAGGAACGCGGCCGGGGGCGGCGCGGCGTCGGAGGTCACGGCCCGGACGGTGTGCAGCCGGCCGAGCCGTCCGGAGCGGACGGCCTCGCGGGCCGCCGCGTACCCGGGGTCGAAGCGGCGCATGAAGCCGATCTGGAGGGTGGCGCTGGCCGATTCCACCGCCTCCAGGACCGCGAGGGTGCCCGCCAGGTCGAGGGCGATCGGCTTCTCGCAGAAGGCGGGCAGCCCGGCTTGGGCCGCAGCGGTGATCAGCTCGGGGTGCGAGGCGGTGGCGGAGGCGATGACCACCGCGTCCGGTGCGGACTCCAGCAGCGCCGTCGGCGAGTCGGCGACGGTGGCGCCCACGGCGTCGGCGGTCCCGGCGGCCCGGGCGCGGTCCGCGTCCGAGACGAGCAGCTCCGTGACGTCCGGCAGCGCGCGGAGGGTGCGGGCGTGGAAGGAGCCGATACGGCCCGTGCCGATGAGTCCGATGCGCATGGCCTCACGCTCGGCCGTGCGAAGCATCCTGTCAACATTTTGTCCGGACATTTTGATGTCCGGCTTCCCCGGACCCGGACCAGGAACTAGGCTCACCGCGTGGCGAAGAACGAAGCGGCCGACCTCCAGCTCAGCGTGGACCGCAGCAGCCCGGTGCCGTTGTACTTCCAGCTCTCCCAGCAGCTCGAATCCGCCGTCGAGAAGGGCAAGCTCGCGCCCGGCAGCCTGCTGGGCAACGAGATCGACCTGGCGGGCCGGCTCGGACTGTCCCGGCCCACGGTGCGCCAGGCGATCCAGGTGCTCGTCGACAAGGGCCTGCTGGTGCGACGCCGGGGGATCGGCACGCAGGTGGTGCACAGCCAGGTCAAGCGCCCGCTCGAGCTCAGCAGCCTCTACGACGACCTGGAGAGCGCCGGGCAGCGGCCGGCGACCAGGCTGCTACGTCTGGAGACCGAGCGGGCCACCGCCGAGGTGGCCGCGGCCCTGGGTGTCGCAGAGGGCACCGACGTCCGGCTGGTGGAGCGGTTGCGGCTCGCCCACG
This sequence comes from Streptomyces sp. TAA040, assembly GCF_000424845.1. Lineage (NCBI taxonomy): Bacteria > Bacillati > Actinomycetota > Actinomycetes > Kitasatosporales > Streptomycetaceae > Streptomyces > Streptomyces sp. TAA040. The sequence continues at coordinate 121,261 of NZ_AUKR01000008.1, read as the reverse complement.
GGGAGCCGATGGCCTATCTCCGCAACCACATCCCGTGCGAGCTGCTCCGCCTGGACGAGGGCGAGTTGGAGACGACCGGCCTCTACCGGCTGATGCGGACGGCCGGCGTCATCCTGCACAGCGCCCGCCAGTCGGTCGGGGCCCGCGCCGCCGAGGCGGCCGAGGGTGAACTGCTCGGCGAGCCCGTCGGTGCCCCCCTGCTGACCATGCGGCGGACGACCTCCGACGACACCGGGCGGACGGTCGAGTACGGCTCCCACATGTACCGGGCCTCCCGGTATTCCTTCGACTTCCAGCTTCTCGTCCGCAGCTGACCCCGCCCGCGCCGGGGGCTCCCGGTCCCGTCGGCGCAGCTTTCCGTCCGGTCCGGTACCCCGCCGCATCCGGGCCCGCCCCGCCCCCGCTCCCCGCTCCGCCTGCCGCCCCCTCGGCGGCCTCCTGGTGGAGGTGACGGATACTGGTCCGTCGGGCGCCGGCGACAGGGCCGTCGGCCCGCGGCAAGCGAGCAGCGAACGAGAGGGACGTGTGGCCGGCGTGGTGTGGTTTCGCAGGAGGCGACGGACGAGGGCCGCGGTGGCCGCGGCAGTGCTCGCCCTGGCGGTACCGCTGGCCGGGTGCAGCAGCACCGGGGGCAAGCGGGCGGAGGAGGAGCGCGCGAAGGGCGCCGGGGGCAGCGCCGCGGTGGACACCCCGCGCTGGAAGGTGGCCATGGTCACCCACTCGGGGGACGGCGACACCTTCTGGGACATCGTGAAGAGCGGCGCCGAGCAGGCCGCGGTCAAGGACAACATCGACTTCCTCTACTCGCACGACAAGGAAGCCGGTCAGCAGGCGCAGCTCGTCCAGGCCAGGATCGACCAGAAGGTGGACGGTCTGATCGTCACGCTGGCCAAGCCCGAGGCGATGCGCGCGGTGGTCGAGAAGGCGGTCGATGCGGGCATCCCCGTGTTGACCATCAACTCCGGGCAGGACCTCTCCGCGGACTTCGGCGCTCTGGCGCACATCGGCCAGGACGAGGCGACCGCCGGCGAGGCGGTCGGCGAGGAGCTGAACGAGCGCGGCCGGAAGAAGGCCGTCTGCCTCCTGCACGAGCAGGGCAACGTCGGCCACGAGGAGCGCTGCGACGGCGTCCGCAGCACCTTCGAGGGCACGGTGGAGAACCTGTACGTGGACGGCACCAACATGCCCGGCGTCCAGTCCTCACTGGAGGCCGAGCTCCAGACGGACCGCGAGGTGGACTCCGTGGTCACCCTCGGCGCGCCGTTCGCCCCGACGGCGATCAAGGCCGCCGAACAGGCCGGCTCGGACGCGGAGATCAGCACGTTCGACCTCAACCCCCAGGTAGCGCGGGGCCTTGAGGACGGCAGCATCGGCTTCGCCGTCGACCAGCAGCCCTACCTTCAGGGGTACGAGGCCATCGACCTGCTGTGGCTGTACCGGTACAACGCCGACATGCTCGGCGGCGGGCAGCCCGTCCTGACCGGTCCGCAGATCCTGCGCAAGAAAGACGCCGCCGCGCTGGAGGAGTACACCGAGCGGGGCACCCGGTGACCGCCGGCACCCCGCGCACCCCCTCCGCGAAGGGCGCCCCGGCCTCAGCCCCCGAGGCGGCTGAGGGCTGCGCGCCCTCCGCGCCCTCCGCGGACGCCGGGTCCGGCGACGGCAGACTTGAGCGGCGCTCGCTGCCGCGTCGCGCGCTGAGCCGGCCGGAGCTGGGCGCCGTGGTCGGGGCGGTCGCGGTGTTCGTCTTCTTCGCGTTCACCGCCGACAGCTTCCTCCGGGCCGCCGGCGTCTCCACGGTGCTCTACGCGGCCTCCACCCTCGGCATCATGGCCGTCCCGGTGGCACTGCTGATGATCGGCGGTGAGTTCGACCTCTCCACCGGCGTCATGGTCACCAGCTCCGCGCTGTTCTCCTCGATGTTCAGTTACCAGATGACCGCCAACGTCTGGGCGGGGGTCGGGGTCTCGCTGCTGTTCACGCTCGCCCTGGGCTTCTTCAACGGCTGGCTGCTCACCCGCACCGGTCTGCCGAGCTTCATCATCACGCTCGGCACCTTCCTCATGCTCACCGGGCTCAACCTCGGTCTCACCAAGGTGGTCAGCGGCACCGTCTCCACCAGGAGCATCGGCGACATGGAGGGCTTCTCCTCCGCCCGCGCCCTCTTCGCCTCCCAGCTGTCGCTCGGCGGATTCACCCTCCAGATCACCGTCCTGTGGTGGCTGGGGCTCGTCGCGTTGGCGACCTGGATCCTGCTGCGCACCCGCGTCGGCAACTGGATCTTCGCAGTGGGCGGCGGCGCGGACGCCGCCCGCGCGGTCGGCGTGCCGGTCGGCCGCACCAAGATCGGGCTCTACCTCGGGGTCGCGGTCGGGGCGTGGATCTCCGGCCAGCACCTGCTCTTCAACTACGACGTGGTGCAGTCCGGCGAGGGCGTGGGCAACGAGCTGATCTACATCGCCGCGGCGGTGATCGGCGGCTGCCTGCTCACCGGCGGTTACGGGTCCGCGGTCGGCGCCGCGGTCGGCGCGCTGATCTTCGGCATGACGAGCAAGGGCATCGTCTACGCCCAGTGGGACCCGGACTGGTTCAAGTTCTTCCTGGGGGCGATGCTGCTGCTCGCCACCCTGCTCAACCTGTGGATTCGCAAGCGGGCGGAGGCCAGCAGATGAACCGTGCACCCGAGGAACCCGGCCCGGCCGGGAGCGGCCGGCCCCCCGGTACCGATCCCGGCGCCGACCCGCGCCCCGCGGCCGCCGACGCCGACCCGCGCCCCGCGGCCGACTCCGGCTCCGACGCCGCTGCCGAGACGGGCGCCGCCTCGGCGGGCGAGCCGCTGCTGGCGCTGAGCGGGGTGAGCAAGTCCTACGGCAACGTCCGGGCCCTCACCGACGTCTCGCTCCGGGTGGACGCCGGGAGCGTCACCTGCGTGCTCGGCGACAACGGCGCCGGAAAGTCCACCCTCATCAAGATCATCGCCGGGCTGCACCGGCACGACACCGGCAGCTACCGGGTCACGGGGGAGGAGACCCGGCTCGGTTCCCCGCGCGAGGCCCTCGACCGCGGCCTCGCCACCGTCTACCAGGACCTCGCCGTCGTCCCCCTGATGCCGGTGTGGCGCAACTTCTTCCTGGGTTCCGAACCGCGTGTCGGCCGCGGACCGCTGCGCCGGATGGACGTGGGCCTGATGCGGCGGACCACCCATGAGCAACTGCTGCGGATGGGCATCGACCTGCGCGACGTGGACCAGCCGATCGGCACCCTGTCCGGCGGCGAGCGCCAGTGCGTGGCCATCGCCCGCGCCCTGCACTTCGGCGCCCGGGTCCTCGTCCTCGACGAGCCCACCGCCGCGCTCGGCGTCAAGCAGTCCGGGGTGGTGCTCAAGTACGTGGCGGCCGCCCGGGACGCCGGGCTCGGCGTCGTGCTGATCACCCACAACCCCCACCACGCGTACCTGGTCGGCGACCGTTTCGTCCTCCTCAAGCGGGGCGCGATGGCCGGGAGCCACGAGCGGGCGGAGATCTCCCTGGATGCCCTGACCCGGGAGATGGCCGGGGGCAGCGAGCTGGAGCAACTGAGTCACGAGTTGGCTGCAACCGGGGGCACGGCCCGTCCCGGCGCCGGTGCCGGGGCCCCAGAGTAGGGCACAATCGAGCAGATGAGTACGTACCGCGACCGCCCGCAGCGCACCTCCGCACGCGCCACCGTGCTGCGCACCGTCGCAACCCGTGAGCGCAGCTCCCACCTGTCCGCGCCGCGTGTGCCCACCGTGGGCATCGACATCGGCGGTACGAAGGTGATGGCCGGCGTGGTCGGCGCCGACGGCACGATCCTGGAGCAGGCCAGGGCCGAGACCCCGGACAAGTCCAAGAGCCCCAAGGTCGTCGAGGACACCATCACGGAGCTGGTGCTCGACCTCTCCGACCGGCACGACGTGCACGCGGTGGGGATCGGCGCAGCCGGCTGGGTCGACGCACAGCGCTCCCGCGTCCTGTTCGCCCCCCACCTGTCCTGGCGGGACGAGCCGCTGCGGGAGTCCCTCCAGGCGCGGCTGGCCGTCCCGGTACTCATCGACAACGACGCCAACGCGGCGGCCTGGGGCGAGTGGCGGTTCGGCGCGGGGAAGGGCGAGGACCACCTCGTCATGATCACGCTGGGTACCGGCATCGGCGGCGCCATCCTGGAGGACGGCAAGGTCAAGCGGGGCAAGTACGGGGTGGCCGGCGAGTTCGGCCACATGCAGGTGGTGCCCGGCGGGCACCGCTGCCCCTGCGGTAACCGCGGCTGCTGGGAGCAGTACAGCTCGGGCAACGCGCTGGTGCGCGAGGCCAGGGAACTGGCCGCGGCCGAGTCCCCCGTCGCCTACAGCATCATCGACCGGGTGGGCGGCGACATCTCGGAGATCACCGGCCCGCTGATCACCCAACTCGCCCGCGAGGGCGATGCCATGTGCGTGGAACTGCTCCAGGACATCGGGCAGTGGCTCGGTACCGGCATCGCCAACCTCGCCGCCGCGCTGGACCCGTCCTGCTTCGTCATCGGCGGCGGGGTCAGCGCCGCCGACGAGTTGCTGATCAACCCGGCCACCGACTCCTTCCGGCGCCACCTCACCGGCCGCGGCTATCGGCCCGAGGCCCGGATCGTCCGCGCCGAACTCGGCCCCGAGGCCGGGATGGTGGGAGCCGCCGACCTCGCCCGACTGGTCGCCCGGCGGTTCCGGCGCGCGAACCGACGCAGACTCGAACGCTACGAGCGCTACGAGCGGGCCGCCGCCAACCTGCGCCTCGCCCCCCGCAACCGGGTGGCGGACCGGTGACCATGACCCGGCCACCCGGCACCGGCACCATGCCCCGGCTCCCGTCCCGGCGCACCCCGGGGCACTGGATCACCCTGGTCGTCGTGGTCCTGCTGATCGCGATTCCGGCCGGCTACCTGCTGCTCTCCGCCCACCAGAGCCGCACCAGCGGCCGGGACAAGCAGCAGACGGCGTCCGCCACCGGCCTCGTCTGGGAATGGCCGAGCAAGGCCACCCGGCGGATCTACGACGTGCCGATCCCCTCGAAGTCGACCTACGTCGGCTACTTCGAGACCAACACGTGGGAACGCAGCCGCCTGTACGTGCAGTTCCGCACCTCGCCGGAGAAGCTCGGCCGCTTCCTCGACGAGATCGGCAGCAGCCGCGCGGAGCTGCGCCCGGGAGAGCGGACCGTCAGCGAGGGTTTGGCCGACGTGGTCGGCTGGGATCTCCGCGTCCCCGGCCACCGCTACGCGGGCACCTCGGTCCAGCAGCGCGACTACCGGCCCGACCTCTCCGTGATGGTGGACTGGCACAAGGCCGACCGACCCCAGGTCTACGTCGTCTCCGAAGCCGATTTCTGACCGGTTCCGGCCGTCCCTCCCGTCGCGGGGCTGCCACCGGTGCGTCCGGCGACGGACGTCCGGTCCGCCTGCGGGCCTCCGGCCACGGCGGCGATCGAGCGGCCCGCCCAGTCGGGAGCCGGTTCGGTCAGTTCCGTGAAGCGCTGCCGGACCGCTTCCGGGAACGCGGCGGCCCGGCCCTCCTGCTGGTCGACGTGGACCGCGAGCAGTTCCGTCGTCGCCACCGGTGCGGCGTCCTCCGCCGGTCCTGAACCCGGTGCGGACACCGCGTACATCTCGTGCGACAGACGCATTTTGCGCGCCGCTGTCCCCAGGACACGCGTACGGATGGCCAGATGGGCGCCCTCGGGGACGTCCCGGAGGAAGCGGGTGTGGGACTCGACCGTGTAGAGGGAGCAGCCGGTGGACTCGCGGTAGCCGGGGCCCAGACCCGTCCCGCTCATCAGCGCGTCCGTGGCGTGGCCGAAGACCAGGACGTAGAAGGCCTCGCTCATGTGCCCGTTGTAGTCGATCCACTCCGGCCTCACCGTGCTGCGGAACAGCGGAAACACCCTCATCGGGGACCCTCCTCGCGGTCCAGGCGGCCGGTGGCGCGCAGCACCTCGACGACGCCGCGGTCGCGTTCGGCCACCAGGTCCGCGAGGGAGCGGCCGTCCGCCGCCTCGTCGCAGCCCGCCACCACGGCGTCGTACAACTCCCGGTCCAGCTCCGGCGCTTCCAGGCGTGTCCACGGCGACTTCAGGGACGGGCCGAAGTGGTCCAGCATGTGCGCCATGCCGCCCTCGCCTCCGGCGAGGGCGAACGTCAGCATCGGCCCCATCACCGCCCAGCGCAGCCCGGGTCCCTCCGTGATCGACCGGTCGATGTCCCTGACCGTCGCCTCGCCGTTGGCGACCATGTGCAGCGCCTCGCGCCACAGGGCCTCCTGGAGCCGGTTCGCGATGAAGCCGGGTACCTCGTCGTCCATCGTGATCACGGACTTGCCCGCGACCTCGTAGAAGCGGGAGGCCCAGGCGGTCGCCGCCGCGTCGGTGCGCTCGCCGCCGACGACCTCGACGAGCGGGACGAGATAGGGCGGGTTGAAGGGATGGCCGACGACCAGGCGCGACGGGTCCGCCGCGGTCGTCTGCATGGCGGTCATCGGATAGCCGGAGGTGGAGGAGGCGATGACGACGCCGGGGGGTGTCGCCGCGTCCAGGCGGGCCAGCAGGTCCCGCTTGAGATCGAGCTTCTCGGGCGCACTCTCCTGGACGAACTCGGCGTTCCCCACCGCCTGTTCGAGTGTGTCGGTGACGGTGAGCCGGTCGGCCGAGGCGCCCTCGGCGAGGCCGAGCAGGGCGAGCGTCGGCCACGCCGCGTCGACCAGGCGCCGCAGCTTCCGTCCGGCGTCGGGCGCCGGGTCCCAGGCGGTCACGTCGTAGCCGCGTGCCAGGAAGTGGGCGACCCAACCGCCGCCGATGACTCCGGCGCCGGCGCAGGCGACGCGGCGGACGTGCTCCGGCGAGGTGTTCTCGGGTGAGGTCACGAGGGGAGATCCTGTCGTCGTCGGGAGGGGACGCGGGGCTACGGACGAGATCTGAGGCCGAGCACGGCACGGGCCTCGTCCGGTGTCGCGACGCGTGCGCCGAGCGACTCGGTGAGGGTCACGGCCCGCTCGACGAGCTGCGCGTTGGTCGCCTTGTTGCCCTTGCCGAGGTACAGGTTGTCCTCCAGGCCCACACGGACGTGCCCACCGAGCAGGATCGACTGCGCGACCCACGGCATCTGCATCCGGCCGAGCGCGAAGCTGGCCCAGCGGGCGCCGTCCGGCAGCATGTTGACCATCGACTGGAGCACACCGGGGTCCGCGGGCGCGCCCCACGGAATGCCCATGCAGAGCTGGAAGACGGTCGGGTCGTCCAGCAGGCCCTCGGCGAGCAACTGCTTGGCGAACCAGAGCTGCCCCGTGTCGAAGATCTCCAGCTCGGGCCGCACGCCCAGCTCCTGGATGCGCCGCGCGCCCGCGCGCAGCATGTCGGGCGTCGAGACGTAGAGGTTCGAGCCGTCGCCGAAGTTGAGCGAACCGCAGTCCAGCGTGCAGATGTCGGGGAGCAGGTCCTCGACGTGCGGAAGGCGCTCGGGACCACTGACGAGGTCGGTGCCCGGCAGGTGGGTGAGTGGGTCGCCCGGGTCGATGACCAGGTCGCCGCCCATCCCGGCGGTGAGGTTGATGACGACGTCGGCGCCGGTCTCCTTGACGCGCTCGACGACCTCCCGGTACAGCTTCGGGTCGCGTGAGGGAGCGCCGGTCTCCGGGTCGCGTACGTGGATGTGGACGACGGCCGCTCCGGCGGCGGCCGCCGCCACGGCGTTCCCGGCGATCTGCTCCGGGGTGACGGGGACGTGGGGGCTCTTGCGGACGGTGTCACCGGCGCCCGTGAGCGCGCAGGTGATGATGACGTTCTCGGTCACGGACATGCGGGAACCTCCCGAGGTCGTGCCGCTCCGGCGGGAGCGGGGCGGGATGCGGGGCAAGGGACCGGAGTTCCGCGGCATGCGGGCTACGGAGCCAGGATCGAGTGGGTGACGTGGGTGGTCAGCGCGGAGTGCATCTCGTCCGCGGCCGTCGCGGCCGCCAGCCCGCTCACCGAGAGGACGTGCGTCGCGAGGCCGTCGATCAGCGCGGTCAGCGTCAGTGCCGCCGCCTGCGGGTCGAGCCCGGCGCGGAACACGCCTTCCGCGACACCTCGGCGTACCACGTCGGCGACGGTCTCCCGCCACTGCCGGTAGTACTCGGAGTGCAGTCGGCCGACCGTCGTGGAGCGCGCGGCCTCGGCCCACAGGTCGAGCCACACCGCCCACTGGCGGCGTTGTTGTGCGGTGCGCGGCGTCTGCAGCGCGATGAGTCGGCGCAGCTCCGACGCCGCGTCGTCCGCCTCGGCGAGACGGACGGCACGGCGCGCGGTGTCCTCGTCCATGCACCAGCGCACGGCCGCCTCCAGCAGTTCGGCGCGGCCGGGGAAGTGGTAGTGGATCGCGGCGCTGCTGGTGGCGCAGGCGCGGGCGATGTCGGCGACCCGCACCGCGTGGAAGCCGTACTCCGCGATCAGCCGGACCGTCTCGCGGACGATCTGCAACGGTCGCCCGCCCTCGATGCCGACAGCCGGCGCGGTGTGCTCCCCGCGCGGCCGGGTGCCGAGGAGCCGGCCGGCGTCGACCCGGCCCTCGTCGGCGATCCGCGCCAGCTCCGCTGCCGTGAAGCGGCGGGTGCCGCTCAGTGAACGCGAGAGCTTGGACGGGTCCATGACGACACGGCGCGCGAACTCGCGCTGGCTGACGCCCGCGTCCGCGATGACCTCGCGGACGCGGGCGGCGGTGTCGGCGGTCGGTGCGCCGTCGAGGACGTCGTCGGTTTCCACGAGATGCGACCCTAGGACAATGTTGCGATTAACTCAACAAGCACAGCATATAAGTGCAGGTGGAAACGGTGTTGTGCTACTGACTGACATGCTGGTCAGTTGCGTTCGTCCCGGCCGCCCGAGGGAGTACGCGGCGCGTTCCCGGCCCGGACACGGGGGCGGGACGGCGGCCTGAGCGGTGACGGCCGCGCCGCGTCAGCCGCCACCAGGCCGCCCTCGGGCTCTGCCTCCGCCGAGGGCATCATGCCGGAACGGGGGGCCGGCCGCCGACGCTGGTCAGCGCCGGAACCGTGGCGACACTGCTCGACGAGAAGCCGTACGGACAGGGCGGCGGCCCCTGCCTCCAGGCGCTGCGCTCCGGCAAGGAGGTCGTGGTCCACGACATGTTCGAGGAGACGCGATGGGGCGACTGCCCGTCCTGTGCCGCGGCCTGCGGCATCCGCGCCTCGTTCTCGCTGCCGACTGCCGACTGCCGACTGCCGACTGCCGACTGCCGACTGCCGACTGCCGACTGCCGACCGCACCCGCACCGCCAGCGCCCTGAACCTCTACGCGGCCCCGGCCGGAGCCTTCGAGCACGTGGATGAAGGCCGCCATGCAGCCCCGCAGTGTCGTCGACCAGGCCCTCGGCGTGATCATGGGGAAGCGGCGGTGTTCGGCAGACGAGGCCTTCGGTGTCCTGCGTTCCGCGTCGCAGAACCGGAACATGAAGCTCCGCGACCTGTGCGCCGAACTGACCACCAGCATCTCCGGCGGCCCTCCGAAGGAGCCCGAACTGGCCTTCCGCCCCTGACGGGCGCCGGAAGGAGCACGGCCACCGGCCTTCCCCCAGCGGTGTGCGATCCCGTGGGACGTGAGAGGGTCTGACGGGTGAGTGAGACACCGGCGAACCTCCTGCAGTACCGCCTCGAAGGGCCGGAACGCGCCCCGCTGCTCGTCCTGGGCCCCGCGCTCGGCACCACATGGCACATGTGGGACCGGCAGCTCCCCGAACTCACCCGCAACTGGCGGGTGCTGCGCTACGACCTGCCGGGCCACGGCGGCTCGCCCGCCTACCCGGGCTCCTCCGTGCCCGAGCTCGCCGCCCGGCTGCTCGCCACGCTGGACTCCGTGGGCGCGGACCGGTTCGGCTACGCCGGCTGCTCGCTGGGCGGCGCGATCGGCTCCCAACTCGCCCTCACCCAGCCGCACCGGCTGACCTCGCTCGCCCTGATCTCCTCCTCGCCACGCTACGGCACCGCGGACGACTGGCGGCAGCGCGGCGTGGTGGTGCGGACCAACGGCCTGGACCCGATCGCCCGCGCCACCCCGGAACGCTGGTTCACCGACACCTTCCGGCAGGTGCAGACGGCCATCGTCGACTGGGCCGTGCAGATGGTGCGCACCACCGACCCCGGCTGCTACATCGCCGCCTGCGAGGCCCTCGCCGCCTTCGACATCCGCGACGCGCTGCCGCGGATGACGGTGCCCACGCTGGTCGTCGCCGGTGCGGAGGACCAGGCGACGCCTCCCGCGGACGCGCGGGCGCTCGTCGCCGGGATACCGGACGCCCGGCTCGCGATGGTGCCCGCCGCCGCGCACCTCACTCCCGTCGAGCGGCCCGGCGAGGTGTCGGAGCTGCTGCTGAAGCACTTCTCCACCGTCTGGCAGGACGGTTCGGCCAGCGGTGCGCACACCGCAGCGCCCGCGCCCGTCCTGGACCCGGCGCCCCCGCACAGCGCGGCCATAGCCGAACTCACCGCGGCCGACGCCCCCACCGGACGGCCCGACCCGTACGACAGCGGGATGCGAGTGCGCCGCGAGGTGCTGGGCGACGCCCATGTGGACGGCGCCGCCGCCGGCGCCGACGAGTTCACCGCGGACTTCCAGGACTTCCTCACCCGCTACGCCTGGGGCGAGGTCTGGTCCCGGCCCGGACTGGACCGCCGCACGCGCTCGGTGATCACGCTGACCTCCCTCGTCGCTCGCGGGCACCTGGACGAGCTCGCCTTCCACACCCGCGCCGCGCTGCGCAACGGCCTCACCCCGACCGAGATCCGCGAGGTGCTGATGCACACCGCCGTGTACTGCGGCGTCCCCGCAGCGAACGCGGCCTTCGCGGTGGCCCAACGCGTGGTCCGGGAGGAAACCACCCACCGCCAGTAGGACAATGGGGACCATGCGGCTGACGAAACACACCCACGCCTGCGTCCGCCTGGAGAAGGACGGACGCGTACTCGTCATCGACCCCGGCGGTTTCACCGAGGAGGAGGCCGCCGCGGGTGCCGACGCGATCCTGGTCACGCACGAGCACCCCGACCACTTCGACGAGAGGCGGCTGCGCGCCGCCCTGGAGGCCCGCCCCGGGACGGAGCTGTGGACCCTGCACAGCGTGGCGGAGCAGCTCGCGCCGGCCTTTCCGGGGCGGGTGCACACCGTCGGACACGGCGACACCTTCCGCGCGGCCGGGTTCGAGGTGGAGGCCCACGGCGAGCTGCACGCCGTGATCCACCCGGACATCCCGCGGATCTCCAACGTCGGTTACCTCGTCGGCGGCGGGGCCGTCTTCCACCCGGGTGACGCCTTCACCGTGCCGGACCGGACGGTGGACACCCTGCTGCTGCCCTTGCAGGCACCGTGGAGCAAGTTCGCCGAGGTGGTCGAGTACCTGCGCGAGGTCGGCGCCCGCCAGGCGATCGACGTGCACGACGGCCTGCTGTCCGACCTCGCCCGGCCGGTGTACGGGCGGATGCTGTCGTCGGCCGGTCCGGGCATCGGCGGCACCGAGCACCGGAGGCTGGCCCCGGGGGAGTCCGCCGACCTGTGACCCGGGTGCGGCGGGCCCCGGGCCCGCCGCGGGGAAGCCCGCCGACCGCGCCGCCGGGAGGGGCCGCAGCGGGTAGGTTGGGACCATGGGCCTGCGCATCGCCACCTGGAACATCAACGGCATCAACCCCCGGCTGGACCGGCTGCTGGACTGGACGGAGGCCACGGGCGCCGACGTGCTCTGCCTCCAGGAGCTGAAGTGCACCGCGGAGCAGTTCCCGGCGGAGCGACTGCGCGAACGCGGTTACGAGGCCGCGGTCAACGCCTCCGGTCGCTGGAACGGAGTCGCCGTGCTCTCCCGGGTCGGCGTCGAGGACCCCGTCCTCGGACTCCCGGGCGGCCCGTCCTTCGAGGACGTCGAGGAACCGCGCGCGGTCAGCGCCACCTGCGCCGGGGTCCGGGTGTGGTCGGTGTACGTGCCGAACGGGCGCGAGGTGGGCCACCCGCACTACGCCTACAAGCTGCGCTGGCTGGCCGCGCTGAGGGAGGCGGTGGACGGCGAGGCCCGCGGCGACGCGCCCTTCGCTGTGCTGGGTGACTTCAACGTGGCCCCCGCGGACGAGGACGTCTGGGACATCTCCCTCTTCGAGGGCGCCACTCACGTCAGCACGGCGGAGCGGGACGCCCTGGCCGCGCTCGGCGGGGCCGGACTCGCCGAGGTCCGCCCCCGGGCGCTCAAGTACGACGTCCCGTTCACCTTCTGGGACTACCGGATGCTCGGTTTCCCGAAGAACAAGGGCATGCGGATCGACCACGTCTACGGCAACGAACCGTTCCGCACGGCAGTCGCGGACGCCTATGTCGACCGCGAGGCTCGGAAGGGCAAGGGCGCCTCGGACCACGCGCCGCTCGTCGTCGACCTGGACGTCTGAGGATGCCTCGGCCCACCGCCGCCCTCCTCGCCGTTCCGTTCGCCGTTCCGTTCGCCGCATCGGGCGACCGCTCGTCCCCGGTCCGCGGCCTGCACCGGGTGGAACCGCCCTGACCGTAGGCGGCCCCGGGCGCACGCCCTCCGTACCCGGCTCCGCTCCCGTGGCTGGGGCCAGAGGCGTCCCGCGCCCGGGGCGGGGAGCCGAGCCCGCCGGACGTCAGCCGCCGGGGAAGGCCGCTCCGGGTGGGGCGCCGCCGGGGAAGAGCACGTCCGGATCGACCGACTCGCCCAGTGCCCGCAGCCCCGCGTCCCCCGGGTGGAGCCGGTCGCCGCTGTCGAAGCGCGGCAGCAGCCGGTCCGGGTGGTCCGGGTCGCGCAGCACCGTGTCGAAGTCGAGCACGGCATCGAACACGCCGCCGCTGTCCCGGACGAAGGCGTTGACGGAGCGCCGCCGGGCGTCGAGCGCCGGTGTGCACTCGGGCCGCCCTCCGCACGGTGCCAGCGTCGCGCCGACCACCCGCAGTCCCCGTCGGTGCGCCTGGTCCGCCAGCGACCGCATCCCCGCGACCACCTCCGCGGCCGGATGGCCCCAGCGCAGGTCGTTGATGCCCTCGAAGAGCACCAGGGTGCGCACCCCGGTCTGCGCGAGCACGTCCCGCTCCAGCCGGTGCCGGGCGGCCACGCCCGCCGTGTCCGCAGTGGTGCCGTCCCCGTCGTAGCGGTCGGTGATGATCCGGTTGGCCGCGATGCCGTGGTTGAGCACTCCGCGGGCCTCGGCGCCGTCGTGCCGCGCCTCGGACAGCCGGCGGGCCAGCACGTCCGTCCAGCGCCGGTCCGTCCCCGATGTGGACCCGACGCCGTCGGTGACGGAGTCGCCGAGCACCGCCACCGCACCGGCGCCGCCGTCGGTGTCCACCCCGGTCAGGAAGGGCCAGAACCCGAGGGCGGGCCGGAAGCCGCCGCCGAGCCGCTGCGCGCTGCGGTCGCCGGCGCCGTCGGCGGTGCTGTAGGAGCGGGTCAGGGCCACCGCGTGCACCGGGGCCGCCGTCACCGTCCCCGGCAGATGCAGGCTGACCAGCAGTTCGGCGCCGTCCGGCACCGGGAGCCGCACTGGATCGCTGCGGACCAGTGCCCCCGCCGGCACCCGCGGGGAGCCGGCTCCGCCGAAGGTCAGCGGCACCGGCGGTCCGGCGGCGGCGGCGCCCGCGCGGCGGACGGCGACGGACGCCGCCCCCAGGCGCAGCGGCTCGTCCGCGAAGGTGTTCGCCAGCCGGACACGGACCCGTGTCCCGCCGGTGCTCAGCCGCACCACCAGGCGCAGCGTCCGGTCGGTCCACGGTCCGACGGCGGTGTATCCGCCGGTGCTCGCCGCCCAACTGCCCGTCCACCCCGGCTCGGGCCGGTGCACCGCGAGTGCGAAGACGTGCAGGTCGGCCCCGGGCCCCGGGTCGCGGGGGAGCGTGACCGAGGCGAGCGGGCGGCCGGGTTCCACCGGCACGCTCACCGCGTAGAGGCGGGGCCGGCCGCCCGGGCCGCCGTGCGCGCTGTTGATTCGGGGAAGGGTGACGGCGGCGGTGGCCTCCGGGCCGTGGAGCCAGTCGCCCGCGGTGAGCCGGAACGCGGACCGTCCGCCGTCCCGGTAGTGCACCGTGCCGTGGCCGCTCCGCGTCACCGGGTAGCCCCGGTGGCGCGGTGCGGAGGCGGAGTGCGGGGAGGTGCTCGCGGTGAGGAAGGTCAGGGCCCGTCCGGCGCCGGAGAGCAGCACCCGCTGGCCGTCCGCCCGGACGTTGTCGGGATGGCCAGGCCGGGTGGCGGGCAGCCGCAGTGTGCCCGTGTCGAGCCGTACGGCGGTGCCCGGCGTCCAGCCGGCGTCCGCCAGCGCGCCGGCGGGCAGCGAGCTGCCGGCACCGTCGAAGTCGGCCTCGCCGGGACGTTCCCGGGAGCTGATCGCCCGGTTGTCGAAATGCCGCCCCAGCGGCAGTACCGGACGGGCCGCCCCCTGCCGTCCGGCCCGGCCCGCCGGCCCGGGCTCCGCCGGGCCCGTGACCGTGACCGGCCGGGCGTCCACCGGACGGGCTTCCGCGGCCGGGGCGGTCTGAAGCACCGCGAGCAGGGTCAGGGCCGCCGCCACGGCGGCACCGCGAGGACGTGAGGGCACCCGCCACCCCTTCACCGGAGGGACCGGACACGGACGGACAGCGCGGAGCGGTGGAGCTCGGAAAGCGGAAAAGCTCGGAAAGTGGAGAAAACGGGCAGGGATTCGATCCCGCCACGGTAGCGCCGGTACCCGGTGCACCGCTCGTCGGCGCCCTGGACGAGGGTCCGGCGACCCCGTCCGGCCGTCCCCGCCTCCGGCCGCGAGGGGCACGGAACGGCGTGCCTGTGGTGCTCCGTTGCCGGCGGATGCGACCCTGAGGGGTATGAACATCTCCTTCCTGGACAACTGGCGCAAGCGCCACGGTCCCGCGCACGGTACGGCGGTGACGGCCACGGCCCGGGAGGACGGCGCGGGTATCGGCCAGCTCCTGTCCGAGTGCGAGCTGCTGCGCGACCTCGCGGCGGACAGTGGCTTCGCGCTCGACGATTCGCCCGCCTCCCTGGAGGCACTGGACCAGCTGCTGCCGCGCTGGCGCGAGGACCCGGACGTGCAGCCCTGGCTCGGCAACGACGCCGGGCTCTACCTGGGCACGGTGGTGGTGCGCACCCTGGCGGGTGCCCGCTGGCAGGTCTGGCCGAACGGGCACCCGGTCGTCCTCCTCGCCTCGGGCCGGGAGGTGGACGTGGCGGCAGAGGGCCGCTCCTGGGCGGACAGCGGGAGTCCGGAGCTGTCCCAGGTCTACGCCGAGGCCTCCGAGGCCTGACGGAGGCGCTCACCGTGGCCGGTGAGGTCGATCCGGTACTCCAGACGCCACTGGTCGGCCCGGATCACCAGGTCCGAGGTCTCCACCGGGCGGTCGTCCGCGTCGAAGTGCGTGCGCTCCACCACCGTGACGCACTGCCCCGCCGCGCACCCCAGGGCGCCCGCCTCCGGCGTGGTCGCCGGACGCGCGCCGACGAGTTCGGCGGCGCGCACCACCTGGACGCCGATCGCCGCGAACCGCCCCCGCACCCCGCGCCGCGCGTACGGCCCGCGTTCGGGGTGGACCACGTCGGTGTCCGCGGTCACCGCAAGCGGCTCCCAGCTCGTGCAGAGTTGGAGCGGCCGCCGGTTCGCGGTGAACTCGTAGCGGGTGCACATCACCGGCGCCCCGGTCTCGACGCCGAGCCGCGCGGCGATCCGCGGCGGTGCGACGGTGCTGCTGGACCCGGCGTCCCACTGGGTGGCGGGCACGGTGGCCGACTGCCCGCCGGCCCGGATGCGGGCGGCGAACGGGGAGTCGACGGTGCTGGTGTCCCGCAGCAGCGTGCCCAGCGGCGCCCGGTCCGCGACGTACACCCCGCGGCCGAACTGCCCGTCCGCGTAGCCCGCGGCCTTGAGTACCCGGACGGCCCGGTCCACCGTCTGGTCGCTTGCGGCGTACTCCGCCTTGAGTTCCGTCCTGGAGGGGATGCGGGCGCCGACCGGGAGGACGCCCTCGTCGATGCGGCGGCGCAGGTCGTCCGCGATGCGCTGGTAGACCGGCCTGGTGTCGTCCATGCGGGGCCCTCTCCACGAGTGTTCACGGCTCTCCACGGTCCCGGGCGGGCCCGGGGCGCTGCGGTAAGCCTTCCCGCCCGGGCGGGGAATCAGCTCGCCCGCCGCACTTCCGGTCCGCTCACTTCGCGCGGTGGGCGCCTTTGCTGTCGCCGCTCGGTACCGGGGTCGGCGGCGGCATGGTCGCGGTCTTGGTGACGTCGCCCACCAACTCGACCACGTCCGGTCCGTACGCCTGTGAGTTCACCACCTTGAGCAGCAGGCAGAAGCTGCCGTTGACGCCGTGCTTGCGGGCGAGTCGCCGGTGGTTGCGTGCGAGGTAGCGGGTGGCGGCCTGGCTGGTGATGGAGCGCTGGCCGCAGACGAGGAAGACGGGACGGGCGTCCTGACCCGCCGTCAGCCGGGCCAGCAGCACGTGCTCGGCGGTGCCGCTCGCCAGCCGGTAGCGCTCGCTGCCGATGCTGAACGAGCCCCGGTCGGGTCCCTGTCCGGTCTCGGTGTCCACCCGCACGCCCGGCAGGAGCGACTGGAGGTGGGCGGCGGTGCGCCGATTCGACACCGGGCCCCCGACGCAGAACTCCGTCCGCTCCCCGAAACCCTGCTGAGCGGTGTCCGCCGACAGCACCTGCACGTGTGCCTGGCAGTCCTTCACCAGCGCGGACAGCTCCAGCATCGCGAAGGCGTCGTTGCGGGCGATCGCGCCGTCCCCACCGGACTCGCGGTTGACCACCAGCAGGCACTCGGAGTTGTCCGGGAGACCCAGGAAGCGCTGGGTGCGGCGCAGCCCGCGCCGCCAGGTATACGTGCGTATGCACCAGCCCGTGCCGGCGCCGAGCGCGGCGCCGAGCAGGGCGGCACCGAGGAGAAGCAACGTGTCGTCCATGGGGCGGGAGCCTAAGCCCTGTACGGCGGTTTCCGCCCGGCCCGGACCTCCGGGGGCGGCCGGCGGTGGCCCGGGACGGCCGGGTGTGCGCCCCCGCGCGCTCCCGGGGAAAACTCCCTGTTGCCTGTTCGTAACCGGGAACATCACACGCGTGGTGTCGGATGCCCCCATGACGGACGGGCGCAACGGCCACCGACTTCCCGACGCCGTGGTCGGCTTCGCGAGGGAGCTGCGCGCGGTCATCGCGCTGCTCGACTCCTCCGCGGGCTGGTACGGGGTCTTCGTGCAGCGGGACGCGCAGGGGATCGCAGCCTGCCTGGACGGTCGGGAGATACCGCCCTGGGACGTCGTCGACGCCCTGCTCCAGGACGTGGCCGAGCGGCACGGCGCCGACACGGCGGAGCGGACCGCCGCCCGGGTGCGGCCCCGCTGGGCGGAGGCGGTGACCGCGCACGACCGGCAGTTCAGCGGACGAGCCGGACTGCGGGAGCGTCTCACCGCCATGGAGGAGGCGCGCGACCACGCCCGGCGCCGGGTGGGGGAGCTGACGGCGGCCCTCGCCGGGGCCAGGTCCGGCGACGGCACCGCCGAGGCCGACCGGTGCGCCGCCGACCTCGCCTGGACGAGGGACGATCTCCGGCGCGCCGAGGCCCGGTGCACCGAACTCCGGGACCGTCTCGCCGCGTTGCCCGCTGCCGCGAGCACTCCCGCCCGCAGTCCCGCCCCCGGGCCGGCGCCCCCCGGGGCAGACGGGGGGCAGGCGCTGATCCGGCCCCGGGCCCGGCCGCGCGGAGCCCGGTTCGCCGGGCTCGACCCCGCTGAGCCGAAGGGCGCCCCGCGGTCCGTACCGGCCGACGCGGGCGAGCGGCGGACGGGCATGCCGGGCTCCGCCGCAGACAGGCGTCACGGAGCCGCGACGGAACCCGGGACCGCGTCCGCCGCCCCGGAGCCGTACGCCCCCGCACCGCCGCTCGCGGGGCGGGCGCCCCGCGGCGCGCGCTTCGCCGGCGCGGCACCGGCCCAGGACGGCGCCGCCCGTACCGGGACCGCTCCGCCTCCGGTGTCCGAGGAGGCCCGACGCGCGGTCGAGGAGGCCGTGACGCGACTCGCCGGGCTGCGCGCGGCGGGGCGGAGCGGGGAGGCGCACGCGCTGCTGTGCACGGCGGCGCTGTGGCCGGCCGGACGGGTGCCGCTGCTCGCGGCGGCGCTGGAACGGGCCGGACTGGCCCCGGACGTCGCCGCGCTGCTGTGGGAGACCGCCTGTCTGCCGCCGCAGCCGCTGGCCGCCGCCGCGGCGGCGCTCGCGGCGGCGGGACGGCACCGGGACTGCGGCCGGCTGCTGCGGCAGAGCGTGGCCAGGCCGGTGGACGAGGTGGCCGGCACGGCGCTCGCGCTGGACGCCGGCGGGCACCGGGCGGAGGCGACGGAACTGCTCGCGGCGCTGCTGCGGGCCCGTCCCGCGCAGGAGGCCGTCGCGGTGGCGGAGCCGGACCGCCGTGTCCTCGGGCCGCTGCTGCTGGCCGCGGCCGAGTCGGTCGCACCCCAGCACGCCAGGGACGTCGAGGGCCTGCTGTCCCGGGAAACCTGAACGACCCGTGATCGACACGGTGACGTTGCAGCGATGGTCTTGCCACCGAGGGTGACGAGGAATACGGTCGCATCCCCGCGCGGGTCTACCCGCGTAAAGCCTGGCTGACGCCCCGACATAGGAGCAGCTCATGGCCGACGTAGTGCGCGCCGCGCTGGTGCAGGCGAGCTGGACCGGCGACACCGAGTCGATGATTGCCAAACACGAGGAGCACGCCCGGGAGGCGGCCCGCCGGGGTGCCCGGGTGATCGGGTTCCAGGAGGTCTTCAACGCCCCCTACTTCTGCCAGGTGCAGGACCCCGAGCACTACCGCTGGGCGGAGCCGGTACCGGACGGGCCGACCGTCACCCGGATGCGGGAGCTGGCACGGGAGACCGGGATGGTCCTCGTGGTGCCGGTCTTCGAGCGCGAGAGCTCCGGCTTCCACTACAACACCGCCGTCGTCGTCGACGCCGACGGCAGCGTGCTCGGCAGCTACCGGAAGCACCACATCCCGCAGGTGAAGGGGTTCTGGGAGAAGTTCTACTTCAGGCCGGGCAACCTCGGCTGGCCCGTCTTCGACACCGCGGTCGGCCGCGTCGGCGTCTACATCTGCTACGACCGGCACTTCCCCGAGGGCTGGCGCGCGCTCGGCCTGGCCGGAGCCCACCTGGTGTACAACCCGTCCGCCACCTCCCGCGGCCTCTCGGCCCACCTGTGGCAACTGGAGCAGCCCGCCGCCGCCGTCGCGAACGAGTACTTCGTCGCCGCCATCAACCGGGTCGGGTCGGAGCCCTACGGCGACAACGACTTCTACGGCACCAGCTACTTCGTCGATCCGCGCGGTCAGTTCGTCGGAGAGCCGGCCTCCGACAAGGAGGAGGAACTCGTCGTGCGCGACCTGGACTTCGGTTTGATCGACGAGGTCAGACAGCAGTGGGCCTTCTACCGCGACCGACGGCCCGACGCGTACGGGGAGCTGGTGCAGCCGTGAGCGAGCCGCAGCCCCCGCACGACGCCCTGCACGCCCGGCACCGCGCTGTCCTCCCCGAGTGGCTCGCGCTGTATTACGACCGCCCGATCGAGCTCACGCACGGTGAGGGCCGCCACGTGTGGGACGCCGAGGGCCGCCGCTACCTGGACTTCTTCGGCGGCATCCTCACGACCATGACGGCGCACGCGCTGCCCGAGGTGACGAAGGCGGTCGCCGAGCAGGCCGGCCGTCTCGTCCACAGTTCCACGCTCTACCTGAACCGGCAGATGGTCGAACTCGCCGAGCGGATCGCCGCGCTCTCCGGCATCCCGGACGCCCGGGTCTTCTTCACCACCTCCGGCACCGAGGCGAACGACGCCGCCCTGCTGCTCGCCACCGCGCACCGCCGGTCGAACCAGATCCTGGCGATGCGCAACAGCTACCACGGCCGCTCGTTCAGCACCGTCGGCATCACCGGCAACCGCTCCTGGTCGCCGACCAGCCTCTCGCCCCTCCAGACCCTCTGGGTGCACGGCGGGGTCCGCGGCAGCGGACCCTTCGCCCACCTCGACGACGCCGCGTTCATCGAGGCGTGCGTGGCGGACCTGGAGGACCTGCTGGGCCAGACCTCCCGTGGGGTGGCCGCCCTGATCGCCGAACCCGTGCAGGGCGTCGGCGGCTTCACCGCCCCGCCGGACGGACTGTTCGCGGCCTTCCGCACGGTCCTGCGCGACCACGGCATCCTGTGGATCAGCGACGAGGTGCAGACGGGCTGGGGACGCACCGGCGACCACTTCTGGGGCTGGCAGGCGCACGGCGCCAACGGCGCCCCCGATATGCTCACCTTCGCCAAGGGTATCGGGAACGGCATGTCCATCGGCGGTGTCGTCGCCCGTGCCGAGGTGATGAACAGCCTGGACGCCCACTCCATCTCGACCTTCGGCGGCAGCCCCGTCACCATGGCCGCGGGCAACGCCAACCTCGCCCACCTGCTGGAGCACGATCTCCAGGGCAACGCCCGGCGGGTCGGCGGGCTGCTCCTGGAACGGCTCCGCGCCGTCACCGCCGGGCTCGACGACGTCCGGGACGTCCGCGGCCGCGGGCTGATGATCGGCGTGGAACTCGCCGACGCTCACGCCGCCTCGGCGGTGCTGGAGGCCGCCCGCGACCGCGGACTGCTCATCGGCAAGGGCGGCTTGTCCGGCTCGGTGCTGCGCATCGCACCACCGCTGTCCCTGACGGTCGCCGAGGCCGAGGAGGGCGCCCGGCTGCTGGAGGACGCCCTGCACCACGCACTGCCCCGCGCCCGGCCTGAGCAGCCCACCGAGAGGGAGCCGACATGCCCCGCACCGTGATCCGCGGCGGACTGGTGATCACCGCCGCGGAGGAACTTCACGCCGACGTCCTGATCGAGGGCGAGCGGATCGCCGCCCTCGCCGCGCACGGCAGCGCCTACGCCGAGAGCTGGACGGCGGACCGCACCGTCGAGGCCGACGGCAGGTACGTCGTCCCCGGCGGGGTGGACGCCCACACCCACATGGACTTCCCCTTCGGCGGCACCTTCTCCTCGGACACCTTCGAGACCGGCACCCGGGCGGCCGCCTGGGGCGGCACCACCACGCTCGTCGACTTCGCGGTGCAGACCCGCGGCCACGCGCTGCGCGAGGGGCTCGACGCCTGGTACGCCAAGGCCGAGGGCCAGTGCGCTGTGGACTACGGCTTCCACATGATCCTCTCCGACGTGAACGACGACACCCTCAAGGAGATGGACCAGCTGGTGGGGGAGGGGGTGACCTCCTTCAAGATGTTCATGGCCTACCCGGGCGTCTTCTACAGCGACGACGGCCGGATTCTGCGGGCGATGCAGCGCGGCGCCGACAATGGCGGGCTGATCATGATGCACGCGGAGAACGGCCTCGCCATCGACGTGCTCGTGGAGCAGGCGCTCGCCGTCGGCCGCACCGACCCGCGCCACCACGGCGAGGTCCGCCGCGCGCTGCTGGAGGCGGAGGCCACCCACCGGGCCATCCAGCTCGCCCGGGTCGCCGGGGCCCCGCTCTACGTGGTGCACGTCTCGGCCGAGGAAGCCGTGGCGGAACTCGCCCGGGCGCGGGACCTCGGGCTCCCGGTCTTCGGCGAGACCTGCCCGCAGTACCTTTTCCTGTCCACCGACAACCTTGCCGAGCCGGACTTCGAGGGCGCCAAGTACGTCTGCTCCACGCCGCTGCGCCCGAAGGAGCACCAGGCGGCGCTCTGGCGGGGCCTGCGCACCGACGACCTCCAAGTGGTCTCCACCGACCACTGCCCGTTCTGCTTCACCGGCCAGAAGGAGCTGGGCCGTGGCGACTTCTCGAAGATCCCGAACGGGATGCCCGGGGTCGAGCACCGGATGGACCTGCTGCATCAGGGTGTGGTCGACGGCCACCTCTCACGCCGGCGCTGGATCGACGTCGCCTGCGCCACCCCGGCGCGGATGTTCGGCCTCGCCGGCCGCAAGGGGACCCTCGCCCCCGGCGCGGACGCCGACGTGGTGATCTACGACCCGCACGCCCGGCAGACCCTCTCGGCGGCGACCCACCACATGAACGTGGACTACTCCGCCTACGAGGGCAAGCAGATCACCGGGCAGGTGCAGACGGTGTTCTCCCGCGGGGAGCGAATCCTCGACCGCGGCACCTGGACGGGACGCAGCGGCCACGGCCGGTACGTCAAGCGGTCGACCTGCCAGTACCTCGACTAGGCACGAGACGGAGTGAGGGGATCGACCATGGACTTCGGACTCGTCCTGCAGACCGACCCGCCCGGCGTCGCCACCGTCGCGCTGATGCGCCGGGCGGAGGCGAACGGTTTCCGCTACGGCTGGACCTTCGACTCCGCGGTGCTGTGGCAGGAGCCGTACGTCATCCACAGCCGCATCCTGGAGCACACCGAGCGGCTGATCGTCGGTCCGATGGTGACCAACCCGGGCACCCGCACCTGGGAGGTCACCGCCTCCACCTTCGCCACCCTCAACGAGATGTACGGCAACCGCACGGTCTGCGGCATCGGCCGCGGCGACTCCGCGATGCGGGTGGCGGGGCGGCCACCGAACACGCTCGCCCGGCTCGGCGAGGCGATCACCGCGATCCGCGACCTCGCCGAGGGCCGCGAGGCCGTCGTCGACGGGACGGCGCTGACCCTGCCCTGGGTCGAGAACGGACGGCTGCCCGTCTGGATGGCCGCCTACGGGCCCAAGGCCCTGACGATGGCCGGACGGCTGGCCGACGGCTTCATCCTCCAACTCGCCGACCCCTTCCTCACCGAGTGGATGGTCAGAACCGTCCGGGACGCCGCCGCCGACGCCGGCCGTGACCCGGACGGCCTCACCGTCTGCGTGGCCGCCCCCGCGTACGTGGGGGACGACCCGGTGCACGCCCGCGAGCAGTGCCGGTGGTTCGGCGGGATGGTCGGCAACCACGTGGCGGACCTCGTCTCCCGCTACGGCGAGCACTCCGGCCTGGTGCCCGAGGCGCTGACCTCCTACATCAAGGCACGCACCGGCTACGACTACGCGCACCACGGCCGCGCCGACAACCCGGACACCGCTTTCGTGCCCGACGAGATCGTGGACCGGTTCTGCCTGCTGGGTCCGCCCGAGGCGCACCTGGACAAGCTGCGCCTCCTGCGCGACCTCGGCGTCGACCAGTTCGCCGTCTACGCCATGCACGACGCCAAGGAGGCGACCGTCGACGCCTACGGCACCCGGATCATCCCGGCCCTGGCGAACTGACCCGGCCCGCAGCTCCCGGCCCACCCCCGAACCCTCCCACCGAACCCCCCGCAACGCGGCACCGGCACCGGCACCGGCGCCGCGCTGCCGCGGAGGGCCGCGCCGCGACGACCAGACGAGGTGTGCCGATGCCCGGGACCGCTCCCCCCGACCGCAACGAACCCGATCCCGCCGGCGCACCCGCGCCCGAGGACCCGGTCATATCCGCCGAGGGCCGCTTCGCCAACGCCGACCTCCTCCCCGTACCCCTCGCCGAACGCCGCTGGACCACGTACAACTTCGCGGCGCTGTGGATCGGGATGGCCGTCAACATCCCGTCGTGGACGCTCGCCTCCGGGCTCGTGGTGCTGGGCATGGACTGGAAGCAGGCGGTGCTCACCATCGCCCTGGGCAACGTCGTCGTGCTGCTGCCGATGTTGCTGACCGGCCACGCGGGCCCCAAGTACGGGATTCCCTTCCCGGTGCTGGCCCGGGCCTCCTTCGGCGTCCTCGGGGCGAACCTGCCCGCCCTGCTGCGCGGGCTCGTGGCCTGCGCCTGGTTCGGGATCCAGACCTGGATCGGCGGCCAGGCGATCTTCTTCCTCGGCGGCCGGGCCTTCGGCGGCTGGTGGGCGGACGCCGGCCAGTTCCTCTCCTGTCCCTGGACCCGGTGGCTGTGCTTCCTGGCCTTCCTCGCGGTGGAGATCCTGGTGATCGTCCGCGGCATGGAAGCCGTCCGCCGCCTGGAGAACTGGGCGGCGCCGCTGATGCTGCTGGGGGCGGGCACGCTGCTGGTCTGGATCACCGACAAGGCCGGCGGCCTCGGCCCGCTCCTGGACCAGCCCTCGGCGCTCGGTTGGGGGCCCGACTTCTGGAAGGTCTTCTTCCCCGCGCTGATGGGCATGATCGGCTTCTGGTCCACCCTCTCGCTCAACATTCCCGACTTCACCCGGTTCGGCGTCGGCCAACGGGCCCAGGTGTGGGGCCAGACGCTCGGACTGCCCACCACCATGGCCGTGTTCGCGCTGCTCTCGGTGCTCGTCACCTCGGGTTCGCAGGCCGTGTACGGCGAGCCGATCTGGGATCCCAGCCAACTGGCGGCCAGGATGGAGAGCACCCCCGGCGTCCTCTTCGCCCTCTTCGTCGTGCTGATGGCCACCCTCTCCACCAACATCGCCGCCAACCTCGTCAGCCCGGCCTACGACCTCTCCAACCTGGCGCCCCGACTGATCGACTTCCGCACCGGCGCGCTGATCACCTGCGCGATCAGCGTGGTCATCTTCCCCTGGAAGCTGATCGAGAACCCGAGCTTCTACGTCCTCACCTGGCTCGGCACCGTCGGCGGCCTCCTCGGCACCGTCGCCGGCATCCTGATCGCCGACTACTGGGTGCTGCGCCGCACCCGCCTCGACGTGGCCGCCCTCTACCGCAGCAACGGCACCTACTGGTACGCAGGCGGCTGGAACCCGGCGGCGCTGACCGCCTTCGCCGTCGGCGGCCTGCTCGCCGTCGGCGGTTCGTACTCCGCACCAGGCGAGGGCCCGTTCCCGGCGGACGGGCTGATCCCCTTCCTCAGACCGCTGGCCGACTACAGCTGGGCCGTCGGCCTCGGCAGTTCCCTGCTGCTCTACTCCCTGCTGATGCGCGGCCGCATCGAGGGCCGGGGGCCGCGGAGCGCCCCGGCCCGCCGGGGGAGCGGCTGACCCGCCTGCGGCCCCCGGAGCCGTACGGTCCCGGCCCGGGCGCCGACCCTGCGACGTCGTGACGTGTCAGGGGCCGCCCGCGGGCCTGAGCCGGTCCAGGAGCGGGGGCAGCGCGGTGCGAATGGGCTCCCTGACCACCTCGTCGGCGAGCGCGTCGTACGGTGTCGGCTCGGCGTTGACGATCACCAGCCGCGCACCGTGCTCGGCGGCCAGCCCGGCGAGCGAGGCGGCCGGCTGCACCTGGAGGCTGGTGCCGACCGCGAGGAAGACCGAGCACGCCTTGGCGACCGTGAGGGCCTCCGCGAGCACCCGGCGGTCGAGGGACTGCCCGAACATGACGGTGGCGGACTTCAGGATGCCGCCGCAGTCGGTGCAGCGCGGATCGGCCTCGCCCGCCGCGACCCGTTCGAGCGCCTCGGCCATCGCGCCGCGCCACGCGCAGTCGGTGCACTCCGCCGTCCGCGAGTTCCCGTGCAGTTCCAGCACCTTGCGCGCGGGCACCCCCGCCTGCTGGTGCAGCCCGTCCACGTTCTGGGTGATGACCCGCACCGGCGTGCCGGACCGCTCCAGTTCCGCCACCGCCAGGTGCCCCGCGCTGGGCCGGGCCGCCCACACCGGGCTCTCCCGGCGGACCTGCCAGGCCCGCTGCCGCACCTGCGCATCGGACATGTACCAGTCGTAGGTGACGAGCTTCTCGGCCTCCGGGTCGCGCCGCCACACGCCCTGCGGGCCGCGGTAGTCCGGGATGCCCGAGTCGGTCGACACCCCGGCGCCGGTGAGGATGCCCACCAGCGGTCGCCGGTTCTCCGGGTCGCTGTCCATGCGGTCGAGCGTACGCACCCACCGGCCCCGGCGGCGCGCGGGAAGCGCGTGCTCACGGGGGCAGGTCGTCGAGGAGTACCCGGAACGCCTTGTACCGGCCGAGCGGCCGCACGGTGCGGAAGCCCCGGCGGTCGAGGGTGAGCACGGCGTCCATGTGTGGAGCCGGGAGCAGGGACCGTTCCGGGCGCTGGGCCCCCGGGGGCCCAGCGCCGCGGTGGCGGCGGACGGGCGACGCACGCCGGGGGCCCGGGGCGTGCTTCCATGTCCGTATGATCGATGACGCGCTGGTGGCGGCTGTGACCGAGGCGATGCGGAAGGCCGCGGCCGAGGAGATCGTGCCCCGCTGGCGGCAGCTCGCCGCCCACGAGGTGACGCAGAAGTCCGGACCGCACGACCTGGTCACGGTGGCCGACCGGCGGGCCGAGGAGCACCTCACCGCCGCACTGACCGCCTTGCTCCCCGGCTCGGTGGTGGTCGGCGAGGAGGCGGTGCACGCCGACCCCGGCTCCTACCGGGCGCTGCACGGCGACGCGCCGGTGTGGATCGTCGACCCGGTGGACGGCACCCGCCAGTTCGTGCGGGGAGACGACGGCTTCTGCACCCTGGTGGCACTCGCCCGGCACGGCGAACTGCTCGGGTCCTGGACCTACGCCCCCGTCCGCGAGCAGCTTGCCACCGCCCGGCTCGGCGGCGGCGCGCTGCTGAACGGCGAACCGCTGCGCGCGGGCTCGCCGGAGCCCGGCAAGCGCCTGGAGGTGCTCAGCTCGCACCCGGACTTCACCAGCCCCAAGGAGAAGCGGGCGCTGCTCGCACTGCGGGACGGCACCGTCGACGCCCGGCCGTGCGGCTCGGCGGGGCTCGGCTACCTCGCCGTCGCGCGGGGCGAGGTCGACGCGACCGCCTTCTCCTGGGAGCACGCCTGGGACCACGCGGCCGGGCTGCTGCTGGTGACGGAGGCGGGCGGAGCCCAGGCGACCGTCGGAGGGGTGCCGTTCCGGATCGGCGGCGGCAACGAACTCCCCTTCACCGCGGCCAGGGACGCGGAGACGGTCCGGCGTATCCTCGCCTTGCTGGCAGGCGGTGCCGGCTGAGAGTCAGCGGCGAGGGAGATCCTTGATGCGGTCGAAGTCGGCGATCTGCGACGCGGTCGTGGTGGGCGGTGGGCCGAACGGGCTGACGGCGGCGGTGGAGCTGGCCCGGCGCGGCCTGCGGGTGGAGCTGTTCGAGGCGCACGACACCGTCGGCGGCGGTGCCAGGACGGAAGAGCTCACTCTCCCCGGCTTCCGGCACGACCCCTGCTCGGCCGTGCACCCG
The DNA here is from genome assembly GCF_000424845.1 of Streptomyces sp. TAA040. Taxonomy (NCBI): domain Bacteria; kingdom Bacillati; phylum Actinomycetota; class Actinomycetes; order Kitasatosporales; family Streptomycetaceae; genus Streptomyces; species Streptomyces sp. TAA040. The sequence goes on along the minus strand of NZ_AUKR01000008.1, from coordinate 94,164 downwards.
CTCGGGATCGGCTCGCCCGCCTTCAGCCGGATGCCGCTCGACCGCTACGGCCTGGAGTGGCTCCACCCCGAGCTGCCGATGGCCCACCCCTTCCCGGACGGCAGCGCCGTGACGCTCGCCCGCACCGTGGGCGAGACCGCGATGTCCCTCGGGCCGCGCGACGCGGGCACCTACCGGCGGCTGATGGAGCCCTGGACCGGGCACTGGGACACCCTCGTCGCGGACTTCCTCAAGGTGCCCTGGGACGGACTGCCCAGGGACCCGATCCGGCTCGCCCGGTTCGGGGTCCTCGGCATCCGACCGGTGAGCTGGCTCAACCGCCGCTTCGCGGAGGACAGGGCCCGTGCGCTCTTCGCCGGGCTGGCCGGGCATGTGATGGCGCCGCTCGGCACGGTCGCCACGACCGGCATCGCCCTGGTCTTCGCCCTGGCCGCCCACGCGCGCGGCTGGCCGGTGGCGCGAGGCGGCTCGCAGGCGGTGTCGGACGCGCTCGCCGGCTACCTGCGTGACCTGGGCGGCGTCGTCCACACCGGCGTCGAGGTGCGGCGACTGGACGAGCTGCCGCCCGCCCGGGCCTACGTGTTCGACACCTCGCCCACCGCGCTCGCCCGCATCGCCGGACTCGGGAACGCCTACCGGGGCTTCCGCTACGGCGCCGCCGCCTTCAAGATCGACTATGCGCTGGACGGTCCGATGCCCTGGACCGCCGAGCCGGCCCACCGGGCAGGCACCGTCCATCTCGGTCCGACGAGCGGGGAGATCGGCCGCGCACTGCGTGCGGCCTCCGTCGAGGGCCGGGCGCCCGACCCTCCGTTCCTCATCACCTCCCAGCCCACGACCGTCGATCCGAGCCGGGCGCCCGAGGGCAGACACGTGCTGTGGGCCTACGGCCATGTGCCGCACGGCTGGCGGGGCGACCTGACCGAGGCCGTCGAGCGCCAGCTCGACCGGTTCGCCCCGGGGTTCCGGGACCGGGTCCTGGCCCGGGCCACCGCGGGACCGCCCGAACTCGCCGCCCGCAACGCGAACTACGTCGGCGGGGACATCGCGTGCGGTGCCTTCACCGGCCTCCAGGCGATGCTGCGGCCCAAGCTCGCCCGGGTGCCGCACGGAACCGCGCACCCGGCCGTGTTCCTGTGCTCCGCGGCGAGCTGGCCTGGCCCCGGCGTTCACGGTATGGCGGGGCAGAACGCCGCCAAGGCCGTCTGGCGGCGGCTGCGCGACGCCGGCTGACGGACTCGGGTCCGCCGGGAGCCGCGGCTGCGGCCGCCGATCCGATCCGACCCGGTCCGGACCGCTGTCGCCCGGACACCGGTCCGGATAGGGTCGGATCGGCGCGACTGCCCGCTCGCACGCAAGGGACGACCCGAGATGACACAAGCAGCGCGCGTGCTGATCGCTGCGGACAAGTTCAAAGGATCGCTCACGGCCGTCGAGGTCGCCGACCACGTGGCCGCCGGAATCCGGCGCGCCCGGCCCGGGACGCCCGTCGCGTCGCTGCCGGTGGCGGACGGCGGCGACGGTACCGTCGCCGCCGCGGTCGCCGGCGGCTTCGAGCGCCGCGAAGCCGCGGTGACCGGACCGCTGGGCACCCCGGTGACTGCCGTCTGGGCGTTGCGGGGGGACACCGCGGTGGTGGAGATGGCCGAGGCCTCCGGTCTCCAGCTCCTGCCCCCCGGGACCTTCGCGCCGCTGACCGCCACCACCCGCGGCACCGGGGAACTGCTGCGCGCCGCGCTGGACGCCGGTGCGCGGCGGATCGTCCTCGGCGTGGGCGGCTCGGCCACCACGGACGGCGGGGCAGGCATGCTCGGCGCGCTGGGGGCCCGCTTCCTGGACGGCTCGGGCGCGCCCTCGGCGCCGGGCGGGGGTGCGCTCCGGGAACTGGCCGAGGCCGACCTGTCCGGGCTCGACCCGCGGCTCGCCACCACTGCGATCGTGCTGGCCAGTGACGTGGACAACCCGCTGACCGGCCCCAAGGGCGCCGCCGCCGTCTACGGCCCGCAGAAGGGAGCGGACGCCTCCGACGTGGCCGCCCTCGACGCCGGGCTGGCCCAGCTCGTCCGGGTCCTGGAGCGGACCGAAGGCCCGTCCGCGGCGGAGGCCGCCCTGGCGCCGGGGGCCGGCGCCGCGGGCGGCGTCGGGTTCGGCGCCCTTGTCGGTCTGCGGGCCGCCTTCCGGCCCGGCATCGAGGTGCTCCTCGACGTCCTGGGCTTCGCCCCGGCCCTGGAGCGCGCCGACCTGGTGGTCACCGGTGAGGGTTCGCTGGACGCCCAGACCCTGCACGGCAAGGCGCCCGCCGGTGTCGCGGCGGCCGGACGCGCCGCGGGCAAGCGGGTGGTCGCCGTCTGCGGCCGACTGGCCATCGACGAGGCGGCGCTGCGCTCCGTCGGGATCACCGCCGCGTACCCGCTCACCGACGTGGAGGCGGACGAGTCCGTCTGCGTCGCCGAGGCGGGCCGCCTGTTGGAGCAGGTCGCCGCGCGCCTGGCCCGGGAACATCTCCCCGCCTGATCGCCCGCCCCCGCCCTTGCCGCGCATCCGCTGCCGGCCCTCGGTGGCGATGCGGCTGCGGGGCGTGGGCGGACCCTGAACGTGTTGCGGCCCCCGAGTGCGCTCGCACTCGGGGGCCGCAACACGTGCGTGGCGGGCCGGCTCAGCTCTGGGCCGCCGCCCGGGCCTCCCGGCGGTTGTCGCGGAAGGTGTTCACCCGGCGGGCCGTGGCGAAGAGCGGGATCACCGCGCCCAGTACCAGTTGCAGCGCGCACCCGGTCTGCATGAGCAGCTCGCCGCCGGGGGAGTTGAAGGCCCAGGCGGCCAGCATGCCGATGGCGAGGACGATCCAGCCGAGCATCGCCACTGCGAGCAGCCCCCGGGGCTTGGGGTATTCCACCCGGCTCACCATGAGCCAGGCGACCCCGACGATCGCCAGCAGCGTCGGCACGAAGGGCAGCTCCAGCAGCACGATGGAGACGACCGACAGCGCCCCGAAGGGGCCCGGCATGCCCTGGAAGATGCCGTCGCGCACGGTGACGCAGGAGAACCGGGCGAGCCGCAGCACCACCGCCAGCAGCACCACGATGGCGGCCAGTGCCGAGACGTGCTGGTGGGCGTCCGTGGCGACCATGCCCCAGACCAGGACGAAGTAGGCGGGCGCCAGGCCGAAGCTGATCAGGTCCGAGAGGTTGTCCAGCTCGGCGCCCATCGCGGAACTGCGCAGCTTGCGGGCCACGATCCCGTCGAACAGGTCGAAGATCGAGGCGAGGAGCATCAGCATCACCGCGGTCGCCGCGCTGTGCCGGGCCATGCCGCTGTCCTCGGCCCCGGTGAGATGCGGGATGAGCACCCCGGTGGTGGTGAAGTACACCGCCATGAAACCGCAGGTCGCGTTGCCCAGGGTGAGGGTGTCCGCTATCGACAGCCTCGTCGAGAGCGGCATCTCGTCCTCGTCGTCGCCCTCGTCGTCCAGGCTCCAGGCGGATGTGGTGTCGGAATCACTCACGGTCAAGTCGGGTCACCCCCGCTGTGGTCGTCTGGCCCACCTCGACGTCGACCTCGATGCCTTCCGGGAGGTAGAGGTCCACCCGGGAACCGAAGCGGATCAGCCCGATCCGCTCCCCCTGCTCGACCTTGCTGCCCGTCGGCAGGTACGGAACGATCCGCCGCGCCACGGCACCGGCGATCTGCACCATCTCGATGTCGCCGAGTTCGGTGTCGAAGTGCCACACCACGCGCTCGTTGTGCTCGCTCTCCTTGTTGAACGCCGGGACGAAACCGCCGGGGATGTGCTCGACGTCCGTCACCGTGCCCGCCAGCGGGGCGCGGTTGACGTGCACGTTCAACGGGCTCATGAAGATGGCGACCCGGGTGCGTCCGTCCTTCCACGGCATGATGCTCTGCACCACGCCGTCGGCCGGCGAGATGACTCTGCCGGGAGTGATCTCCCGCTCCGGGTCGCGGAAGAACCAGAGCATGCCGGCGGCGAGCGCCGTGGCGGGCACGGCGAGGGCGGCCGCCTTGCGGGAGCGCCGCGCACGGGCGAGGCTCAGGGCGGCGGTCGCCACCGTCGGCAGGAGCCACGGCGACGCACCGCGCGCGAGGCGGACGCTGCCGCGGGGAGTGGAAGAGGGGCTGTCGGGCATGGATGACCTTCGTAGCGGAGGGTGCCGCGCAGATACGAGTGGACCACGGCTTTACCGAATGGTATCGGCATCCGGTGGCAACTGGGCAAGCCAGAGCCGGGGTCGGCGATGTCGGCCCCGGCTTCCGGTATGAACTTCTGTACGAATCCTTCCCGGCAACGGGCCGGGGAACCGGATCGAAAGCGGGCAATCGCCCCGACCGCGTCGGGCCGGTGGCTTCACGGCCGAATGTAGCCCGTCCGCCCCGGCACGTGCAGGGCTCAGTCCTGCCGGTACTCCTCCAGCAACCGCCGCCCGATGATCATTTTCTGGATCTCGGCCGTACCCTCGCCGATGAGCAGCATCGGGGCCTCCCGGTAGAGCCGCTCGATCTCGTACTCCTTGGAGAAGCCGTAGCCGCCGTGGATGCGGAAGGCGTCCTCCACGACCTCCTTGCAGTACTCGGAGGCGAGGTACTTCGCCATCCCGGCCTCCAGGTCGTTGCGCTGCCCGGAGTCCTTCTTGCGCGCCGCGCCCACCATCAGGGCGTGGGCGGCCTCGACCTTGGTGGCCATCTCGGCCAGTTTGAACTGGATCGCCTGGTGCTGGGCGATCGGCTTCCCGAACGTGTTGCGCTGCTGGGCGTAGGCGACTCCCAGCTCGAACGCGCGCTGGGCGACTCCGCAGCCGCGGGCGGCGACGTTCACCCGGCCGACCTCGACCCCGTCCATCATCTGGTAGAAGCCGCGGCCGGTGGTGCCGCCGAGCACCCGGTCGGCCGGGACCCGCAGTCCGTCCATGATCATCTCGGTGGTGTCGACGCCCTTGTAGCCCATCTTGTCGATCTTGCCGGGGATGGTCAGCCCCGGCCTCACCTCGCCGAAGCCGGGTTCCTTCTCGACCAGGAAGGTGGTCATCGACCGGTGCGGAGGGCTCTCCTCGGGCAGGCCCTCGTCGGTGCGGCAGAGCACCGCCACCAGGTTCGAGGTGCCACCGTTGGTGAGCCACATCTTCTGGCCGGTGAGCAGGTGGCCGCCCTCCGGCCCACCCTCCCGGACCCCTCTGGAGGTGATGGCGGCCACGTCGGAGCCCAGCGCCGGCTCGGACATCGAGAAGGCGCCCCGCACGTCGCCGGTCGCCATCCGCGGCAGGAAGTGCCGCCGCTGCTCCTCGGTGCCGTGCTGTTCGAGCATGTAGGCGACGATGAAGTGGGTGTTGACGATGCCCGACACGCTCATCCAGCCGCGGGCGATCTCCTCCACGCACAGCGCGTACGTCAGCAGCGACTCACCGAGGCCGCCGTACCCCTCCGGGATCATCAGGCCGAAGAGACCGAGTTCCTTGAGCCCCTCGACGATCTCCGCCGGGTACTCGTCCTTGTGTTCCAGCTCGGTCGCGACCGGGATGATCTCCTTGTCGACGAAACCGCGGACGGTGGCGAGGATCTCCCGCTGGATCTCGGTCAGGCCGTCGGTCTGCGCGAGGCGTCCCATGTCACCGGGCTCCGTTCTCGGGGGAGGTGCGGGGTTCCGGGCGGCCGGGCTGCTCGCCGCCGCGCTGCTCGACGTGGGCCGCCGTCGGCACCATCACCTTGCGGCGGAAGAGACACACCACGGTGCCGTCCTGCTTGTAGCCGGTGGTCTCGACGTGGACGATCCCGCGGTCGGACTTCGAGCGGGACGGTGTCTTGCCGAGCACGGTCGTCTCGCCGTAGAGGGTGTCGCCGTGGAAGGTCGGCGCGACGTGCCGCAGCGACTCGATCTCCAGGTTGGCGATCGCCTTGCCCGAGACGTCGGGCACCGACATGCCGAGCAGCAGCGAGTACACGTAGTTGCCCACCACCACGTTGCGCCCGAAGTCGGTGGTGTGCTCGGCGTAGTTGCCGTCGAGGTGCAGCGGATGGTGGTTCATGGTCAGGAGGCAGAACAGGTGGTCGTCGTACTCGGTGACCGTCTTGCCGGGCCAGTGCTTGTACACGGCGCCGACCTCGAACTCCTCGTAGGTGCGGCCGAACTGCATGGGGACTCTCCGGATCCGGTGGGCCCGGGCCCACCAGGGGCCCGGGAGGGGCGGCGCTTCAGCTCTCGGCGGGCGGTTCGAAGCGGGAGGTGCGCCGCATGCCCGCCGCGCGTCCCTTGCCCGCGACCACGAGCGCCATCTTGCGGCTGGCCTCATCGATCATCTCGTCGCCGAGCATCGCCGAGCCCTTGCGGCCGCCCTCCTCGGAGGTGAAGTACTCGTAGGCGTCCAGGATCAGCTCGGCGTGGTCGTAGTCGTCCTGGGACGGCGAGAAGATCTCGTTCGACGCCTCCACCTGGCCCGGGTGCAGCACCCACTTGCCGTCGAAACCGAGCGCGGCGGCCCGGCCGGCCACCTCGCGGTAGCCGTCGAGGTCGCGGATCTGGAGGTAGGGGCCGTCGATGGCCTGGAGGTCGTTGGCGCGGGCGGCCATCAGGATGCGCATCAGGATGTAGTGGTAGGCGTCCGCCGGATAGCCGGGCGGCTGCTCGCCCACCACCAGCGACTTCATGTTGATCGAGGCCATGAAGTCGGCCGGGCCGAAGATGACCGTCTCCAGCCGGGGCGAGGCGGCGGCGATGTCGTCGACGTTCACCAGGCCCTTGGCGTTCTCGATCTGCGCCTCGATGCCGATGCGGCCCTGCTCGAAGCCCATGGTCTTCTCGATCTGGGTGAGCAGCAGGTCGAGCGCCTGCACCTGCTGGGCGTCCTGCACCTTCGGCAGCATCAGGCAGTCCAGGTTCGGCCCGGCGCCCTCGACCACGGTGATCACGTCGCGGTACGTCCAGTGGGTGGTCCAGTCGTTGACCCGGACCACCCGGGTCTTGCCCGTCCAGTCGCCCTCGTTGAGCGCCTTGACGACGGTGTGCCGGGCGCCCTCCTTGGCGAGCGGGGCGCAGGCGTCCTCCAGGTCGAGGAAGACCTGGTCGGCCGGGAGCTGCTGGGCCTTCTCCAGGAAGCGCGGATTGCTGCCGGGTACCGCCAGGCAGGAGCGGCGGGGACGCAGCCGGTTGACCGCGGGGGCGGCGGGGGCAGTCATGCGGTGACCTCCAGGGAGTCGAGCCTGTGCGCGGAGCGGATCTCGTCGACGATACGGCCGATGATCTCCGTGATGCCGAAGTCCTTCGGCGTGAAGACGGCGGCGACACCGGCGGCGCGCAGCGCCTCGGCGTCCGCCGCGGGGATGATGCCGCCGACGACCACAGGCACGTCCTCGGCGCCGGCGCGGCGGAGCCGGGACAGGACGTCCGGCACCAACGCGGCGTGCGAGCCGGAGAGGATCGACAGCCCGACGCAGTGCACGTCCTCGGCCACCGCCGCCGACACGATCTGCTCGGGTGTCAGCCGGATGCCCTGGTAGACGACCTCGAACCCGGCGTCGCGGGCCCGTACCGCGATCTGCTCGGCGCCGTTGCTGTGCCCGTCGAGTCCCGGTTTGCCGACGAGGAGCCGGAGCCTGCCCCCGCCCAGCTCGCGGGCGGTGGCGTCCACCTTGGCGCGGACCCGGGCCAGAGGGGAGTCCGATGCGCCCCCGACCGCGAGCGGGGCGCCGCCGACTCCGGTGGGGGCGCGGAACTCACCGAAGACGTCGCGCAGGGCCCAGGCCCACTCCCCGGTCGTGACGCCCGCCCTGGCGCACGCGACGGTGGCCTCCATCAGGTTGGCGTCCCCGGCCGCGGCCTTCTTCAGCGCGGCCAGCGCGTCCTGCGCCGGCCCCTCGTCCCGCCGGTCGCGCCACGTGTCGAGCGCGGCGACCACGCCCGCCTCGCCGGCCGGGTCGATCGTCAGGACGGCGGTGTCCAGGTCCGCGGTGAGCGGGCTCGGCTCCGTCGTCTCGAAGCAGTTGACGCCGACGATGCGCTCCTCGCCGGACTCGATGCGCGCCCGGCGCTCGGCGTGCGCCGAGACCAGCCGCGACTTCAGGTAGCCGGACTCGACCGCGGCCATCACCCCGCCCATCTCCTCGATCCGCGCCATCTCCTCGCGCGACTCGGCGACCAGCGACGCCACTTCGGCCTCGACCACATGGCTGCCGTCGAAGAGGTCCGCGTACTCCAGCAGATCGCTCTCCTCAGCGAGTACCTGCTGGATGCGCAGCGACCACTGCTGGTCCCAGGGCCTGGGCAGGCCCAGCGCCTCGTTCCAGGCGGGCAGTTGCACGGCGCGGGCCCGGGCGTCCCTGGAGAGGGTGACGGCCAGCATCTCCAGCACGATGCGCTGGACGTTGTTCTCCGGCTGCGACTCGGTGAGACCCAGGGAGTTGACCTGGACGCCGTACCGGAAACGCCGCTGCTTCGGGTCCTCGACGCCGTACCGCTCACGGGTGATCTCGTCCCAGAGGCGGGTGAAGGCCCGCATCTTGCACATCTCCTCGACGAACCGGACCCCGGCGTTGACGAAGAACGACATCCGGGCCACCACGTCGCCCATCCGCTCCGGCGGCACCTGGCCGGAGTCCCGCACCGCGTCCAGGACGGCGATCGCGGTCGACATGGCGTACGAGACCTCCTGGACCGGGGTGGCCCCCGCCTCCTGGAGGTGGTAGCTGCAGATGTTGATGGGGTTCCACTTGGGGAGGCGGTTCACCGTGTAGGTGATCATGTCCGTGGTCAGCCGCAGCGACGGCACCGGCGGGAAGACGTGCGTCCCGCGGGAGAGGTACTCCTTCACGATGTCGTTCTGCGTCGTGCCCTGGAGCTCGCCGATGTCGGCGCCCTGCTCCTCGGCGACCACCTGGTACAGCGCCAGTAGCCACATGGCGGTGGCGTTGATGGTCATCGAGGTGTTCATCCGCTCCAGCGGGATGTCCTGGAACAGCCGGCGCATGTCGCCCAGGTGCGACACCGGCACGCCCACCCGGCCGACCTCGCCGCGGGCCAGCACGTGGTCGGGGTCGTAGCCGGTCTGTGTCGGCAGGTCGAAGGCGACGGACAGCCCGGTCTGGCCCTTGGCGAGGTTGCCGCGGTACAGCGCGTTGGACGCCTCGGCGGTGGAGTGCCCGGCGTACGTCCGCATCAGCCACGGGCGGTCCTTGGGGCGCTTGGTCATGGCACCCGCTCCTCAGAGGTCCCGGCCGGCGGCCGCGGCGGGTGCCGGGGCGTCGTCGCGGAAGCGGTTGATGGCGTCGAGGTGCTCGGCCCGCAGCTTGGGGTCGCGCACCCCCATGCCCTCCTCGGGGGCGAGGCAGAGCACGCCCACCTTGCCCTGGTGGACGTTGCGGTGCACGTCGTGGGCGGCCTGGCCGGTCTCCTCCAGGCGGTAGGTCTTCGACAGGGTGGGGTGGATCAGCCCCTTGCCGACCAGCCGGTTCGCCTCCCACGCCTCGCGGTAGTTGGCGAAGTGTGAGCCGACGATCCGCTTGAGCGACATCCACAGGTAGCGGTTGTCGTACTCGTGGGTGTAACCGGAGGTGGAGGCGCAGGTGACGACGGTGCCGCCCTTGCGGGTGACGTAGACGGAGGCGCCGAAGGTCTCCCGGCCGGGGTGCTCGAAGACGATGTCCACGTCCTCGCCGCCGGTCAGTTCGCGGATCCGCTTGCCGAAGCGCTTCCATTCCCGCGGGTCCTGCTCCTGCTCGTTCCGCCAGAACCGGTAGTCCTCGGCGCTGCGGTCGATGACGGCCCTCGCCCCCATGCGCCGGCACAGCTCGGCCTTCCGCTCGCTGGAGACGACGCAGATCGGATTGGCCCCGCCGGCCAGGGCGAGCTGGGTCGCGTAGGAGCCCAGGCCGCCGCTGGCGCCCCACACGAGGACGTTGTCGCCCTGCTTCATCCCGGCGCCGTTGCCCGAGACGAGCTGGCGGTAGGCGGTGGAGTTGACCAGTCCGGGAGCGGCGGCCTCCTCCCAGCTGAGGTGCCGCGGCTTGGGCATCAGCTGGTTGGACTTCACCAGGGCGATCTCCGCCAGTCCGCCGAAGTTGGTCTCGAAGCCCCAGATGCGCTGCTCCGGGTCGAGCATCGTGTCGTTGTGGCCGTCGGAGGACTCCAACTCGACGGAGAGGCAGTGGGCGACGACCTCGTCGCCCGGGTGCCAGCTGTTCACGCCGGGCCCCGTCCGCAGCACCACGCCGGCGAGGTCGGAACCGATGACGTGGTACGGCAGGTCGTGCCGGGCGGCCAGCGGCGACATCCGGCCGTAGCGCTCCAGGAATCCGAACGTCGGCATCGGCTCGAAGATAGAGGTCCACACCGAGTTGTAGTTCACCGAACTGGCCATCACGGCCACCAGGGCCTCGCCCGGGCCCAGCTCGGGGACGGGCACCTCGTCGAGGTGCAGTGACGTGCGGGGGTCCTTCTCCCGGCTCGGCAGGCCCTGGAACATGTCGGCCTCGTCCTTCCGGACGGTGACCGCCCGGTAGGACTCCGGGACGGGCAGGGAGGCGAAGTCCTCCGCTGTGCTGTCCGGCGCGAGGATCGCGTCAAGAATGGGGTTCACGGTATGCCTCCGGCGAAGCGTGGTGCGGGAAACGCTTGAGGGACGTCGGGTCGAGGCAGTGCCGTCGGTTCGGCGCGGGGTGTTCGGCGGCGCGGGTGAGCGCTCGGGTGCCTGTGACGCAGGCGTCCGGGTGCACGGGCTGACCGTGGGGACACGGCCCGGACTCCGACCAACGTATGACACCCAGTGCCAGCACACAAGACACTCGGTGCCAAAAACTTCTCTCATGTGTCGCGCGGTGTGCACGGATGAGCGGAGAAGGGGGATGCGGACGTACGGACGGGCGGACGTACGGGGCGGGGAGAGGGGCCGCGGGGCAGGGACGCCCGTGGGGGTGCGTGGCGTGACGCGGGGCGCGGGCGCCGCGGGTGGCCCGTCGCGAATCCGCGCCGGCCGTCAGTGCCGGTGGAGGGTGTGCTCGATGCTGCGCATGATGTCCTCGAGCGGGGTGTCGGTGCGGGCGACCGTCACCAGGACCTCGCCGCGGGCCGAGGTGCGGGCCGCCTCGCCCCGGCGAGCGGGCTCCGTGCGGTTGGCGCCGAACCCGGTGCCGAAGGTCTGCCGGACGATGGCGAACGCCCGGTCCAGCTGCCCCTCCACGTCGCCCGCACCGCCGCCGCGCAGCCAGCGCCGGAGCACGTGGTTGTGCGCCGTGACGACGGCGGACGCGGCCACCTCGGCGAGCAGCGGGTCGTTGTCGCCGTCGTGGTGCGCCGACTCGTCGAAGTGGCCCAGGAGGTAGCGGGTGAACAGCCGTTCGTAGCGGGCCACCGAGGCGATCTCCCGCTCGCGCAGCGCGGGCACCTCGCGGGTGAGCTTGTAGCGCTCGACGCTGCCGGCGGGGGAGGCGGCGTACATCCGCATGACCTCCTTGATCCCGCGGCACACCGTGTCCAGCGGGTGCTCGTGCGCGGGGGCGGCGTCCAGCACGGCCCTGGCCCGCTCCAGCGTGTCGTCGTGGTCGGGGAAGATCGCCTCCTCCTTGGCACGGAAGTGCCGGAAGAAGGTGCGCCGGGCCACCCCGGCCGCCGCCGCGATCTCGTCGACGGTGGTCTCCTCGTACCCCTTGGTCGCGAACAGCTCCATTGCCGCGGCGGCCAGCTCCCGCCGCATCCGGAGGCGCTGCTGCGAGGCGGCGGAACGGGCGGGCGTGGCGGGCTGCGACATGCCGCGAACGTTACACGGGAGCGCGTGCTCCGCGGGCGGGCCGCCCGTTCCCGGCTCCAGCAGCCCGCCCCAGCCGGCGGCCGCGTTCACCGACCGGCGTACTCGCGGAAGCCGCGCCCCGTCTTGCGTCCCAGGCAGCCCGCCGCCACCAGGTGCTCCAGCAGCGGAGCCGGGGCCAGACCCGGTTCGCGGAACTCGCGGTGAAGCACTCGCTCGATGGCCAGGGAGACGTCCAGGCCCACCACGTCCAGTAGTTCGAACGGGCCCATCGGGTAGCCGCCGCCGAGCCTCATGGCCGCGTCGATGTCGTCGAGGGTCGCGTAGTGCTCCTCGACCATCCGCACCGCGTTGTTGAGGTAGGGGAACAGCAGGGCGTTCACGATGAACCCGGCCCGGTCCCCGCAGTCCACCGAGACCTTGCGCGTCCGGCGGCAGACCTCGTGCGCGGTGGCGTGCGCCGCGTCGGAGGTGAGGACCGTGCGCACCACCTCGACCAGCTTCATCGCCGGGGCCGGGTTGAAGAAGTGCAGCCCGATCACGTCCTGCGGACGGGCGGTGGCCTTCGCGCACGCGACCACCGGCAGCGAGGACGTGGTGGTGGCCAGCACCGCACCGGGACGGCACACCCGGTCCAGCTCGGCGAAGAGACGCAGCTTGGCCTCCAGGTCCTCCGCGACCGCCTCCACGACCAGATCGACCCCGGCCAGGGCCTCCAGCGAGCCCGCCGGGGTGATCAGGGCGAGTGCGGCCGTCCGGTCCTCCTCGCTCATCCGGCCCCGGTGCACCGAGCGGCCCAGTGAGCCGCCCACCGCTTCCTTGGCGGCGGCCGCCTTCTCCTCGCTGCGTCCGGCCAGCACCACCCGGTAGCCCGCCTTGGCGAAGACCTCGGCGATCCCGGCGGCCATGGTCCCCGACCCGGCGATCCCGACCTGGTGCACCGGCAGCGCCCGGTCGGCGTGGGACGGCTCGGCGGGGGTGAGGGCGTCGGCGATGGTCCCGGTGCTGCCCGGGGCGGCGTAGGTGTAGAAGCCGCGCCCCGCCTTGCGGCCGGTCAGTCCGGCGCGGGTGAGCTGGCCCAGAATCGGGGCCGGGGCGTGCAGCCGGTCGTGTGACTGGGCGTACATGGCCTCCAGCACGGTCCTGGCAGTGTCCACGCCGATCAGGTCCAGCAGGGCGAGCGGTCCCATCGGCAGACCGCAGCCGAGCCGCATCGCGGTGTCGATGTCCTCACGGCCGGCGTAGCGCGACTCGTACATGGCCGCGGCCTGGTTGAGATAGCCGAAGAGCAGGCCGTCGGCGACGAATCCCGGCCGGTCGCCCACCGCGATCGGCTCCTTGCCCAGCTCGACGGCGAGCGCGGTGACCGCGTCCACCGCCTCCGGCGCGGTGAGCACCGAGGAAACCACCTCGACGAGCCTCATGGCCGGCACAGGGGTGAAGAAGTGCATGCCCAGCAGCCGCTCGGGATGGGCGGATTCGGCGGCGAGCCGGGTCACCGAGAGGGCGTTGGTGCCGGTGGCCAGGATCGCCGTCGGCTTCACGATGCCGTCCAGGGCCCGGAAGACCCCCTGCTTCGTCGGGTAGTCCTCGGGGACCACCTCGATCACCAGGTCCGCCTCGGCGGCCGCCTGCAGGTCGGTGCAGGTGCGGAAGCGGGCCAGCAGGTCCTGGCGCTGCCGCCCGGTGAGCCGGTCGCGGTCCACCGACCGGGCGGTGGCGGCCTCCAGGGCGCGCACCGCCCGCTGGGCGGCCGCCTCGCTGATGTCGATGCCGATGACGTCGCGGCCGGCGCGGGCGAGGACTTCGGAGATACCGGTGCCCATGGTGCCGAGGCCGACGACGGCGACGGTGCTGAGAGGGGGACGGTCCATCACGCAACTCCAGGGTGACGACTCGGACGAGGGTGCCCTCGCCGCGGCGGGCGCGCATCGCGGGGTGTTGCCGCCGTGGACCGGCCGCAGGGCGAGGGGGCCGGGCCGGCCCTGTCCCGGGGCCGGGCACCGTACTGATGTGCGCTGAACCGACTGACCTGCGCGGCGGCTGCGTCACCAGGCCGCCTGAGCGGGGGTACCGCTCTGATGAGCAGAGTAACCGGCTGGTAACAAGAATGCCAGGGGCCCGGCCGCCCGATGATGTATGGCACGGGCCACACCGGGAGAGAACTCAACCCATGGGTGAGGACGAGTACTCGGCCCCCGAGACCGGGACCGCCCCCCGCGCGCCGGGGGCGGCCGCACGGCGTGCCGCGACCCCCGGGCGCAGGGGGCAGCGGGTGGGGCGTGCACCGGGTGGCGCCCGCCGCCCCGGAGCCGCCGACGACCTCAAGGTGCTCGCCGAGCGCGCTCGGCGCGCGCCGGATCGGGCGGAGGCCCGCCGCCTGCTGGCGCTGGCCGACGACGGCGGCAGGCCGGCCCGCGACGAGCTCGCCCGCGTCCTGGTGGAGCCGGGCCGCGAGCTGTGGGCCCGCGAACTCGCCGCATGCGCCCTGGGGTTCCGCCGGGACAGCCGGTCCTTCGAGACGCTGGTCTTCCTCCTCAACTACCGGGACCCGGCCAGCGGTGCCCTGGCCGCCCGAGCCCTGGCCCGGCTCGGCGACCCGAGGACGGCCCGGGCCGCCGCGGCCCTGGCCGCCAACGCCCTGCGCACCGCGTACGCCCTGCACCCGGTGCGGCTGCTGGCCCGGCTGAACACCCCGGAGACGGTGCCCGTCCTCGTCTCCACCCTGGACCGGTTGCTGACCGGTCCCGAACGGCACTGGCCGGTGGCCCTGGCGTGCGTGGAGGAGCTGGGCCGGCTCGGTGACGAGCGGGCCGCCCAGGTGCTCATCAGGGCGCGGGACTTCTCCCAGCTCCGCGCGGCCGCCGGTGCCGCCGTCCAGCGGCTGCCGGCCGGCACGGACGGCAGCCGCTGGACGGACGGGGACGGCGGCCGCTGAACCGGGACCCGACGGGCGGACCTCGCCGGCGTGGTGCCGTCCGACTGCGGGAGGCGCGCGGGCGACGCCCCCTTGCCGGAGGCTGCCGGAGGACGTCCCATGGAGAGCGACCGGTGCCGACGGGCGGCACGGGCGACGGCGGACGGAGACGGAGTGAGCGGGCGTACGGTCACCTTCGTGGTCGGCACCGGGCGCAGCGGGTCCAGCGCCCTCTCCCGGGTGCTGCGGGCACATCCGGGCGTCCTCAGCCTCAATGAGATGCTCGCCTCGCTCGGCGGCTCCCCCGGCCGCGACCCGCTGCCGCCGGACCCGCTCGACGGGGCGGAGTTCTGGCGCCTGCTCGCCGAGCCGAACGAGGTCTTCGACCGGATGAGCCGCAGCGGCAGCCCGCTGCCGGAGTTTCTCCACCCCCGCAGCCACGACCCGGCCGCGCTCCGCTTCCGCGGAGTCCCCGCGCTGTCCCTGATGGTGCTCCCGCACCTGACCGACGAGCCCGACGCACTCCTCGACGCCTTGGCGCCGCGGGTGAGCGGCTGGCCCCGTCGCGCGGTGGCGGAGCACTACCTGGCCCTGTTCGACCTGCTGGGCGCCCAGTTCGGTGGTCCTGCGGTGGTCGAACGGTCCGGATACTCGCTCGGGTGGGTGCCGCGGCTGCACGAGACCTTCCCCGAGGCGCGCTTCGTCCATCTCCACCGGGACGGCCCCGACTGCGCGCTGTCGATGAGCCGCCATCCGGGATACCGGATGATCATGCAGCTGCGGGAGATCGAGTACCTCACCGGTGCCGGCTCGCCGGCCGAACTGACCCCGGGCCAGCGGGCGGCCCTGCCCCCGGCACTCGCCGGACTGCTCGCCGAGCGCTTCGATCCCGCCCTGCTGTGGGAGCGTCCCCTGCCGCCGGCCCGCTTCGGCGCGCTGTGGTCCCGCCTCGTCACCGAGGGGGCCGCCGCGCTCGACCGGATTCCCGAGCACCTGCGGACGACCCTGGCCTACGAGGACCTGCTGGACGACCCGGAGGGCGAGCTGGCACGGCTGGCCGCATTCACCCGCGCCGAACCCCTCCCGGAGTGGCTGGCGGCCGGTGCTGCCCATCTGGACGGCAGTCGTCGTGGTGGCGCCGCCGCGCTGCCCGACGCGGAGCGTGCCGCGCTCCGCGCCGCCTGCGCCGAGGGAACCGCGGCCCTGAGGGCCCGCCACCCGGCGCACTGACCTCTTCCGGCCACGCCGCCCCTGCCCGCGCTGCGTCGCCCGTCGTCCGCCAGGGCCGCACGTGTCGGGCGCCCGCCGCCCCGCACCGCTCGCCCCCGCGTCACCGTGCCCGGGCGGGCCGGGAGCGGTCACGACTCGCCGTCAACTGTCACGGGGCGGTAGAGTTCGCTGCCGTCCCGGAACGGTACGGACCCCGCACCGGTCCTGCCGCGGCCTCCGGAGGCCGCGGCAGGACCGGCGGCGGCGCCACCCCCGCCGGGGGAGCGTGCCGCGGCCCTCCTCGCCCGGAGCCGGGCGCGGTCCGGCCACGTGGTCCGGAGGCCGTCCGCGGAGGCGTACCGTCGTGATCCGGCGCTCGTTCGGCGGCGGTCGTGCCGCTGAGGGGGACGGCGCTCCGCGGCGGCACGCGGCCGCCGCAGGTGTCCAGCACGACGACGAACGACTGGTGAAGTGAATTGCGCAGGTTGTGGCAGGACCCAGAGGTGAGGCCCGGGTGCTCCCCGGTCGGCGGGCCGGCGTGTGCGGTCGGCCGCCCGGCGGCGCTCCGCGACGCGGTGACGACGGCGGGCCGGTGGGTGCGATGACCGGCAAGCCGGCCGAGGAGGCCGCCCGTCGCCGCACCTTCGCCGTCATCAGCCACCCGGACGCGGGCAAGTCGACGCTGACCGAGGCGTTGGCCCTGCACGCCCAGGCCATCACGGAGGCGGGCGCCGTGCACGGCAAGGGTGGCCGCCGCGGTGTCGCCTCGGACTGGATGGAGATGGAGCAGGCGCGCGGCATCTCCGTCACCTCCGCGGTGATGCAGTTCGAGCACCGCGGCCAGGTGCTGAACCTCCTGGACACCCCCGGGCACGCCGACTTCTCGGAGGACACCTACCGGGTGCTCGCCGCCGTGGACTGCGCGATCATGCTGATCGACGCGGCCAAGGGCCTGGAGGAGCAGACCCGCAAGCTGTTCGACGTCTGCCGGCACCGCGAGATCCCCGTCATCACCTTCATCAACAAGTGGGACCGGCCCGGTCAGGAGGCGCTCGAACTACTCGACGAGATCGAGCGGGAGTTCCGCCTCGCACCGACCCCGATCACCTGGCCGGTCGGCATCTCCGGCGACCTGCGCGGGCTGATCGACGTCCGCGACACCGAGCGGATGCTCCGCTACGCCCGAATGCCCGGCGGTTCCAAGGAGGCGGCCGAGACGACCGTCGACGCCGACCGGGCGGCGTCGGAGGAGGGCGAGGACTGGACCCGTGCGGTCGAGGAGCTCGCCCTGCTGCGGGAGACGGGCGCCGTTCACGAGCGGGAGACCTTCGAGGCCGGCTACACCACCCCGGTCTTCTTCGGCGCGGCGCTGAGCAACATCGGCGTCCGGCTGCTGCTCGACGCGGTGGTGGACCTCGCGCCGTCCCCGCACGCCCGTCCGCTGGAGGGCGGCGGCGACCGCCCGGTCGGCGCCCCCTTCTCCGGCCTGGTCTTCAAGGTCCAGGCGAACATGGACCGGGCGCACCGGGACCGGATCGCCTTCATGCGGGTGTGCTCCGGAGTCTTCGAGCGCGGGATGACCGTCACCCGGGCCGCCACCGGGCGCCCGTTCGCCACCAAGTACGCGCACAGCGTCTTCGGCCAGGACCGCTCGTCGGTGGAGCGGGCCTACCCCGGGGACGTGGTCGGCCTGGTCAACGCGGCGGCGCTGCGGGTGGGGGACACGCTCTGGGCCGGGAAGGCCGCGGTGTTCCCGCCGATGCCCACGTTCGCCCCCGAGCACTTCGCGGCGGTGCGCCCGGTCGACATCGGCCGCTCCAAGCAGTTCCGGCGCGGCATCGCGCAGTTGGACGAGGAGGGCGTCGTCCAGGTGCTCGTCTCGGACCGGCGCGGTGAGCAGGCCCCGGTGCTTGCGGCGGTCGGGCCGATGCAGTTCGACGTGGTGCGGCACCGGATGGAGTTCGAGTTCGGCGCCGCGGTGCGGTTGGAGCCGCTGCCGTACAGCCACGCGCGGGCCACTGACAAGGCGGGCGCGGAGGCGCTGAACCGGTCCCGGCTGGTGCACGGCGAGTCGATGATCAGGACCCGGGACGGGGTGCACCTCGGTCTCTTCCCCAACCGCTGGCACATCGGGTCCTTCGAGCGGGAGTTCCCCGACCTGCGGCTGGACCCGCTGATCGCCGCCCACGAGTGACGACCCGTCGGCCTCTCGGCCGTCCCGCGCGCCGGGGCGGCGCCGGGGGGCCGACGGCGCCCGCCGGGCCGGATCAGCCCCGTGCCCCCCGGCGGCGCAGCGTCTGGGCGAAGTCCTCCGCCGCGAGGAGCTGCGCCCGCAGGGTCTCGCACCGGGCCTCGGCCACCTTGCGGTAGGCGTCCAGCCGCTCGTGCAGCCGGTCGCGTTCCGCTGCCGGCAGCGGCTCCTCGGAGCCGAGCCGGTCGGTGATCTCCAGCAGGTCGCGCATCTCCTCCAGGGTGAAGTCGAGCGGCTTCATCCGCCGCACCACCATGAAGCGCTCCACGTCCGACTCGGTGTAGAGCCGGAACCCGCCCTTGCTCCGGGTGTGGGGCACGATCAGGCCGACGTCCTCGTAGTGCCGGATGGTGCGCAGCGACAGGCCGGTCCGCTCGGCCACCTCGCCGATCTGCATCTGCCGCAGGGTCATCGCCGCCTGTTCTCCTCGTGGTCCTCGTGGTGGCGCCCCGGGCAGCCCGTCGGCCGCCGGCGCGGTGGTCGTCGCCCCGCGCGGTGCGCGGTGGCGCGTGGGAGCGGTGACCGGGCGGTGTCACGGATCACAGGCCGCTGCGGCCTGTTCACCTGTGATTCACAGATCACTTGTCGCTTTCGTCTCTCACGTCAGGGTAGAGTAGCGCTCCGGGCGGGATGCCCGCCCTGCCGCCTCGCAGGCCCCGAGCGGGCTCGGCGGCACCTCGGACCTTCCGGGCAATGATGCCCGACAGCCGGCCCCGCGGGGGCCACCGGCTCCCGGTTGCTGCCCGCCGTGCGGCGGCGGACCCGTCCGGGCCCTCCTCGTCAGTCGCGCACGATGCGTGCAGTCCCCGCTGCGCGCCCGAACAGGAACGGATGCATGTCCGCCGAAGCTCCCGCGGTCCACAGGCCGCGTATGTCCCGCCCCGACTTCCTCGCCTCGCCGAAGGTGTTCCGCACGGAGGTGCTGGCGGGCCTGGTGGTCGCGCTGGCGCTGATCCCGGAGGCGATCTCGTTCTCCATCATCGCCGGGGTGGATCCGGCGGTGGGCCTGTTCGCCTCCTTCACGATGGCCGTGGTCATCTCGGTCGTGGGCGGCCGCAAGGCGATGATCTCCGCCGCCACCGGTGCCATCGCCCTGGTGATCGCACCGCTGAACCAGGAGTACGGCCTGGGCTACCTGATCGGCGCGGTCGTGCTGGGCGGGATGATGCAGATCGTGATGGGCGCGCTGGGCGTGGCGAAGCTGATGCGGTTCGTGCCGCGCTCGGTCATGGTCGGTTTCGTCAACGCGCTCGCGGTGCTCATCTTCATGGCGCAGGTCCCCGAGCTGCGTGACGTGCCGTGGATCGTGTACCCGCTGGTGGTGGGCGGCCTGGCGCTGATGGTGCTCTTCCCGAGGGTCACCACCGTGGTGCCGGCTCCGCTGGTGTCGATCGTGATCCTGACCCTGATCACGGTGGGCGCGGGCCTGGCGGTGCCCACCGTGGGCGACAAGGGCGAGCTGCCCTCGTCGCTGCCCGTCCCGGGCCTGCCCGACATGCCGCTGACCCCGGACGCCCTGGTGGTCATCGCGCCGTACGCCTTCGCCTTCGCGCTGGTGGGCCTGATGGAGTCGCTGATGACCGCCAAGCTCGTCGACGACCTCACCGACACCCACTCCAACAAGACCCGCGAGTCCATCGGCCAGGGTGTGGCCAACATCGTCACCGGCCTCTTCGGCGGCATGGGCGGCTGCGCCATGATCGGCCAGACCATGATCAACGTGAAGACCTCCGGGGCCCGCACCCGGCTGTCCACATTCCTGGCCGGGGTGTTCCTGATGGTCCTCGTGGTGGTGTTCGGCCCGGTGGTGTCCGCGATCCCGATGGCCGCGCTCGTCGCGGTGATGATCCTGGTCGCCTTCGCCACCTTCGACTGGCACTCCGTCCACCCCGGCACCCTTCGGCGGATGCCGCTCGGCGAGACCACCGTCATGGCCGTCACGGTCGGCGTGGTGGTCGCCACCCACAACCTCGCCATCGGGGTCGTGGCCGGCGTCATCACCGCCATGGTGATCTTCGCCCGCCGCGTCGCGCACCTGGCGGAGGTGTCCGGGGTGGTCGACCCGGACGGCAACCAGGTGGTCTACGCGGTCACCGGCGAACTGTTCTTCGCCTCCTCCAACGACCTCGTCTACCAGTTCAACTACCGCGACGATCCCGATGACGTCGTCATCGACCTCACCGATGCCCACATCTGGGACGCGTCCTCCGTCGCCGCGCTCGACGCCATCGAGACCAAGTACGCCGCCCGCGGCAAGAAGACCACCATCATCGGGCTCAACAAGCCCAGCGCCGCGATGCACGACAAGCTCGCCGGCCAGTTCACCGCGGGACACTGACCCGCCGTGTCCGGACACCCCGTCCGGGCACGCGTCCTCTCCGGTCCGCCGCCGGGGCGAGACGGCCCGGCGGCGGACCGCGCAGCCGCAGGAGGTCACGCTGAACGCGTCCACCGGCTCCCCGGCCGCCGCGGGCCGACCGTCCCGGCAGCCGGGCGCCGGTCCGTCGGAGCCCGGCTTCGCCGGGTGGCGCATGGTCGGACTGAGCGCCGTCGCGATGGCGCTGACCGCGCCGGGCCAGACCGCCGGCGTCTCGGTGCTGATCGATCCGATGATCGCCGAACTGGACGTCGGTCGCACACAGATCTCCACCGCCTACCTCACCGGCACGCTCCTGGGCGCCTGCGCGATGCCGGCCCTGGGACGCGCGGTGGACCGGTGGGGGCCGCGTGCGGTGATGGCGCTGGTCGGCCTCTGCTTCGGCGGCGTCCTGCTCGGACTGTCGGCCGTCTCCGGCGTCGTCGGGCTGACGGCCGGTTTCGTCGGCATCCGGATGGCCGGGCAGGGCGCGCTCACCCTCGTCGCGACGACCACCGTCGCGTACTGGTTCGACCGCCGCCGGGGGCTGGCCCTCGGCCTCACCGGAGCACTGGGTACGGCCGGCATCTCGTTCGCGCCGGTACTCATCGGACGGCTGGTCTCCACCACGGGCTGGCGCGAGGCATGGGCGGTCCAGGGACTCGTGGTCTGGGCCGTGGTGATCCCGGTGGCCCTGCTCGGCATCCGCAACCGGCCGGCGGACCTCGGCCAGCAGGTCGACGGCGCCGCGGCACCGGCGGACGGCGCGCTGCCCGACGAGCCGGCCGGCCCGCCCCCGCGCGAGGTGCTGCGCACCGGCATGTTCTGGGCGATCGCCGGGTGCCTCGCCGCCAGCAGCATGCTCGTCACCGGACTCAACTTCCACCAGGTCGGGCTGCTCGGCGAGCGCGGACTCAGCCCGGTGGCCGCCGCCGCGAACTTCCTCCCGCAGACCGGGGCCGCGCTGCTGGGCGGGTTCGCCGCCGGCGCCCTCCTGGACCGGGTGCCCCCGAAGGCCGTGCTCTGCGGGGCGATGGCGGTGCTGGCGGGCGCGGTGCTCAGCGTGCGGTTCGTCGAGCCCGGCTGGTCGGCGCTCGCCTTCGGTTTCCTGCTCGGCGGGAGCGGCGGCATCCTGCGTTCCGTCGAGTCCGCCGCCTTTCCGCGGTACTTCGGCACCGCGCATCTGGGCGCGATCCGGGGCAGCGCGCACACCGTCACCGTGGGAGCCAGCGCCTTCGGCCCGCTCGCGGTCTCGTACGGGCGGGACCTCACCGGCGCGTACACGCCGGCGCTGCTGGCGCTGGCCGCGCTGCCCGCGGTGGCCGTCGTCCTGGTGCTGCTGGTGCGGGAGCCGGCCGCGCCGCCCGTCGGGGGCGGCGTACCGCCCGGAGCCCGTGGGCCGGAGGCCCGGGCGGAGTCAGAGGGCGCGGTGCATGATGTGCAGGCCGACCAGGCCGCGGGTCGGGTGCCGGAAGGCTTCGGGGACCGTCGTCAGAATCCGGAAGCCCAGTGACCGCCAGAGTGCGACCGCCCGGGTGTTGGTCTCCACCACGGCGTTGAACTGCACCGCGAGGAAGCCCGTCGTACGTGCCCACGCGACGACGTGCTCGCCCAGCGCCCGGCCGACCCCGCGGCCGGCCGCCGCCGGGGCGACCATGAAGCTCGCGGTCGCCACGTGCGCGCCGCCGCCCCCGTGGTTGGCGTGCGTCTTCGCGGTGCCGAGCACCGTCCCGTCCTCGTCCACCGCGACCACCGTCCGGCCGGGCGGCGGGACCAGCCACAGGCCCCTGGCCTGCTCCTCGCCGGTGCCCCGGTCGTAGGTGTAGGTCTCGCCTGCGGCGACGATCTCGCGCATGAACGCCCAGATCGCGGGCCAGTCCGTCGCGGTGGCTTCTCGGATGATCACCTCGCAGACGGTAACCGCGGGCCACGGGCCGCGCCAGTCGGTTTCCGTGGGATGAGCCGGCGCGGCACGTGGTGTCGGCCGCGTACCGCGCCGGTGCGCTGTCCGGTCTGTCGCCGGTGGTGGTGCTCTCCGGCTGCGCCCGCCGGTGCGTCAGTCGAACGGGACGGTGACGACCGACAGGTTGCCGATGCCCACGGTGCTCGACCCGTTGCCGATCGCGTTCCAGACCTCGACCCTGACCCGGCCGTTGTCCATGTCCCCGTGGCTGCCCGTCGAGGACGTCAGGCCCCGGGCCTGGGTGTAGTGCTCGTAGCCGTTCACCGGGTCGGTGGCGAAGTAGTGGTACGTCTCCGTGCGCTCCCAGCTGCCGTCGCCGGTGCGGTCGTAGGAGATCCGCACCTGCTGGCCGTTGCCCACCGAGGTGCCCGCGTCCACGAACAGGTCGAACGCGGTGGCGCCGCCGTCGTAGTCACCGCTCACCCCGGAGGCGGTGAAGGTCTGCGGCTGGTGCGGCGTGCCGTCGTGGTTGCCGCCGCCGGCCGAGGCCAGGGAGGCTGTTCCGGGCCCTGACGCCTGGTCGCCGAGGGTGCCCCCGCCGCGCAGGTGCAGGGAGCTGGAGCTGGGCGGGTCGGTCGGGTCCGTCGGGTTTGGGCCGCCGCCCCGGGTCCACACGGCGACGTAGTCCACCAGCATCGAGTGGCCGGGCCGGGTGGCTGCGACCGGGGTGGCGTGGCCCGCGACGCCGTCCGGGAAGGCTCCGCCCATGGCGACGTTGAGGAGCAGGAAGTAGCCCGCGTGCTCGGTCATGTTCGACCAGGTGGTCGCGTCGAACCGGTCCTGGCTCAGGCTGTGGTAGAGCTGGTCGTCGACGTACCAGCGCAGTTCGTTCGGGCTGGAGCTGCGGTCCCACTCGAAGCGGTAGGTGTGGAACGCCGACTGGCAACTGGCGCCCGGGCACGAGCGGCTGGCGCCCAGGCCCTGGGTCTCGTTGCACGGGCCGCCGGGGTTGACCCCGCAGTGCAAGACGGCCCACACCGAGTTGACGCCGTTGACGTTCTCCATGATGTCGAACTCGCCGATGGCCGGCCAGTTCCAGTAGTTGCCCCGGTAGGGGGCGCCGAGGGCCCAGAACGCCGGCCAGTAGCCGGTCGCCGCCTCACCGGTGACGTTCGGCATCTGAAGGCGGCTCTCGATGCGCAGCACCCCGTCGGCCGGGGCCTTGAAGTCCGCCCGCTTCGTCTCGACGCGGCCGGAGGTCCACTCGCCCGAGCCGCTCCGCAGCGGGGTGATCCGCAGGTTGCCGTTGCCGTCGAGGCTGATGTTGTCGGGGGAGTCGGTGTAGCGCTGGATCTCGCCGGTGCCCCAGTTGGCGGGGCCGCCGGAGTAGCCGTGGCCGGTGTCGATCTGCCACTTGTCCGCGGACGGGAGGGCGCGGTTCGGTCCGTCGAAGTCGTCGCTCCACTGGAGGTCCCAGTCGGGGGCGGAGGGCACGGCACCGCCGGCCGGGGCGGCGGCCAGTACGGAGGCCACCAGCCCGATGATCACGGCGACGGTTCCCATCAGGACTGCGGTGGTGCGGCGTCTGCGACGTCCGGTCGGTGGCGCAACGGCAACTGTGCTCATGCGGGGAGCACCTCCTGCGAGTAGGGGAGTGGGCAGCGCGCACCGCCACCGGTGCCGGTGCGATGCGGGTGGGGACAGCTCGATCCGCCTGGTCTGAGAGCGCTCTCAGAGTCTTATAGGCCCGTGCGGAGCGGTCGTCAACGCTTTCGACGTGTTCGGTACGCGTCACCTTTCCCGGCCCGGTGCCGGCGCCCCCGCGCCGTGGTGGCGCGTCAGAGCAGCGTCAACTGGGTGTGGTCCGGTTCCGGGGCCGGGTCCGGCTCCGGCTCGACGATGCGGCGGGCGGTGCCGCGGTCGGCGGGGCCGATCCCGTATTCGGCCGCCAGCTCGTGCACCTGCCGGGTGATCCGCCGCTGGTACCAGGTCGGGGCGTAGGCCCCTTCCGCGTAGAGGCCCTCGTAGTGCCGGACGAGACCGGGGTGGTGCCGGTGCAGCCAGGCCATGAACCACTCGCGCGCGCCGGGGCGCAGGTGCAGGGCCAGTGGCGTCACGGAGGTGGCGCCGGCGGCGGCCACGGCACGGACGGTCTCGCGCAGCCGCTCGGGGGAGTCCCCGAGGAAGGGGATGACCGGCGCCATCAGCACCCCGCAGTCGATGCCGTGGTTGCTCAGGGTGCGCACCACGTCCAGTCGGCGCTCCGGCGCCGGGGTGCCCGGCTCCACCGTGCGCCACAGCTCCTCGTCCAGGAAGCCGACGGACACCGAGACGCCGACGTCGGTGACCGCCGCGGCCGAGCGGAGCAGTTCCAGGTCGCGCAGCACCAGGGTGCCCTTGGTGAGCAGGGAGAACGGGTTGGCGTGGTCCCGCAGGGCGGTGAGGATGCCCGGCATCAGCCGGTAGCGTCCCTCGGCCCGCTGGTAGCAGTCCACGTTGGTCCCCATCGCGATGTGCTGCCCCCGCCAACTGCGGGAGGCGAGCTCCCGGCGGAGCAGTGCCGGCGCGTTGGTCTTCACGACGATCTGGGTGTCGAAACCGGTCCCGGTGTCCAGGTCGAGGTAGCCGTGCGTGCGGCGGGCGAAGCAGTAGACGCAGGCGTGGGTGCAGCCCCGGTAGGGGTTGACCGTCCACTCGAACGGCATCCGGGAGGCGCCCGGTACCCGGTTCACCAGGGAGCGCGCCTGCACCTCGTGGAAGGTGACACCGCGGAACTCCGGGGTGTCGATCGTGCGGGTGACGACCTCGCTGCCGAACAGTGCGGCGGGGCTGTTGTCGCGCAGGTTGTCCCAGCGCATGGTGCCTCCTCGGGTTGGCCGTCCAGTAAATAGAACACCTGTTCGTACTTCGACTGTCAAGCCGGTTCCTCCCCCACGTCCCGGCCGGCGTCGCCGGACGGGTGGCGCCGCCCCGCAGGGCGGGGTGATGGAATGGGCGGCGCAACCGCGGCGACGTGCCGCGGACCGGTTCAGGAGGACGCATGGCGCAGGTCGAGGCCACCACCCAGCGGGAGATCGCGGCGCAGCCGGAGGAGGTGTTCCGGGCGCTCTCGGACTACACCGGCACCCGCGGGAAGCTGCTGCCCGAGCAGTACAGCGAGTACGAGGTGTGCGAGGGCGGCGACGGTGCCGGCACCGTCGTGCACTGGAAGCTCCAGGCGACCAGCAAGCGGATCCGCGACTGCCTCCTCGATGTCGAGGAGCCCACCGCGGGGCAGTTGGTCGAGACGGACCGCAACTCCTCCATGGTCACCACCTGGACCGTCACCCCGGGAGCGGGGGAGGGGGCGGCGCGCGTGACGGCGAACACCGTCTGGAACGGGGCCGGCGGTGTCGGCGGCTTCTTCGAGAAGACTTTCGCCCCCAGGGGGCTGGCCCGCATCCACGACCAGTTCCTCGCCCGCCTCGCGGCGGAGACCGAGCAGCGCCCCTGACGCGGCCCGTCCGGCCGGAACGTCCGGACCGTTCCCCGAGGGTGATTCGCAGGGCGATTCGAGGGGTGTGAGGGGTGTGAGGGGTGCACGGTTGCGCGACCTCTTGTGTCATTCACCCGCGCAGCCGCAGGCATGCCCGTACTGTGGTAGTGGCCGCCCCGGAAGGAGAGCCGGATTCCATGGAGCAGCAACAGCCCCGTGGCCGCACCGCGTTCCGTGACACCCCGATGCCGGGACGGATACCGCTGGCGGTCGTGGTGGTCGACGAGCGGGGCGCGGTCTCGCACTGGAGCACCGGCGCGCGCAGGCTCTTCGGCTGGAGCCGCGAGGAGGCCGTCGGCAGCCCCGCTCCGGAAGTGATGCCTGTGGGCGGAGCGTTCGGCGACGGCGGCTGGGACGCCGGGGTCCGGCAGGCTCCCTCCTTCGCGACCACGGGCCGGGCCAGGACGTCCGGTCCTCGCGGCACCGGCTTCGACGTGCTCTGGTGGGCCTACCCGCTGGTCGGGCCCGGGCCCGGGAGGCTGCTGGTGCTGGCCTCCGGAGCCGAGGCGCTCCGCCCGGAGCCCGCGGAGGAGACCAAGCGCGTCGCACCCGGCCTGGCGCTGCACACCGACTTCCCCGGCGCGGGGGAGCTCGCGGACCGCCTGCCGGAGATCCTCCCCAGCATGAGCCCGCAGGAGAGCGCGCGGATCGTCTCCCAGGTGCTCGAACTGGGCTACCCCGTCCTGGAGGTGAGCCAGTGCGAGCGGGTTCCCGTCACCCCGGACTGGGGAGTGCCGCGCCGGGTGGAGCGGCGCGCCAGGCTGCTGAGCGCCGTGGCGACGGCGCCCGACCCCGGGACCGCGTCCGCCGCCGCGGCCGAACTGCAGTCGGATCTCGAGTACGCCGCGGTGCGGGAGCGCCTGGAGTTCCTCAACGAGGTCAGCGGCCGCATCGGCACCTCCCTGGACCTCGCCACCACCATCAACGAGGTGAGCGCGGCCGTGGTGCCGCGTTTCACCGACGTCGCCGGCACCTACCTCCGCGAGCAGGTCGTCGCGGGCGAGGGTTTCCCCGACGGACCGCCGGACGCCACCACGATGTGGCACCGGGTGGCGGTGGAGCACAACGACGAGCCCGGCCGCTGGGACGACGTCATCCCGGTCGGGGAGTCGATGCCCTTCCCCGTCCACACGCCGTTCTTCCAGTGCATGACCTCCGGCGATCCGGTGCTGGTGCCCCGGATCAGCGAGGAGATGGGCAACGCCATCGCCGCCCAGTTCGACAAGCGGGACATCAGCCCGCTGATCAATCACCGGTCCATGCTGGTGGTGCCGCTGAAGGCCCGGAACGTCGTACTGGGATTCATGGTCCTCCTGCGGCACCGCGAGCGCGCCGAGTTCAACGACATGGATCGCGTCACCGGGGCGGAACTCGCCGCCCGTGCCGGCCTGGTGCTCGACAACGCCCGGATGTACACCTTCCAGGAGAACGTCGCCGACACCCTCCAGGACAGCATGCTGCCGCGCATCGCCTCCCGGATGACGGGCTGCGACACCGCGACCCGCTACCTCCCCGGCACCCGCCTCGGCCGGGTCGGCGGCGACTGGTTCGACACCATCCAGCTCCCCGGCTCGCGGACGGCGCTGGTGGTCGGCGACGTGATGGGCCACGGCCTGAACTCCGCCGCCATGATGGGCCAGTTGCGCACCGCGGTGCAGACCATGGCCGGACTCGACATGCAGCCCGCCCACCTGCTGCGCAGCCTCGACGACCTGGCGCAGCGCCTCGGCGACAACTACCTGGCGACCTGCCTCTACGCTGTCTACGACCCGGTCAGGGCGGAGCTCCACCTGTCCAATGCCGGGCACATCCCGCCCGTCCTGGTGCGTGCCGCGGACGGCCGCAGCGAACTGCTGGAACTCCCCACCGGCGCGCCGATCGGAGTCGGCGGAGTCGCCTTCGAGGCGACCGTGGTCCCGGTGGCGCCCGGCGACCGGCTCGTGATGTGCACCGACGGACTGGTCGAGGTGCGCGGCCAGGACATCGGCACCGGCCTCGCCGCGCTCTGCGAGTCCGCCGCGCACCCCGCCGCGTCGATGGACGACGCCTGCGACACCGTCATCCGGTCGCTGGCCGCCGCCGCCAGCAGCGGCCGCGGCGACCGCAAGGACGACGTGGCGCTCCTGATGGCGCGGTTGAACGGCATCGCCGACGAGGACGTCGCCGTCTGGCGCCTGACGCTCGACCCGCGGGAGGCGGGCCGGGCCCGGCGGCTGGTGCGCGGGCAACTGGACCGCTGGGGCCTCTCCTCCGCGTCCGCCACCACCGAGCTGCTGGTCAGCGAGATCGTCACCAACGCGCTCCAGCACGCCCACACCGGCACCGTCGAGGTGCGCCTGGTGCGGACGGACGCCCTCCTGTGCGAGGTCTTCGACGACGACCACGAGATGCCGCAACTGCTGAACGTCTCCGGGGCCGAGGACGCGGGCCGCGGCCTGCGGGTGGTCAGCCGGCTGGCGAAGCGGTGGGGCACGAGCCGTACCGCGCGGGGCAAGACCGTATGGTTCGAACAGACACTTGATCGGGCGGCGGTCCGCCGCTGACAGCTGAACTGGGGGCAGGCATGCGGATGTCCGAGGAACACGCCAGGCACGCGCGGCCCTGGGAGACTTTCTGGAAGGAAGCCCCGGCCGAACCGGAGGCGGTCTTCTGGGATTCCGCTCCCGAGCACACCGCGGTCCTGCACCTGCCGCTGCTGCGCCCGCACTTCACCGGCGGCCTGCCGCTGGTGGACCTCGGCTGCGGCAACGGCACCCAGACCGTCTTCCTGGCCGGGCACTACACGCCGGCTCTCGGCCTGGACCTCTCCGCGGAGGCGATAAGCCGCGCCGGACGGCTCCCAGGCGCCGACCGCGTCGACTTTCGGCAGGGCGACGCCACCGACCCCGAAGCGGCCCGGCGCCTGCACGACGAACTCGGCGACGCCCATGTCTACGTGCGCGGGGTCCTGCACCAGAGCGGCCCCGAGGACCGCCCGCAGATCGCGCGGACCCTTGCCGCCCTGCTCGGCGACCGCGGCCGCGCCTTCGTCGTGGAGCCCGCCGAGGCGGCCAAGGGCGTGCTGAAGGGGCTGATGACCCGCCCGGAGGGGCCGCCGGCCCGGGTGGCGGCGGTGTTCGGCCACGGGATAGCGCCGATGGAGATGCCCGACGCCTCGCTGGCCGAACTGTTCACCGCAGCCGGCCTGGACGTGTTCGACGAGGGCCTGCTGCCCCTGGCGACCACCGAGACGGCGGCCGACGGCTCACGGGTCGAGCTGCCGTCGAACTGGCTGGTCGTTGGGCGGAACGGCTGACGCGGGCCGCCGGCCCGGGGCGCCCCCGCGAGGGGCGGCCCGGGCCGGCGTGCCGACGCGTAACGTAGGTGGGCATGAAGCTGCTCATCAGCGCCGACATGGAGGGCGCCACCGGCGTCACCTGGCCCGGTGACGTCTTGCCGGGCACGCCGCAGTGGGAGCGCCACCGGCCGCTGTTCACCGGCGACGTCAACGCGGCGGTCGCCGGGTTGCTGAACGGCGGCGCCGACGAGGTCCTTGTCAACGAGGCGCACTGGACGATGCGGAACCTGCTCCTGGAGCGGCTGGACGACCGCGCGAGCCTGCTGACCGGCAAGCACAAGGCGCTGAGCATGGTCGAGGGCGTCCAGCACGGCGACGTCGACGGAGTGGTCTTCCTCGGCTACCACACCGGAGCGGGCACCGAGGGCGTCCTGGCCCACACCTACCTCGCCAACTCGCTCACCGGCGTCTGGCTGGACGGCGTCCGAGCGAGCGAGGGCCGGCTGAACGCGGTGGTGGCGGCCGAGTACGGGGTCCCGGTGGTGCTGGTGACCGGCGACGACCGCACCTGCCTGGACGCCGCCGAGTACGCGCCGCAGGCCCGCGCTTACGCCGTCAAGGACTACGTCTCCCGGTACGCCGCGGTGTGCCGCGCCCCGGCCCGCACTGCGGCCGGGATCCGGGCCGCCGCCGAGGACGCGGTGCGCCTCGCCGGGCGCCGGGAGCCTGCGGTGCGCGCGCACGAGGTGGAGCTGGAGTTCGACGCCGAGCACCTCGCGGGGGCCGCGACGGTGGTTCCCGGGGTCAGCAGGACCGGTGAACGGCGTGTCGCGTACCGTTCCCCCGACATGTACGAGGGCATCCGCTGCTTCAAGGCGGTCACCACCGTCGTCGGGGCAGCGGTGGAGGAGAGTTATGGCTGACCGGAGCAGTTCTGTCGACGCCGCGGCGCTGGACGAGGCGGTGGCCTTCACCAGTGACCTGATCAGGATCGACACCACCAACCGGGGCGGCGGTGACGGCGAGGAGCGCCGTGCCGCGGAGTACGTCGCCGAGCGGCTCGCCGGGGCAGGCCTGGAGCCGCGCCTCCTGGAGAAGGCACCCGGCCGTACCAACGTCGTCGCCCGGCTCGCCGGCAGCGACCCGTCCGCTGACGCGCTGCTGGTCCACGGCCACCTGGACGTCGTCCCCGCCGACCCGGCAGAGTGGACCGTGCACCCGTTCTCCGGCGAGATCCGGGACGGGGTCGTGTGGGGCCGCGGCGCGGTGGACATGAAGAACATGGACGCGATGGTGCTGGCACTGGTCCGGTCCTGGGCCCGCACCGGCACCCGGCCGCGTCGGGACATCGTGCTGGCCTTCACCGCCGACGAGGAGGACAGCGCCGACTACGGTTCCGGCTTCCTCGCCGACCACCACGCCGAACTGTTCGAAGGCTGCACCGAGGGACTCAGCGAGTCCGGCGCCTTCACCTTCCACACCGGCGACGGCAAGCGCCTGTACCCGCTCGCGGCCGGCGAGCGCGGCACCGCCTGGCTGCGGCTGGCCGCCCGCGGCCGGGCCGGGCACGGCTCCAAGGTCAACCGGGCCAACGCCGTCAACCGGCTGGCGGGAGCCGTCCACCGGATCGGCGAGCACCGCTGGCCGGTGCGGCTCATTCCCACCGTCCGCGCCGCGCTCACCGAACTCGCCGCCGTACAGGGCCTGGAGGAGCCGCGGTTCGACGACCCCGACTTCGACGTGGAAGCGCTGCTCGCCCGGCTCGGCGGCGCCGCGGCCCTGGTGGAGAACACGCTGCGCAACAGCGCCAACCCGACGATGCTGGAAGCCGGCTACAAGGTGAACGTCATCCCGGGCAGCGCCTCCGCCCGGGTCGACGGCCGGATGCTCCCCGGCGCGCAGGAGGAGTTCGCCCGCACGATGGACGAGCTCACCGGTTCCGAGGTCGGCTGGGAGTTCGACCACCGGGAACGCCCGCTGGAGGCCCCGGTGGACGTGCCGACCTACGCCGTGCTGCGCGAGGCGCTGGAGCACTTCGACCCCGAGGCCCACGTGGTGCCCTACTGCATGTCGGGCGGCACCGACGCGAAGCAGTTCTCCCGGCTGGGCATCACCGGATACGGCTACTCCCCGCTCCGGCTGCCCGAAGGCTTCGACTACCAGGCGATGTTCCACGGGGTCGACGAGCGGGTACCGGTGGACGCCCTGCACTTCGGCGTCCGGGTCCTCGACCGCGCCCTGTCCACCCTCTAGGAGGCCGCGACCGCATGGCCGTCGAACAAGCCCCGTACGGGAGCTGGCCGTCCCCGATCGACGCGGCGACGGTGGCCGCGCACGACGGCCGCCCGGAGAGCACCGGCTCGGTGGGCGGCGAGACCTGGTGGACCTCGCCGCGGCCGGCCGAGGGCGGTCGGCGCGCCCTCCTGCGGCTGCGGCCGGGTGATCGCGAGCCCCGGTCCCCGCTGCCGGCGCCCTGGGACGTGCGCAGCCGGGTCATGGAGTACGGCGGCCTGCCCTGGGCCGGGGCGGCCCGGCCGGGCGCGGGGCCGCTGCTGGTCTTCGTCGAGCGGACCGACCAGCGGCTGTACGCCTTCGAACCCGACGTGGACCCCGCCTCCGACGCCTGCTGGCCGCGTCCGCTGACCCCGCTCTCCGCGGTCGGCGGCGGGCTGCGCTGGGCCGACCCGGTGGTGCTGCCGGAGCGCGGCGAGGCCTGGTGCGTGCTGGAGGAGTTCACCGGGGACTCCCCCACCGACGTCCGACGCGTCCCCGTCGCCGTGCCCCTGGACGGCTCGGCCGCCGAAACCCGCGGCGCGGTGCGCGAACTGGTCCCCGCGGAGCACGACTTCGTCACCGGCCCGCGCCTCTCGCCGGACGGCCGCCGGGTGGCGTGGCTGGCCTGGGACCACCCCCGGATGCCCTGGGACGGTACGGAGCTCAAGCTCGCCGACGTCGCCCCGAACGGCGAGGTGTCCGCACCCCGTACGGTCCTCGGCGGTCCCCGTGAGTCCGTCGCCCAGGTGGACTGGGCGGCTGACGGCTCGCTGCTCGCCGTGACCGACCGCACCGGCTGGTGGAACCTGCACCGGGTCGATCCGGAGGATGGCGACCCGGTGAACCTGTGCCCCCGGGCGGAGGAGTTCGGCGACGCGCTGTGGAAGCTCGGACAGCGCTGGTTCGTTCCCCTGGAGACCGGACCGGTGGCGGTGCTGCACGGACGCGGCGCCAAGGTGCTCGGCATCCTCGACCCGGAGACCGGCGAGCTGGTCGACGCTCCCGGCCCCTGGACCGAGTGGTCCGCCGCGCTCGCTGCGGACGGCACCCGGGTCGTCGGCGTGGCCGCCGGTCCCCGCAGCGGGTACGAACTGGTGGAGCTCGACACCTGCACCGGCCACAGCCGGGTGCTCGCCGAGGGGCACCAGGACCCGGTCGACCCGGCGTACTACCCCGAACCGCTGTCCCGCACCTTCCCCGCGCCGGACGGCGGCGAGATCCCAGCCCACCTCCGCCCTCCGCACCATCCGTACCGGACCGCGCCCGCCGACGCCCGGCCGCCCTGGATCGTCCGGGCGCACGGCGGGCCGACGGGCCGCTGGTCGCCGGTGCTCGATCTGGAGGCGGCGTACTTCACGTCCCGCGGCATCGGGGTCGTGGACGTCGACTACGGAGGCTCCACCGGTCATGGCCGCGCCTACCGCGAGCGGCTCCGCGAGCAGTGGGGCGTGGTGGACGTGGCGGACTGCGCGGCCGTCGCCCGCGCGCTGGTCGACGAGGGGGCCGCCGACCCCGACCGGCTGGCGATCAGCGGCGGCAGCGCGGGCGGCTGGACGGCGGCGGCGTCCCTGACGTCCGCTCCGGCCGCGGGCCTCTACGCCTGCGCGTCGATCAGCTATCCCGTGTTGGACGCGCTGGCCTGGGCGACGGGGGAGACGCACGACTTCGAGTCCCGCTACCCCGAGTCCCTCATCGGCCCGCTCGGCAGCAACGCGGCCCGGTACCGGGAGCGTTCGCCGGTGCACCGGGTGGCCCGACTGGATCGGCCGTTCCTGCTGCTCCAGGGCCTCGACGACGTCATCTGCCCGCCTGCCCAGTGCGAGGCCCTGCTCGCCGCGCTGGACGGGCGGGTGCCGCACGCCTACCTCACCTTTCCGGGCGAGGGGCACGGCTTCCGCGGCGCCGCGACCATCGTCCGCGCCATCGAGGCCGAACTCTCCCTCTACGCACAGGTGTTCGGTCTCTCCCGAGAGGACATCCCCCACCTGTCCCTGCACCGCTGACCGCGCGTCAGTGGTCGGCGAGGGCGGCGGTGGTACGGGCCAGGGCCATCGCCGCCGCGGCGACCGCGGGCCGCCCCCGCGAGTCGGCCCAGAGCGCCTGCTCCATCGAGCGGGCCGCGGCACGGGACAGCATCCGGGGTGCGCTGAGCCGGTGCGGTCGGCGACCCGGGGGGGACCGCTCCGCGAGCGGTGTCAGCCCGGGGAACTGCTGGGCCAGGGGCCACGGGTCGTAGGCCGGGTCGCCGACCGTCGGCTTCGGATCGATGGCCGGCCGGGGCGTGCCGTGGCCAGGATGTTGCCGGGACCGGCGTCACCGTGCAGGAGTACCCACCGGTCCGCCCCGGTGGGCAGCCCGGTCAGCAACTGCGCAGCCGAGGCCACCAGCCCGGGGTCGTGGGCCGGTCGGCAGCCGCGCCGGCGGTCCCGTGCGAGTGCCGGGCCGCCGCACGGGACGGGGGACGCCGGCGCCCGGCGGACGGGTCTGCGAAGGTGCCGCCGACCGGCTGTGTCGGTTGGCCAGGAGGCGGCGGAGTCTGGTGGGGTAAGGCCATGAGAGCGATGACGATGCAGAGCTACGGAGACCCCGAGTCCCTTGAGCTGACGGAGCTCCCCGAACCCAAGGTCGGCCCGGACACCGTGCTGGTCTCGGTCAGGGCCGCCGGGGTGAACCCGGTGGACTGGAAGGTGGCCGCCGGGTACCTCGATCCGATGCTGTACGCCCACTTCCCGCTCGTCCCCGGCTGGGACGTCGCGGGCGTCGTGGAGCGGGTCGGTGCGGACGTCGGCGAGTTCGCCGCCGGCGACGAGGTGATCGGCTACGTGCGGCGCGACGAGGTACAGCACGGCACGTACGCCGAACTGGTGCCGGCGCCGGTGCGGGCGCTGGCGCGCAAGCCCGCCGCCCTCGACTGGCACCAGGCCGCCGGACTGCCGCTGGCGGGCCTGACGGCGCTCCAGTGCCTCGACCGGCTCGCGGTGGGGTCCGGGGACACCGTGCTCGTCCACGCCGCGTCCGGCGGGGTCGGATCGATGGCCGTGCAGATCGCGGTGGCCCGCGGCGCCCGGGTGATCGGCACCGCCAGCGCGCGCAACCACGCGTTCCTGCGCGGGCTCGGCGCCGAGCCGGTCGCCTACGGCGAGGGCCTGGCCGACCGCGTCCGGGAGATCGCGCCGGGCGGCGTCGGCGCGGCGCTGGACTTCGTCGGCGGCGGCGCGGTCGAGACCTCGCGGGAGGTGCTGGTCGAGCGGGACCGGGTGGTCTCGGTCGTCGACCACGAAGCGGTGGCCAAGGGCGGGCACTACCTCTTCGTCCGCCCC
This sequence comes from Streptomyces sp. TAA040, assembly GCF_000424845.1. NCBI lineage: Bacteria > Bacillati > Actinomycetota > Actinomycetes > Kitasatosporales > Streptomycetaceae > Streptomyces > Streptomyces sp. TAA040. The sequence goes on along the minus strand of NZ_AUKR01000008.1, from coordinate 59,384 downwards.
GACCCGGCCGACCTCGTCACGCTGGCCGACCTCGCGGACGCGGGCCGGCTGACCGTCAACGTCGACCGCGCGCTGCCGCTGGCCCAGGCCGCCGAGGCGTGGCGGCTCGGGCAGGAGGGGCGCACCCGGGGCAAGCTCGTCCTCGACGTGACCTGAGCGCCCCCGTCGCCCCGACCGGGGCCGCCCGGGGCGGCGGGCCGCACCACGCCCGTCGCCCCGGGCCGCCGGTCGCCGGACCGCCCGGCCTATCCGGCGCCGGGGCGGTCGACGTACTCGAAGATCGCGCCGTCCGGGTGCCGGGCGACGACGCTGCGTCCCACCGGGGTGGGCTGCGGCCCGGTGATCACCTCGGCACCCACTGCCGTGAGTTCCGCCACGGCAGCCTCGACGTCCCGGACGGCGAGGGTGGCCGTGATCTTCCGAAGCACTTCCAGGTGTCCGGCCGGGCCGGTCATCAGGATGAACGGCCCGACGGCGGCGGCGGACACCGGACCGCTGCTGAAGCGCATGGCCTCCGCTCCGGTCAGACGCTCGTACACCGGGATGGCCGCGTCCAGGTCGGTGACGCACACACGCAGCGAAGTACCAAGAATCTCCATGGGCACGAGGCTAGTTGGGGATCACTCGCGCTGTCAGGCCCGGCAGCGGATCTCCCCGTGCAGGACCGCGAACCAGGCGTCCGGCCGCGCGCCCCAGTCCCGCCACGCTGCCGCGATGCGGTCGAGTTCGGCGCGGTCGGTGTGTCCGCCCGCAACCGCGCGCTCCGCGTAGTCCGAGGCCACGGTGCGGTCCGCCCACAGCCCGCTCCACCAGGCCCGGTCGCGCTCCTCCGCGAAGCACCAGACGCTCGCCGAGGAGCGTACGTCGGTCATTCCGGCGGCCTGCGCCCAGCTCAGCAGCCGCCGGCCCGCGTCCGGTTCACCCCCGTGCGCGGCGGCCACCCGCCGGTACAGCGCCCGCCACGCGTCCAGGCCGGGGAGGCGCGGGTACCAGGTCATGGCGGCGTAGTCCGCGTCGCGCACCGCGACCACGCCGCCGGGTCGGCACACCCGCCGCAACTCCCGCAGCGCGCCGACGGGGTCGGCGACGTGCTGGAGCACCTGGTGGGCGTGGACCACGCCGAAGCTGTCGTCGGGGAAGTCCCTCGCGTGGATCTCGCCGCGAGTGAACTCGACGCCCTCCACTCGGTATGTGAGCAGTGGTGCTCCCGTGCGGACCGCCCGCGCGAAGGCACCCCCAGGTGACCGCACCGGTCAGGCGCCGGTCAGCGGGCAGTAGACGGTGAGTGCCTCCGGGTCCTTCTCGATCAGCAGCGACTCCGGCGCGCCGCCGATCTCGCCGTCGTAGGCGAGCTGGGTCCCGGGCTGCACCCAGTCGACCCGCAGCCGGCGCAGCCGCGATCCGGCGTGCACCGGGGAGTGCTCCAGGGTTCCGGCCGCCGCAGCGGCGAGCAGCCGGGTCCGCGCCCAGCTCCCGGCGCGCACCACCCGGACGTCCAGCAGCCCGTCGGAGAGGTCGGTGCGGCGCTGCGGGGCCGGCCCGAGCCCGTCGTAGCGGCAGTTCCCGGCGAACAGCAGCCATACCTGGTGCCGCTCACCGCCCACTCCGACGGTGATCGGACGGTAGTCCCGCAGCACCCGCCAGGCGGCCAGTACCCCCGCCGGCCAGCCGCCGATCCGCGGCGCCCAGTGCTCCCGTATCCGGACCAGCTCCGGATAGGCGCCCAGCGCGAAGGTGTTGAGGAACATCCCGTCGGTGCCGAACCTGGCCAGATCGACCCTCACCGCCTCGCCGCGCCGGAGCGCTCCGGCGGTGTCGTCCACCGTCTCGACGCCCAGGTCGAGCGCGAAGTGGTTCAGGGTGCCGCCCGGCAGGACCGCGAGCGGAATCCGGTGCCGGGACGCGATCCGGGCCGCCGCGTTCACCGTGCCGTCCCCGCCGCAGACCCCGAGGGCCCCGCGCAGTTCGGTCGCCCGGCGGGCGGCGCTCTCCAGCTCGTCGATGAGGTTGCCGCCGTCCGCGCGGTCGAAGCGGACCATCTCCGCGCCCGGGAGAGCGGCCTCCGCGAGGTTCGCGGTCGCGGCCGCGGTCCCGGAGCCGGTGTTGGCCACCACGACCAGCCCTTTGCCGCCGTTCAGCCGCGGCACGTCCACCGCGGCCCTGGCGCGGGGCGCCGCCAGCCTGCGGACGGGGAACAGCCGGCGCACCCCGTACGCGGCGCCGACGCCCAGCGCCGCACCCGCCAGCACGTCACTGGGGTAGTGCACCCCGGTGTACACCCGGGAGAAGGCGACCCCGGCGGCCAGCGGCGCCAGCGCGGCACCGAAGCCCCGTGACTCCATCGCCACGCCGGTCACGAAGGCCGCGGCCGAGGCCGCGTGGCCGGAGGGGAACGAGGTGCTGGTGGGCTGCCGCTTGAGCTGCCGTATCACCGGCACGGCGTCCAGCAGCGGGCGGGAGCGCCGCACCGACCACTTGGCCACCGTGTTCGTGGTGGCGGACGCCAGCGCCAGCGAGGCGGTGCCCCGCAGGGCGGCCCGGCGGCCCCGCGGGCTCCTGCTGTGGGACCAGGCGGCGATGGCCGCCCCTGCCGCGAGCCAGAGGATTCCGTGGTTGGCGCTGCGGCTCAGCGCCGGCAGTACCCGGTCCGCGGTCGGCAGATGCCGGCGGGCGACCGTGTGGAACACGGCGTTGTCCAGGCTGCTCAACGTGCTCGTCATCCCGCTCTGCTACCCGGGCGGCACGCCGTCACGCCTGGCGCACCGGACCACCGGTCCAGTGCGCCCCGACCCTCCGCGGTCGCGCGCCGGGCGACGGACCTGCGGCCCGTCGCCCGGCGCGACCGCCACGGTCACTGCCCGACATCCGCGGAGTTCAGCTCCTCCGCGTCGGCTCCGTACGGCCAGCGGAGCAGGGCACCCAGTCCGCCGACCGGCAGGCCCGGCGGCTGCTCGGGCTCGGCGTCGAGCGGCTCGACGAACAGGGCCCGGCCGCCGGTCGCGGCCACCGCCCGCAGCAGCGCGTCGTCGGCGCGTGCGGAGCGCGGGCCGCTCTCGCCCAGCTCGCGTGCGTCGGTCCGGCGCAGGGCCACCTGCTCGGGCTTGTCGCCGACCCACACCTCGCGGTACCGGTCGGCGCCGTCGGGACGGACGAGCAGCGTCGCTATCCGGTGCTCCTGGGCCGCTTCGACGAGCGCGGGCACGCCCTCGGCGGAGTCGATCCGCCCGTCGTCGTCCGGGACCCGGCCGGCCCGGAACTGCTCCATCTGCCGGGCGACCCTCTCCCGGGTCCTGGCGGTACGGGCGGCCGAGACCTCCTCGTCGAGCAGCCGCTGCCCGGCTGCCTCGTTGCCGCCGGGGTCACGGGTGCCGTGCTCCGCGACGACGGTGAGGTCCCGCAACGACTGCGGCAGCCGGTCCCGCACGGTGAGGCACTGCCGGTGCTCACCGCTGAGGACGATCAGGTCGGCCCCGGTCCGGCTCTGCTGCTCGCGGAGGTCCTCGGCCACGGCAGCGGCGTTCCGCTCCCAGGTCTCCTCCACCGCGTTCTGGAAGTGCCGTTCCGACCAGTCGACGGTCGGAGTCCGGCGGAGCGGCCAGTCCTGGCCGTCCGTCCGTCCGGCCGAGTCGACCGCCGCGGCGTGACGGAACTCGTAGTCGGCGCCGCGCCGGTCGATGTGCGCGACCAGGCACGGGGGCCCGGGGTCGGCGAGTTCGAGCAGGGGAGTGATGTGCGGGAGCGCGGACCAGGTGGCGTGCGAGCCCTCGTCGGCCGGGGCAACGGTCAGCTCCACGTCGAGGACCACCTCGCCCCCGGTGGCGAACATCGCCCGGCCCGGCGCCCCGCTGGACCGGTCCAGACCGGTCAGCGCGGTGTACAGGGCCTGGCAGGTGCTCTCGTCCGCGCCCTGCTCCGCGAGCCGGTCGGTGGCCGCCCGGGCGTGCAGTTCCTGGACGGTGGCGGCGTCCTCGGTGGTGAACTCCGTGCCGAAGTACACCGAGGCCCACGGTCCGGGCCGGTCGAGGAGCGGGTTGAGGAATCCGAGATCCATGGTTCCCTCCTGGTAGACGGTCTGGGGCGGGTACCCGGGCCGGACCGCGTCACACTGGTTCGGCGGCGTCGATCGGTGCCCGTCCGTCGCGAGTGGTTTCGCCTGCGCAAAGCCCTGAAGACGGCCGAGGCCCGGGTGGCCTCCCGGGCCCGGACACACCGGTGGCCGGCGAGGGACCTCGCCGGCCACCGAGCGCTCCCGGGGGACGTCACCGCTCGTCACGCTCCCGGGGCGTCTGGGAGGTTTGTCTTCAGCTCCTTGTCGGGTTCCCACACCCCCGACATCACACCTGATCATCGCACCACGCGACTCCGGTCGGCGGCGCCAAGTCAAGTATCCGGAGGAACCGATTCGGAAACGTTGTTTTGGAGTCGGGTGCCCGGGTAATCGAACCTACGTGCTTCGGACTGGAGGCACAGCCGCGGAGGCGAACGACTGCTTCCGGCGCTGACTGCTCGGTCCGAGCTCTCTCAGCTTCTGCGGCGTTCACCGCCAGTGCAATCCAATCCGCGGGAGTGATCAACAGTGGCACCCGTACAAACACGTGCTCGGCACGCTCGGCACTCGCACCATGACGCGCCGGACACCGCCGAGGACTTCCAGCGCCTCGTCGACATGCCGGAGGGCCCCGAGCGCGAGGTGCTCCGGCAGGAGCTGATCAAGGCCTGGGTCCCGATGGCCCGTCGACTCGCGCGTAACTTCCGCAATCGCGGCGAGTCGCTGGAGGACCTTGAGCAGGTCGCCTCCCTCGGCCTCGTGAAGGCCGTGTCCCGGTACGATCCGGCGCGCGGTTGCGCCTTCGAGAGCTACGCCGTCCCGACCATCGTGGGCGAGATCAAGCGGCACTTCCGCGACCACCTGTGGGGGCTGCACGTGCCCCGCCGGGTGCAGGAGCTCCGCAACCGGGTCCGCACCGCCTACCGCGAGCTGAGCAGCGGCCTGGACGACCACGGTCCCCGGGTCGAGGCACTGGCGGAGCACACCGGGCTGACCGAGGAGGAGGTCCGGGTCGGGCTGGAGGCGCTGGAGAGCTACAGCACCCTCTCGCTCGACGCCGAGCTCCCGGGTGCCGACGACGGCTACTCCCTGGTCGACGCGCTGGGGGCCAGCGAGCCGGGCTTCGACCTGGTGCTCGCCCGGGAGTCCGCGGGCCCCCGTCTGCGGGCCTTGCCGGAGCGGGAGCGGGAGATCCTCTACCTGCGCTTCTTCTGCGACATGACCCAGAGTCGGATCGCCGAGCACCTGGGAATATCACAGATGCACGTGTCCCGGCTCATCAGCCGCACCTGCGACCGGCTGCACGACCAGATCGAGGCGGAGGGCCCCCGCGCCCACCAGCGGCGGGCGGCTTCACAGGCGGCCTAGGGCCAGCGCCACGTGGCGGCTGATCCGTCCCGTCACGGATGCCTCGCCCAGCTCGAACGCCCGGCTTGCTCCGCAGCGGAGCAGGGTCAGGACTCCGAGCACCGAGCTCTCCTCGCCCTCCCGCAGCGGCACGCAGAGCGCCGAGCCCACCTCGGCCGCCGTCAGCAGGGAGGAGCCCTCGCCGTCACGGCCCAGCAGTTCCGGATCCTCCGGGGAGACGTGCAGCGCCTCCGTCCCCTGGCTCAGGGCCGCGGCCACCAGCGGCGACCGTTCCGGGAGCTGAGCGAGAATCCTGTCGCGCAACGAGGCGCGGTCGTCGACGACCGCCGCCCGCTCCGCCGTGCCGTCGGAGCGGGCCCAGTCGACGATGACGCAGTCGGCGAATCCCGGGTGGAGCACCCGTCCGAGGGACCGGGCGAGCTCCGCCCGGGATTCCGCCCGCAGCAGGGCGGCGGTGGTCCCGTCGACCAGGTCCATCAGCTCGGTGTACCGGGCGACCGCCCCGAGGTCGAGCGGTCGCCCGGCCCGGGCGGCCGCTCCCCGGTCGCCGCGCGGAGCGGGTGGCGCGGTGGCCTGCTGGAACACCGCCAGCACCACCGAGTCCGGCTCTTTCGCCAACCGGAGCGGGACGAGCGTGCTACGCAGCGCCCCTCCCGTCCAGCCCCCCTGCTCCGGTGGCCGCAGCAGTTCGACCAGCAGGCTGCGCCCGCCCCCGCCGCCGGCCACCGCAGCCACGGAGGCGCGGAAGTCCTCGCGCGCCGAGTGCGCGAGCGTCCCGGACAGGCCCCGGCCCACGGCGGGGCCGTTCCGGGCGCCGAACAGCTCGGTCGCCGCCTGGTTCAGTCGTTTGACGACGGTGTCCTGCTCCAGGAGCGCGAGCGGAAGCGGTAGCTGCTGGAACACCGACTTGAGCAGTTCGTTCTGTGCGGGAGCATCACGTTCGCTGTGCCGACGCTTCGCGGCGGAGTCCGTCGAGGGGGCCATGGCGTCAATGTAGCCCGAACGGGTGAAGCCGTTGACAGTTTTCGACCCCGGGTGATCGGGAAGACGCACTGATGTTCAGCGTGTCAACTGAGCCCTAAGGAAACCGACGCGATGCCCGCCCCCTGCGAGAACACCCCCTTCGAGACGGCCCCCGGGGGCTCCGCTCCGGAGCCCGAGGGCGGATCGACCGCCCGCAGTCTGGCGCGACTCGCCGTGCGGGTGAGCCGCGCCCGGCACGACTGCAGCGGGGTCGTCGTGACAGCATCCGCCACCGATCTGGTGCCGGACTGGTCGCAGGCGGAGTTCGCGCTCACCCACCCCGACCTCTCCTCGCTGGTGGACATCGACCGCGAGGACGGCCAGGGCCCGATAACCGCCGCACTGCGCAGCGGAACCACGAGCGGCTCGGAGGACCTGCTGCACGAGAGCCGCTGGCCGCGGTACCGGGCGCTGGCCCTGGACGCCGGCCTCCGGTCCGTCGCGACCGTGCCCAGCGCCCGGGACGGCCTGACGATCACCCTGACCGTCCACGGCTTCCGGCCGCGCAAGCCGGAGCAGGCCGTGGACGGCGTGACCGCCGTGCTGGGCGACCTCGTCGCCGGCGAGATCGTCAGAGACGGCCGGTACCGGGAGAAGCTGCTGGAGGCCGACCAGCTCGACCAGGCGCTGCGTTCCCGTCCCGTCGTGGACCAGGCCTGCGGCATCCTCATGCACGTCCTGGGCTGCGACAGCGAGGAGGCCTTCACGCTCCTGCGCAAACTCTCCCAGCAGTCCAACCGCAAGCTCTCCGTCCTGGCCGACCGTGTGGTGCACTCCCGCGGCCGGGGCATCGAGCAGCAGCTGCGCCGCCTGCGCCGGGAATCCTGAGCGAGCGGCCCGGGGCCCGGCCGGTCCGGACGGGGCGGAACACGGAACCGGAGGAGGCGCGCCGGAGCAGTCCTTCTGCGATGCTGAACGGGACCCCCACGGGACCCGGCGGCAGGCGGTGGAGGAACGATGCACGGTCAGCACCCGGAGGAGCGGGTCGCGGAGGCGGCCTGCGGCTACTGGCACCGCCGCGGCCTGCCCACCGAGCCCGACCAGGTGCTCGTGGCGCCCGGCGCGCCGCTCCTGCTCCTCTCCCTGCTCGCCGCCACCGGCGGCGGCCGCGACGTGCTGCTCCCGCGCCCCTGCGCCGACTGGTACGGACCGCAGGCGCGGCTGCTCGGCTCCCCGGTCCACCGCGTCCCGGTGCCGGCCGAGTGCGGCGGGGTCCCGGACCCCTTCGCCCTGCTGGAGACCGTGCACCGGGCCCGTGCCGCGGGCGGAGCTCCGGGCGTCCTCGTGCTCTCCGTCGCCGACGAGCCGACGGGAACCGCCGTTCCTCCCGAGCTGCTGCACGAGGTCTGCGAGGCCGCCGCCGGCGAGCACCTGCTGCTCGTCAGCGACGAGAGCTGGCGCGACACCTCGCACCGTCTGCACGACACGATCACCGTCAGCCCGGCCGAGATGCTGCACACGGCCACCGGCGACACCGACTGCGTCGTCGTGCTGCTCCGGCTCGACGCCGCTCTGCTCGCCCCGGACCTGCCGGTCGGCATCGCCCGGCTGCCCGCGGCCGGGCAGGGGCGCACGCTCGCCGGAACGGCGCGTGCCGCACTGGAGGCACTGAACGCACGGCTCCCCGAAGTTGCGGCCCGTGCCGCGACCGAGGCACTCGGGGAACCGGCCTCTCTCCGGGAGCGAGCGGCGCGGGTGGCCCGCGAGCACGGTCGCCGAGCGGCGGTGGTGCAGCGGGCGGTGACGGCGGCCGGCGGCCTCTGCCGCCCGCCCCACCTGAGCCGGAGCCTCTACCTCGACCTGGAACCGCTGCGTCCCGTGCTCGCCGCACGCGGGATCGGCGACTCCGCCACGCTGGAGGCCGCACTCGTCCTGCGGCTCGGCGCCGCGGCACGCGGCGGGCACCGCTTCGGTGACGACCCCGGCGCGCTCCGTGCGGCCCTGTCCACCGAAGCCCGGCACCCGGCCGCCGCAGAGGTCGACGGGACCGTGCCATCGGGCCGCCCCGGGTCCGACGACCCGTCCGGAGCGCAGCAGGCGGCGGCGTTGACCGACCTGCTCGCCCCGGGCGCCGGGGAGGCGGCCCACGGGTTCGCCGGGGACGCGGGAAGCGGCGCGGGGGTCTGAACCGTAGTGCGGGCGCCCGGCTCCGGAGGGGCCCCGCCTCACGCAGCGGTGCCGCGGCTACGCGGCGCCGGTCCGGGGCGGCCGGGTGGAATCCGACCCGCGCACCCGGCGTTGCAGGACGGGCACCGCGCCGACCAGCAGGGTGAGTGCCACCGCGGCCAGCACGCCCTGCCAGGGCTCGGGGAACAGCGAACCGCCGACGATCCCGATCAGTGCGTAGGTGACCGTCCACGCGGCGGCCGCGGGCGCCGCGCCGCGTGCGAACTGCCGCAGCGGCATCCCCGAGAGCAGGCACGCCAGCATGACCGGGATCCGGCCGGCGGGTACCAGCCGGGAGACGACCAGCACCAGGACGCCGTGCTCCCGGAGCCGGTGCATCGCCACCTCCAGCCGCTCGGGCGCCGACCGCGCCCGCAACGCGTCCAGCCAGCGGACGCCGCGGCCCGCACCGCGGCGGCCTGCGGAGCCCAGCCCGTACAGGGCGAGGTCGCCGGTGAGGGCAGCGAGAGCGGAGACGGCGAACACCCCGGCCAGCGAGGTGACCGGCGCCTCCGAGTGGTACGCCACCACCGCGGCGCCGCTCACCAGCGCACCCGTGGGCACCACCGGGACCAGCGCTCCCAGCACCACCAGGAGGAACAGCGCGGGATACCCGGCGGCCTGCTGCGCAGGGGAGGTCGACAGACCGGGCAGCGCGGGCAGTTCCGAGAGGCCCGGCAGTTCCGAGAGGCCCGGCAGCGCCGACAGCACCGGGGACGTCTGGTCGCCGCTCACTCCGCGCCCGCCAGCAGGACGCGTTCGCCGTGGGAGAGCGGCACCACCCGGACGCCGGGAGCCAACCGGCCGGCCCAGCGGACGAACTCGTCGCCCGGGGAGTGGAACTCGTGCGGGCGGATCGCGTCCAGCCCGACCGGCCAGTACGTGCCGTAGTGCACCGGCACTGCGCTCGACGGACACAGCTCCGCCAGCACTCCGGCCGCCCGTTCGGGATCGAGGTGGCCCTCGCCGAGGAACGGACCCCAGCCGCCGACCGGCAGCAGCGCCACGTCCACCGGCCCCACCTCCTCCGCCAGGGCGGAGAACCGGCCGGTGTCACCTGCGAAGTAGGTGGTCGACTCGCCCTCGACGACGTAGCCCAGCGCGGGCGACCGGTGCCGCCCCAGTGGCAGCCGGCGGCCGTCGTGCGCGGCGGGGACCGCCCGGATTGCCAGCGGGCCGGCCTCGACCCGATCGCCCGGGCCGACCTCCTGCACCGCCAGGTGCCGGGTGGCCCGGCGCAGTCCGGGCACCACCGCGCACGCACCGCGCGGCAGCAGCAGCATCGTCCCCGGCGCGAGCCGGGCCAGCGACGGGGGGTGCAGGTGGTCGGCGTGCAGGTGCGAGACGGCCACCGCGTCGGCCGCGACCGTCTCCGGCGCGGGCAGTGGGCCCCGACGGCGCCGCAGGTGTGCGAGCCGCCGGGCGAACAGCGGGTCCGTGAGTACGCGCGTGCCCGAGTCGCGGATCATGGCGGTCGCGTGCCCCCACCAGGTGATCTCGACGGGCACGTGACTCCTCCGCTCCTCGTTCCGGGACGAACGGCCCGGGGCCCCGCCGCGACACCCGGCCGCTCCTCGCGCGTCCGCACCGAGCTTACGGGCTCGACGCCGGCCGCGTGCCCTCCACCACCACCCGCGCCCCGCGCGAGCCGCGCTCCGGCGGGGCTCGATGCCGGGCTTCGCACCCCCGCCGCCCATGGTGTGGAATGTCCGGCAGGGCCCCCGATCGTCCCGGGGCCGCCGACGCCGGTCGGCGGCGGCGAGGGGAGCCCGGTGACGGGGGGAGGGAGACCGGTGCCGCCTCGGATGCAGTCCTGGCGGAGGCTGGGTGCCGGGGTGCTGCGGATGCTGGCCGTCTGGTCGGTCTCCACGGCCACGCTGGTGCTGCTGGCGGCCGGGCTGCCGGACTTCGCGCTGCGCTCGGACGCCGACGCGAGCCTCACCCGGTCCGGGCTGACCGCCGCCCTGGGCGCCGGCGTCTTCGGACTGCTCGGCGCTCTGGTGTGGCCGGTGGTCGTCCGGGCCCTGCTGCTGGTGCCGGCGCTGGTCCTGGGGCTGCTGGTGTTCTTCCTGAACGGCTCGCTGCTCTGGGTGGCCCTGAGTGTGGTGCCGGGCCGGGCGGCTCCGGACGCCGGTGTGACCGTGCTGGTCGCCGCCGCCATGTCCGCGGCCTCCTCGGCGACCAGCACCTTCCTGGCCGTCCGCGACGACGAGGCCTACCAGCGCCGCCTGGCGAGGCTGGCCGACCGGCGGCGCCGCCGGTCGGGAAGGGACGCGCCCCCGCAGGGGCCCGGCACGCTCTTCCTCCAGCTCGACGGTGTGGGCCACGGCGTGCTGCGGGACGCGATGTCCGGCGAGGAGCCGCTGATGCCCACCCTGGCGGCGATGTGCCGCGACACCCACCGGGTCGTTCCGTGGCGCACGGACTGGAGCAGCCAGACCGGTGCCAGCCAATTGGGCATCCTGCACGGCAGTTGCGAGAACGTGCCCGCCTTCCGCTGGTACGAGAAGGAGTCCGGCGACGTACTGGTCAGCAACCGGCCCTCGGGCGCGGCCGAGTTGCAGCGACGGGCACAGGAACGCACCCGCGATCGCGGACTGCTGGCCCGGGACGGCGCCAGCCGCGGCAACCTGTTCAGCGGAGGGGCGGCCGAAGTGGCGCTGGTGCTGTCGGTCGCCGCTCGCAGGCAGCGCCACCAGCGCTCCCGCGCCGGGTACTTCGCCTACTTCCGGGACCCGGCCAACGCCACCCGCACCGCGGTCTCCTTCGTGGCCGAGGTCTTCCGTGAACTCGGCCAGGCGCTGCGGTCCGCGGTGCGCCGGGAGATGCCGCGGGTCGGGCGGGCCGGGCTGTACCCGCTGCTGAGAGCGTTCGCCACGGTGGTGGAGCGGGACGTGGTGGTGGCCGCGGTGGTGGGCGACATGCTCTCCGGGCGCACCGCCGTCTACGCCGACCTGGTGGCCTATGACGAGGTGGCGCACCACTCCGGCCCGCGGGGGCGCGACACCGACCAGGTGCTGCGGCGCATCGACCGGTCGGTGGCGCTCGTCATCGGTGCCGCCGCCAGGGCGCCGCGCCCGTACCGGGTTGTCCTACTGTCCGACCACGGGCAGAGCGCGGGCACCCCCTTCGCGGCCCGCTACGGGCTGGGTCTGGAGGACCTCGTGCGGGCGGCCTGCGGGCTGCCGGTACGGCGCAGCGCGCGCCGTTCGGCCAGCGGTGCCGAGGCCCGCGCCTCGGCCCGGGCCGCTCTGCACCGCCCCGAGGAGGGGCCGGGCGAGGAGCCGAGCCGGCCGGCCGGACCGGGGCCGGTCGTGCTGGCCTCGGGCAACCTGGGCCTGGTCTCGTTCCCCGGCACCCCGGGCCGCGCCTGCCGCGAGGAGATCGAGGACCGCCATCCGGCGCTGCTCGCGGCGCTGGCCGGCCACCCCGGTATCGGGTTCGTCCTGGTGCACAGCGCGGAGCACGGCCCAGTGGTGCTGGGGTCGCACGGCGCGGAGCACCGACTCGACTCGGGCAAGGTCGTCGGGGCGGACCCGCTGGAGCCGTTCGGCCCGCACGCGGCCGCCGTCGTCCGTCGGACGAGCGGCTTCGCGAACGCCGCCGACATCATGGTCAACTCGGTGGTGGACCCCGCCACCGGGGACGTGCTGCCCTTCGAGGAGCAGACGGGCTCGCACGGCGGCTTGGGCGGCGAGCAGTCGCTGGCGTTCCTGATGCACCCGCGGGAGCTCTCCCCGCCGGTTCCGCCGGGCGAGACCCTGGCCGGAGCCGAGGCGGTGCACGCGGTCTTCCGACGATGGCTGTCCGAGCCGTCCTGACCTCCGGGCCACGGACCCGGGCGTCGCGGAGCGGGGTGGCGGGGCGTCCAGCGGGCGGGTTGCGGGGCGTTCGGGGGCGGCAGCGCCGAGGGCCGTCCCGTAATCCCCGGCGGGCGCACGGCGCCGGCTACCGCACCTCGCCGCGTTGTCGGAACACCCACAGACGACCAGTAGGCGGATGTCCCTCCGCCTTGCGATGCACCGCATCTGACGCCGTGCGCTCATCCACCGGGGATTACGGGACAGCCCTTAGGCTGGTGATCCCGATGCACCCTCGTCCCCAGGAGCGCCGTATGCCCCCCGAGCCGTTGGCCCAGGAAGAGATCGAGTCGGCACTGGCCGAGCTGACCGGGTGGCGGGCCGTCGGGGACGGGCTCGCCCGGACCTACGCCTTCGACGGGCATCTGAAGGCGGCCGCGATGGTGCTGCACATCGCGGTGATCCAGGAGGAGTTGAACCACCACTCCGAGGTCTCGCTGGGCTACCGCGAGGTGTCCGTCGAGGTGACCACGCACAGTGCGGGCAGCCGGATCACGGAGTCGGACCTGCGGCTGGCCCGGCGGATCGAGGCCGTCGCCGCGGGCCACGGCGGAGCCTGACCGGCCCGGAACGCACTGGCTCCGCGTCGGCCGGGTGACGGGGGGTCCCCGGGCCGGCGCGGAACCGGCGGGCTCGATCGTTCCGCCTTCCGCTCCGTCGGCCTGTCGACGGCCTTGCGCTCTGTCGGCCTGTGGTGCGGTCGGGTCAGCCGGTCACGAGGCTGAGCCCGTAGGCCGAAAGGATGGGGTTGACGGGCTGGTAGCAGGTCGTGGAACCGGAGCGGCACACCGAGGAGCCGACCGGGGCCTGGGTGGAGCCGGCGACGGTGGACCCGGTGCCCTGGACGCGCGCGGTCGGCGTCCAGCTGCTGTTCACCGCGACCCAGGCCATGTCCCGGCCGGGGAACGAGGAGGCCTGGAAGGTGCCCTGGCTGACCCGGTTGTGGCCCTGGGCGGAGTCGCCGGGCCGGCCGCAGTGGCCCGCGGTGACGAACCCGGGGGTGGAGCCGCGGCGGACCGCGAAACCGATCGAGCACCGGCCGGAGTTGTTGATGTAGTAGGCCTGCCCGCCGATCAGGTCGTAGAGGGTGCGCAGTTTCTCGTCGGACTCGACGATGCGGACCGCGTCGGCGTCGACCCCGCTCTTCTCGACCAGTTTCGCGGCCTCGGCGGGCTTCGCCGTCCGGACGACCACGCTGTTGGCCCGGACATCGACGTACCGGACGGACGCGGAGCGGGAGTTGTGCTCGGCCGCGGTCCGGTCCAGCTTCGCGACCGCCGCGTCGAGTGACTTCAGGCTGTGCGTGACGACCTTCGCCTCGGCGCCAGCCGCGGTGATCGCGGCGGCCCGGGCGCGGTCGGTGATGGCGACGACGAGTTCGGCCGTCGGCCCGCTGACCCAGGACCCGGCGTACCGGGCGGTTCCGAGGTCCCGGGCGAGTGCCGGGGCCCGTTCACCGGCCTCCGCCTCGTTCGCGACCCGCCGCTCGGCCTGGGCGGACATGAGGCCCAGGTCGCGTTCCATGGCGGCGAGCATCGCCGCGGGTGCCTTGCTGGCGGCATCGGCCGCCGGAGCGCCGGCGGCCTCCTGGGCTCCCGCGGTCGACGGGAGGACGGAGATGCCGAGGGCCGTGATCGCTGCGGCTGCTGCGGCGACCGCGCTGCGTCTGTGGAGCACGGGGGTCTCTCCTCGGTGCAGGGGGTGCAGACAGCAAGCCAGCCGCGGGGTCATGTTGGCGTGAACCTGCCATTGAATCCCTCTCGTGGCGTGATGGATCTCCGCTCGCCCCCGGAACCGCCCTGCTCCGAGCCCGCTTTCGCGCTCCCGCTCCGGCCCCCCCGAGCGCCGGCCACCGCCCGCGACCCACGGGCCTGGTGCGCGTGCCGCGCCACCGCGGGGGCGCCACCGGCGGCCGGCGAGTCCGGGTGGTGCGCCACGACAGGTGCCGCCAGCTCAGCGGGATGCCGAGCAGCGGCACGGTCACGATGCCGGGAGTCGGGAGGAAGGTGGCCCGGCACAGCCCGACCGTCCGGCCGACCTGCACCAGGTGGGCGCAGGAGGAGGTGTCCGTCTCGTAGACGGTCAGCGGAGCGAACCCGGCCCGGGTGCAGGCGGCCGTGAAGCAGTCGCCGAAGCAGCCGTCGCCCGGCGCGTTCGCCCAGCGCTCACCCGCGAGCTTGCCCAGGTCGAGTTCGCTCTCGGTCGCGCGCGGATGGTCCTCGGAGAGCATCACGAAGACCGGGTCGGTGCCCACCCGGTGCCACCGCAGTGCGTCGGCAGCGGGCGGCACGCTGTCGCCGCAGACCCCGATCAGGGCGAAGTCCAGGCGGTCGGCGAGGACGAGGTCGCAGATCTCCTGAACGGACCAGGAGGGAAGGTGGTCACCGGCGCGTCGGGCTGCATCGACGTCAGCCGGTCCACCAGGCCGCCGAGCAGCGGTCCGTGGGTACCGCCGAGGCGGAAGCGCGGCACGTCGTTCCAGGAGTGGGCGAAGCGCTGGGCGTCCTCCTGCAACTGCCGCATGGCCGGGAGCAGCACCCGGGCTCGGTCCAGAACGAGTTCGCCCGGCGGCGTGGGCCGCGCGCCGGCGCGGTCGCGCACGAACAGCGCACCTCCCAGCCCGCGTTCGATGCGCTTGAGCTGACCGCTGAGGGCGGACTGGGCCAGCCCGAGCGAGGTGGCCGCGCGGGTGAGACTGCCGGCCTCGTCGATCGCCCTGATGACCTTCAGATGCCGCAACTCCAGGTCCATGTCCCGAAATTACGGTGCGGAACGGTGCGCGGCAATATGCCCCAGGGGCCCGGCCCCGCCCGTGCGGCCCGCGGCCTTCCGCCCGGCGCCCCGCGCGGGCCGGAGCGGAGCGGACGCGCGGAGGCGCCGCGCCCGGACGAACCGGGGCGGCGCCTTCGCGCGTGCCGTGCCGCGAGCGACCGGGAGGCAGGGGCACCGGCCCCGCACTTCCCGGCCACGGGGTGCGGATCAGGACTTCGGCATCAGCACGGTGTCCACGATGTAGACGGTGGCGTTCGCGGTCTGGACGTTGCCGCAGGCCACGTTCGACTCGTCGTTGACCTGGTACTCCTCACCCGAACCGGCGGTGGTCAGGTTGCTGGTCTCCAGGGTCTCGAAGTCGCCCTCCTCCAGGTCCTCCGGCGCCAGGCGCTCGCCGACCACGTGGTAGGTCAGGACCTTGGTGAGCTGCTCCTTGTCCTTGAGCAGCGCGTCCAGGTCGCCCTCGGGGATCTTGTCGAAGGCGCTGTTGGCCGGCGCGAAGACGGTGATGTCCTCGGCGCTGTTCAGCGTGTCGACCAGGTCCGCCTCCTGAACGGCGGAGACCAGCGTGGACAGTTCGGGGTTGTTCGAGGCGGCGGTGGCGACCGGGGCCTGCGCCATGCCGTCGAAGCTGCCGTCGCCCTCCTCCGGTACGGCCTCGCAGGCGGCGCCGAACGGCTCGGTGCCGGCCTGGTCCGCGCCCGCGTCCTCTTCCCCGGTCTCCTCGGTGGCGTCCGACTCGTTGTTCGCCGGAGCCGAGGACTCGGCGGCGGCGGTGTCCTCGGAGTCGTCGGAGGAGCAGGCGGTGATGCCCAGCGGGAGGATGGCGGCGGCGGCGATCGCGATCGCGCTGCGACGGATGCGGTGGCTGTTCATGGGTTTTCTCCTGGGTGGGTGGGGAGCTCCGCCTGTCGGAGCCCCCGGGGACACGGGTACGAGTGCGCATGCGGGTCGGTGGTCACTTCACGTTGACCACCACCGAATGCCGCCCGGTCGCGCCGTCGGGGACGGTCCCGACGCGCTCTGCGGTCTGTGTGCGGCCGTCGCCGTCGGTCGCCCGGACTTCCAGCCGGTGGCGCCCCGACTCGGCGGGCCAGTCCCACGTCCACTGCCGCCAGGTGTCGGCGGTGTGCTCCGCGGCCAGCCGGGCTTCGGTCCACGGGCCCTCGTCGACCCGCACCTCCACCCGGTCGATGCCGCGGTGCTGGGCCCAGGCGACGCCCGCGACCCGCACGGTGCCGGACTCCGGGGAGGCCAGTGGCTTGGGAGTGTCGATGCGCGACTGGGTCTTGATCGGCGCGCGTCGCGCCCAGCTCCGCTTGACCCAGTACACGTCGTAGTCGTCGAAGGTCGTCAGCTCCAGCTCGGTCAGCCACTTGCAGGCCGACACGTAGCCGTACAGGCCGGGCACGACCATCCGGACGGGGAATCCGTTCCGCAGCGGCAGCGGCTCCCCGTTCATGCCCAGCGCGAGCATGGCGTCCCGGCCGTCCAGCACCGTCTCGACCGGGGAGCCCAGCGTGATGCCGTCCACCGACCGGGCGACCAGCTGATCCGCCGGGCCGCCGGCGGAGGGGGCGCGTACGCCGGCCTCCCGCAGCAGGTCCGCCAGCGGTACGCCGATCCAGCGCGCGTTCCCGGCGTACGGGCCGCCGACCTGGTTGGACACGCAGGTCAGCGTGATGTCGCGCTCGATCAGGTCGCGGCGCAGCAGGTCCTGGTAGTCCAGGACCAGTTCGCGCCGGACGCCCCGGCCGTGGATGCGCAGCTTCCAGGTCGTGGCGTCCACCTTCGGCACCACCAGGGCGGTGTCGACCCGGTAGAAGTCCTTGTTCGGGGTGACGAACGGGGCGACCCCGTCGATGCCGAGGTCGGCACCGCCCGGGATCGGCGCCGCGGGGGACGCCGGCTCCGGGAGCCGGACGTCCGCCCGGGACGCGGTTGCCTCGGCCCCGCTGGACTCGTTCAGACGCCGACCCAGAACGCCTGCGCCCGCCGAGGCAGCCGCTGCGGCAGTGGCCGCGACCACGAATCCACGCCGGTCGAAACCGGCGGCGGCCCGCTGCCCGTCGGAGGTACCCGGGGACCGGGTACGGCTGTGCAGCCGGTCGATCAGCAGCCGGAGCACCACGGCCCCGGCCGCCGCACCGGCGAGCGAGGGGAGCGCGTCGAGCGGACCCCCGTCCGGGCGGCTCGCGGCCGCCGCGGCGCCGACGGCGCCGAACGCCAGCACGGCGGCCGTCCCCGCCCAGCGGTACCGCAGGGCCACGAGCCCGACGGCCAGGGCGAAGAGGGCGAGGACCGCCAGGATCCCCGCCTGGAGAACCAGCTTGTCGGAGCTGCCGAAACTGCGGATGGCCCAGTCCTTGACCGCGCTGGGCGTGCGGTCGATCGCCGCGCTCCCCACCGCCGTCACCGGACTCGCCTGCGGCCGGATCGCGGCGGAGAACAACTCGGCGGCCCCGAGGGAGGCCCCGCCGGCGAGGAGCCCGCTCAGTGCGGCCGCACCCGCCCGCAGTGCTCGCGGGCCGCGTCGCGAACCGGCCCCGGAGGCTCGCTGCGTCGTCGCTGCTTCTTCTTCCGTCACACCCCGCATTCGGCGCAGGGCCGTCTGCGGATTGGCCGTTCACCCGAAAGAATTCAATCCGCCGCCGCTCCGAAGAAAATGCCGGACCGGACCCATCCAAACGGCCGTCGGCGCCGAAGACCTGGTAACAGGCTTTTTCCGGGCCTGCTGAGAGAGGAGCGGAATGGCAGGGCAGCAGCGGCGGACAGCGGTGATCGGGAGCGGGGTCGCGGGCCTCACGGCCGGTTACGTACTGCGACGCCGGGACCGGGTCACGCTCTACGAGGCCGACGACCGGCTGGGCGGCCACGCCCACACCCAGGACGTCGTGTCGGCCGACGGGCGGGTGCGGGGGATCGACACCGGGTTCATCGTGCACAACGAGCGGACCTACCCGAACCTGCTCAGACTGTTCGAAGAGCTCGGGGTCGCCACCCAGAGGTCGGAGATGAGCATGTCCGTGCGCTGCGAGGGCTGCGGGCTGGAGTACGCCGGTGCCCGGGGCCCCGCGGGGCTGCTCGCCAGCCCGCGCCACGTGCTGCGCCCGCGCTACCTGCGGATGCTCGCCGAGGTGCCGGCCTTCCACCGGCAGGCCCGCCGGGTCCTCGCGGACGGCAGCGCCGCGGGGCTCACACTCGGCGAGTTCCTGGCGCGCGGCCGCTTCTCCCCGTACTTCGTCACCCATTTCATGACGCCGGTGGTCTCGGCGGTGTGGTCCTGCACCCCGCGGACGGCGCTGCGCTACCCCGCCCGCTACCTGTTCCGCTTCCTGGACCACCACGGCATGCTCAGCGTCACCGGGTCGCCCACCTGGCGCACGGTCAGCGGCGGGTCCCGCGAGTACGTGGGGCGGATCGCCGAGCGCCTCCACCGGGTGCGCACGTCCACCCCGGTGCACCGCGTGCGGCGGACCGCCGACGGCGTGCGGATCACCACCGCGGACGGGGACGCCGAGGACTTCGACGCGGTGGTCGTCGCGGTGCACCCGAACCAGGCGCTCCGGTTGCTCGCCGACCCCACCGACGAGGAGCGGGACGTGCTCGGTGCCTTCCGGTACTCCCGCAACCCCACCCTGCTGCACACGGACACCGCCCTGCTGCCGCGCAGCCGCGGCGCCCGCGCCTCCTGGAACTACCTGATGCCGTCCTGCGACACCTCCGCAGACGGGGTCAGGGTGAGCTACGACATGAACCGGCTCCAGCGGCTGCCCGAGTCGGGCGGCGGCGGGCCGGACCGGGGCACCCGGTACGTCGTCACGCTCAACGGCACCGAACGCGTCGACCCGGCCCGGGTGCTGTCCCGGATGGTCTATGAACATCCCGTCTACACACCGGAGTCGGTGGCGGCGCAGCGCAGGCTGCCGTCGCTCGCCACCGCCGTCACGGCCTACGCGGGCGCCTACCACGGGTGGGGGTTCCACGAAGACGGCTGCCGGTCGGGGGCCGCCGCCGCCCGCGCGCTGGGGGTGGACTGGTGACCCCCGCCCCGTACCCGCGCGGCACGGGCCCCGTCGCGCCCGCGGCGGAACCGTCGGAGGGCGCCGCGTCCGCCGGGGCCGTCCCGCCCGTGCCCGGGCCCGGCCTGTACTCCGCCGAGGTGGTGCACGTACGGACCGGCCCGGTGCGGCACGTGGTGCGGCACCGCACGTACATGTGGCTGGTCGATCCGGACCGGCCGCCGCGGCTGCCCCGGCTGCTGCGACCGCTGGCCCGGTTCGAGGCCCGCGACCACTTCGGCGGCACCGCACCGACGATCAGGGCGGGGCTCGACAGGTTCCTTGCCGCCCGCGGAGTGGACCTGGACGGCGGACCGGTCCGGATGCTGGCCAACGCCCGCGTCCTGGGCCACGTCTTCAACCCGCTCACCCTCTACTGGTGCCACCGGCCGGACGGAGTCCAGGAGTGCGTGGTCGCCGAGGTGCACAACACCTACGGCGAGCGCCACTGCTACCTGCTGCGTCCCGACGCGGCGCACCGGGCCCGGGTGCCCAAGGAGTTCTACGTCTCGCCGTTCTTCCCGGTCGACGGCGGCTACCGGATGCGGCTGCCGGTGCCCCGGGAGCGGCTCGACGTCACCGTCCGGCTGGAGCGGGAGGGCGGTCGTCCGTTCACCGCGACCCTGCGCGGGAGCCGTCGCCCCGCCACCGCCCCCGCGCTGCTGCGGGCGGCGGGCCGGCACCCCTGGCCGACCCTCGCGGTGTCGGCCGCCATCCGGGCGCACGGCGTCCGGTTGTACCTGCGCGGCCTGTCCGTGCGTCCCCGTCCCCGACACAGCCCCCAGGAGGGTGTGGAGTGAGCGTGCCCGTGTACACAGAGCCCACGGCGGTCGACGCCGCCCGTTGGCCCGATGTGGCAGTCGTGCCGCGCGCCTCGCGGGCGCGCGTGCTGGTCACCGAGCGGTTGGTGCGCCGGATGCTCTCCCGGCTGCCCCTGCGGGTACGGTTCCCCGACGGCAGCTCGCTCGGCCGCGGCGGTCCGCTGGTGGAGCTGCGCGACCCGGAGGCGTTCTACCGCAGGGTCGGGACCGGCGGGCTGATCGGGTTCGGCGAGTCCTACATGGCGGGCGAGTGGGACGCGCCTGACCTGGTCGGGGCACTCACCGTCTTCGCCGAGAACCTCGGCACCCTGGTGCCGCCCGCCCTCCAGCGGCTGCGCCGTCTCTGGGCGCTGCGGCAGCCCGGCTCCCAGCGCAACACCCCGGAGGGCTCGCGGGAGAACATCCAGCGGCACTACGACCTCTCCAACGAGCTGTTCGCGCTGTTCCTCGACGAGACGATGTCCTACTCGGCTGCCGTCTTCCGCGGTCTGCCCGCGGAGTACGACCGGCTCGCCGCGGCCCAGCACCGCAAGATCGACCGGCTGCTGGACCTGGCCGGGGTCGGCCCGGGTACCAGACTGCTGGAAATCGGGACGGGCTGGGGGGAGCTGGCACTGCGCGCGGCCGGACGCGGCGCCGAGGTGGTGACCGTCACCCTCTCGGCCGAGCAGCGCGAGCTGGCCCTCCGCCGGGTCGAGGAGGCCGGGCACGCGGACGCGGTCACCGTGCTGCTGTCCGACTACCGCGAGGTGACCGGCGCATTCGACGCGGTCGTCAGCGTGGAGATGATCGAGGCGGTCGGCCACGAGTTCTGGCCGGCGTACTTCCGGACCCTGGACGGGCTCCTCGCCCCGGGCGGCCGGATCGCCCTCCAGGCCATCACCATGCCCCACGACCGGATGACGGCTTCCCGGGACACCTTCACCTGGATTCAGAAGTACATCTTCCCCGGCGGCCTCGTGCCCTCCGTCGAGGCGGTCGAGGAGATCACCGCCCACGAGACCGGGTTGCGGGTGGCCCGCCGGGACAGCTTCGGTCCGCACTACGCCGAGACGCTCCGGCTGTGGCGGGAGCGGTTCACCGCCCGGGCGGCCGAGGTCTCCCGGCTGGGCTTCGACGAGACCTTCCAGCGGATGTGGACCCTCTACCTGGCCTATTCGGAGGCCGGGTTCCACGGCCGCTACCTGGACGTCCAGCAGTTCGTGCTCACCCACCGCGCACCCGCCACGGCACACCGCGCGGCCCGGGGCGTGCCGCGTACCCCCGACCCCGTACGGAACAAGGAGAAGAGCACCTCGTGAGCCAGGCAGCACCCCGACTCGCCCGGTTGCTGAGCCGGCTGACCGGCGGCCCGCTGCCGGTCGGCGTCCGGGCCTGGGACGGCAGCCGGGCCGGGCCCGCCTCCGGCCCGGTGGTCGTGATCCGGTCCCGGCGCGCCCTGCGCAGACTGCTGTGGCAACCGGGCGAGCTGGGGCTCGCGCAGGCGTACGTCACGGGTGAGATCGACGTGGAAGGCGACCTCACCGAGGGCTTCCGCACCCTGTGGGGCGCCGTGCGGGAGGGCCGGGTCCGCCCGCCCCGGCTCGGGCCGGGCGACTGGCGGCTGCTCGCGACCGCGGCCGGCACCGCTCTGCGGCTCGGTGCGGTCGGGCCCCGTCCGCCCGCACCCGCCGCCCAGGCGCGGCTCCGGGGCGATCTGCACAGCAAGGCGCGGGACCGGGACGCGATCAGCCACCACTACGACCTCTCCAACGACTTCTACCGGCTGCTGCTGGACGACTCGATGGCCTACTCCTGCGGGTACTGGACGGCCGACCCCGCGGACCCCGGCTACGGACCGGCCGACGCCCAGCGCGACAAGCTGGAACTGGTCTGCCGCAAGCTGGCGCTGCGGCCGGGCAGCCGGCTGCTGGACGTCGGCTGCGGCTGGGGGTCGCTGAGCCTCCACGCCGCCGAGCACCACGGGGCCGAGGTCACCGCCGTCACCCTCGCGGCCGAGCAGGCGGACTTCGTCCGCGCCCGGGCGCGGGAACGCGGGCTGGAGGACCGGGTGGACGTCCAGCTCTGCGACTACCGGGACATCGGGGCGGGACGCTTCGACGCGGTCTCCACCATCGAGATGGGCGAACACGTCGGTGACGCCGAGTACCCGGGCTTCGCCGGGATGCTGCACGGCCGGCTCCTCCCGCGCGGCCGGGTGCTCGTCCAGCAGATGTCCCGCGGGGCGGATGCACCGGGCGGCGGCGCGTTCATCGAGTCCTACATCGCGCCCGACATGCACATGAGGCCGCTCGGCGAGACCGTGGCCCTGCTGGAGGGCGCGGGACTGGAGGTTCGCTCGGTCCAGGCGATGCGGGAGGACTACGTGCACACGGTGCGTGCCTGGCACCGCACTCTGGAGGAGCGCTGGGACGAGTTCGCGGCCCTCGTGGGCGTGCAAACGGCCCGGGTGTGGCGGCTGTACCTCGTCGGCGGGGCCCTCGCCTTCGAGGAGGGGCGGATGGGCCTCGACCAGATCCTCGCCGTCCGGCCCTCCGCGCAGGGCGACAGCGGCATGTCCGGCAGCCCGTCGCACTGGTACGCCGGGGAGACACGCGCCGGGGCCGGTGCGCCGGCCCCGCAGGAGGGTGCACGATGAACGGATTCGACTGGGGCGCCTTCGGCGTCAACCTCGCCGTGGCGCTCGGGGCGGCGCTCGCCGTGCTGCTGCTGACTTTCTGTGTGGCGCTGGTCAAGGGCCTGCACCGGATCGTGGACGTCGCCTGGGGGCTGGGGTTCGCGGTGGTGGCGCTGGTCACCCTCGCGCTCTCCGCCGGACACGCGGACGATACCCGGCGCGTGGTGCTGACCGTGCTCACCGCGGCCTGGGGCGTCCGGCTCGCGGTGCACATCGGCCGGCGCGGCCGCGGCCACGGCGAGGACCCGCGGTACGAGCGGATGCTCGACAAGGCGCCGGGCAGCCGGAACGCCTACGCGCTGCGCAAGGTGTACCTGCTCCAGGGCGTGCTGGTCTGGCTGGTCTCGCTGCCCGTCCAGGCCGGCCAGTACGCCCCCGGGCGGTTCGGCGTGCTCGCCGGAGCCGGGGTGCTGCTGTGGCTGGTGGGCCTGTTCTTCGAGGCGGTCGGCGACCACCAGCTGGCCCGGTTCAAGGCGGACCCCGCGAACCGCGGACAGGTGATGGACCGCGGCCTGTGGCGGTACACCCGGCACCCGAACTACTTCGGCGACTTCCTCGTCTGGTGGGGTCTCTTCCTGGTCGCGCTCGGTGACTGGCCGGTGCTGCTCACGGTGGTGTCACCCCTGGTGATGACCTACCTGCTGACGAAGGGCAGCGGCAAGCCGATGCTGGAGCGGCACATGGCCGAGCGGCCGGGCTATGCCGAGTACGTCGCCCGGACCAGCGGGTTCTTCCCGCTGCCGCCGAAGCCGAAGGGGCCGGCCGCGGGGGAGCGCGGCACCTCCTGAACCGCCCCGTCCCCCGCCGCGCGAGTCCGGGCCCCGCGGGCCCGGGAGGGCTCCGGAGCCGGACGGGGGCGGGGCGGGACGGAGGGGCGAGGCGCCGGGGCCGCTCAGTCGACGCCGCGGGCCTGCTTGAAGCGGGTCAGCCCGTCGGCCAGCGCGATGATCGGGTCCGGGTAGTCCAACCGGGCCCGGTCGAGTCCGGTCAGCTTCCAGGGCTCGTGAATCCGCCCGCCAGGGACGTCGGCCAGCTCCGGCACCCAGCGGCGTACGTAGCAACCGTCCGGGTCGAAGCGCTTGGCCTGCGTCACCGGGTTCAGCACCCGGTTCGGCCGGGTGTCGGTGCCGGTGCCGGCCATCCACTGCCAGTTCATCTGGTTGTTCGCCACATCGCCGTCCACCAGCAGGTCGAGGAAGTGGCGGGCGCCGATCCGCCAGTCCACGTACAGCGTCTTCGTCAGGAAGCCGGCCGTCAGCAGCCGGGTCCGGTTGTGCATCCATCCCTCGTGCCGCAGTTGCCGCATGCCCGCGTCCACGAGCGGGTAGCCCGTCGCCCCGTCCTGCCAGGCCTCGATGTCCGAGGCCGCCTCGGACGCGTCCCGCCAGTGGTCGTGCTTGCCGCGGTAGTCGGCCTGGGAGGTGTGCGGGCGCGCGGCCAGCACCTGGTGGTGGAAGTCCCGCCAGGCGAGCTGCCGCACGAAGGCCTCGGCACCCGGGCCGCCGCGCTCACCGGACCGCCGCACCAGCTCCACCGGGGAGAGGCAGCCGAAGTGCAGGTACGGGGAGAGCCGGGACGTCGCGTCGCCGGGCAGGTCGTCGTGCCGCTCCCCGTACTCCCGCAGACCGCCGCGCAGCCACCGCTCGAACCGCCGCCGGCCCTCCGCCTCGCCGCCGGCCGCCAGACCCGGTGAGGTGCCCGGCACCTCCATGCTCGGCAGCGCCGCCGAACGGACCTCGGGGACCCGCACCGCGCGGGGGGCCGGCAGCGTCCCGCGGACCCCGGTCGCCGCCCACCGGCGGAAGTACGGGGTGAAGACGGCGAAGTGGTCGTTGCCGGCGGGGGTGACGGCGCCGGGCGGCAGAGCCGTCACGACCGCGTCGTGCACCCGCAGCCCGCAGCCCGTCCCGTCCAGTGCCTCCTCCAGCCGCTGCTCGCGCCGCCGGGCGAAACCGCTCACCCCCGCGGCGAGGTGCACCCGGTCCGCCCCGGTGGCGTCGACCACCGCCCGCACCTCCCGGTCCACCGGACCCGAGCGGACCACCAACCGGCCGCCGCGCGCCCGCAACGCGCGGTCCAGCGCGGCCAGGCTCTCGGCGAGGAACCGGCGCCTGTTCGGTACCGCGAAACCGGCCGCCTCGACGTCGGGATCGACGACGAACAGCGGCACCACCTCGTCCGCCTCCTGCAGCGCGGACCGCAGCGGCGGGTGGTCGTGCACCCGCAGGTCCGACGTGAACAGCACCACGGACACACTCACCGAATCACTCCCGAAACTCGTTCGCCGCGTTTGCGCGCTTTCCCCGGCCGGCCGCCCGTGGCCCTGCGCCCCACCGCCGAGGGTGGGGCGCAGGGCCACGGACGCGAGGAGCCGACGGGGGCCGCGGCGGCCTCAGGCCGCCGGGAACTCCATCTCGGCCAGCGGGTCGGAGGTGGGCTCCGGTGACCCGCCGTCCGGCTCCACGGTGATGCCCATGCCGGAGGCGTCGCCCACGTCCCCTTCCATCAGCACCGCGCCGGTGGATGCACTCTGCGGCATCAGACCCGCGGACCGCATGGTGCCGTTGTCGTTGAACCAGAGCTGGTAGACCTTGCCGCTGGGAGCCTCGGGCATCCCGGAGGCCAGGAACACCGCCCGGTCCCGGCTCTCGGAGACGACCACGCTGCCGGTCGCTCCGCCCGGCAGTTCACCCGAAAGAGACTTCGCGTCCGGGGCGGCCAGCACCCGCGCCAGCTCCTCGGAACGCTCCTCGACCTGCTGCGCCCGCTGCCTGGCGTCCTCGGCGGCCTGGTACTGCCAGACCGCAATTCCACCGAAGGCGGCCGCGCCCGCCAGGCACGCGGCCAGCACCAGCCGGGACAGCGCCCGCGCCCTGCGCACCGTCCGCACCGGAGCCGAACCCGCTCCGGGAACCTTGGGCGGGTCCTGGCGCACGGTGGTGATCCGCCGCAGCACCCGCGACCTCATCTCCGCGGACGGGGTCACGGCCACCGCCCGTCCGAGCCGCTCGGCGGTCTCGGCGAGCTCGGCCACCTCGCGGGCGCACGACTCGCAGGCGGCCAGATGCCGCTCGAACTGCTCCTCCTCGGTGGCCGACAGCGCGTGGAGTGCGTAGGCACCCGTCAGCGTGTGCAGATCGGCGCTCGTCATGCGCTCACCCCCAGGCAGTCGCGAAGCCGGATGAGCCCGTCACGGAGCCGCGTCTTGACGGTGCCCAGCGGGAGCGCCAGCAGATCGGCGACCTCGCGGTAGGTGAGTCCGCGGTAGTACGCCAGCGTCACCGACTGGCGCTGGCGTTCGGTGAGGTTGCGCAGGCACCGGCGGACCTGCTCCCGCTCCAGGCGCGCCTCCACCTGCTCCGTGACCTCGTCGAACGCGGGCGTGCGGTCCAGCAGCGCCGCCCGGTGCTCGCGGTCGGTCGCGGCCTGGGCGGAGCGCACCCGGTCCACCGCCCGGCGGTGGGCCAGTGTCATGACCCAGGCCATCGCGGTGCCCCGGTCCGGCTGGAAGTGCACGGCGCACCGCCACACCTCCACCAGGACCTCCTGGGCGACCTCCTCGGCCTGGGCGGGGTCGCGCAGCACACTGCGCACCAGCCCGAGCACCGGGCCGGAGACCCGGTCGTACACCGCGGCGAACGCCTCGGTGTCGCCGCGTGCCACGTCGGCCATCAGCGCGTGAAGATCCGGCCCGGACTCCGCGGTGCCGGCCAGGTGGACGGACTCCCTCATACGGCCCGCCTTCCGGCCCGTGACGGGGCCGCGGGGCTACCGCGGTCCGCTGGCGTGCTGGACACCATCTGACTCCTCCTCTTGCCGGCTTCGTGCGGTATTCGTCGCAGCCGGTGCCGAGGATTGGTCCGCAGCACCACTGTGCCCCGTGTCACGGTGCGCCGTATTCGGCAGGGACGCGGCGCACGGCGGCACGGGGCACGTCGCGGCCCCGGGGGCCAGGAGCGCGGGGCCGCGTCAGCGGGTGTCCTCCTTGTCCGGGTCGGCGCCCAGACGGGTCTCGGTGTTCAGCGAGGCGAGGGCGTTCATCTCGGTGGTGTCCAGCTCGAAGCCGAAGACGTCGATGTTGGCCCGGATGCGCTCGGGGGTGACGGACTTGGGGATCACCACGTTGCCCAGCTGGAGGTGCCACCGGAGGATGACCTGCGCCGCCGTCCGTCCGTGCTTCTCGGCGACCGCCGCGATCTGCGGATCGTCGAGGATCGCCTTGCCCTGACCCAGCGGGGACCAGGCCTCGGTGGCGATGTCGTGCGCGGAGTGGAAGGTGCGGGCCTGCTCCTGCTGGAGGCTGGGGTGCAGCTCGATCTGGTTGACGGCGGGTACCACCGTCGTCTCGTCCAGCAGCCGCTGGAGGTGGTGGGGCTGGAAGTTGGAGACGCCGACGGCCCGGGCCCGCCCCTCGGCGTGGAGCCGCTCGAAGGCGCGCCAGGTGTCCACGAAGCTGTCGAACATCGGCAGCGGCCAGTGGATCAGGTACAGGTCCACGTACTCCAGCCCGAGCCGGTCCAGCGAGGCGTCGAAGGCCCGCAGCGCGTTGTCCTGGCCGTGGTCGCTGTTCCAGAGCTTGGTGGTGACGAACAGCTCGTCGCGCGGCACGTCCGAGGCGGTGACGGCTCTGCCGACACCCCGCTCGTTCCCGTACACCGCCGCGGTGTCGATGCTCCGGTAGCCGGACTCCAGCGCGCGGCCGACCGCGACCTCCGCTTCGCCGTCCGGGACCTGCCAGACGCCGAAGCCGAGCTGCGGCATGGCGACACCGTTGTTCAAAGTGATGGTCGGAAGAGTGCTCACGTGCGGGCGGTCCTCATCTCGATGGCGTGTGTACGTACACCTCACGGGAACCCCGAAACACCCCGTCGCATTCCTGTACGGGCCGCGCAACCGCAGTTCATCATGGTCCGGCGCGGGCACCCCGGCAGCCGGCCCGGCACCGCCTTCGTGCCCGGTCCTTCGGGACCGGGTCACGTCGACCGCTGGTAGAGGGCCTCGATCTCGCCCGCGTAGGCCTGCTCGATCGCCCCGCGCCGCAGCTTCAGGGAGGGGGTCAGCATGCCCTGCTCCTCGGTGAACCGGGTGCCCAGTATCCGGAAGGTGCGGATCGCCTCCGCCTGGGAGACCCGGGTGTTCGCGGCGATCACCGCCCGGCGGATCTCGGCCTCCAGCTCGGTGTCCCTGACCAGCTCGGCCGCCGGAAGCTCGGGCTTGCGCCGCATCGCCAGCCAGTGCGACACGGCCTCGGGATCCAGGGTGATCAGCGCCGCCACGAACGGGCGGTCGTTGCCGACGACCACGCACCGGTCGACCAGCGGATGCGTGCGCACCCGGTCCTCCAGCACGGACGGCGAGACGCTCTTGCCGCTCGCCGTCACCAGCAGCTCCTTCTTCCGTCCGGTGAGGGTGAGGTACCCCTCGCCGTCGAGGCGCCCCAGGTCCCCGGTCGCCAGCCAGCCCCGGTGCAACGCGGCGGCGGTCGACTTGGGCAGGTTGTGGTACCCCCGGAACACGTGGTCGCCGTGCAGCCACACCTCGCCGTCGTGCGCGAGGTGCACGGTGGTTCCCGGCAGCGGACGGCCGACGCTCCCGAAGCGCACCCGCTCCGGGGGGTTCGAGACCGCGGCGGCGGCGGTCTCGGTCAGCCCGTACCCCTCGAAGATCCGCAGGCCGGCGCCGTCGAAGTACAGGCCGAGCCGCCGGTCCATCGCCGAGCCGCCGGACATCGCGTGGCGGCAGCGACCGCCGAGCGCCTGCCGGAGTCTGGAATACACCATCCGGTCGTACATCTGGTGCTGCACCCGCAGCGCCGCCCCCGGGCCCGGCCCGTCACCGAAGGCCCTCAGCTCCACTGCCTCCGCGTAGCGCACCGCCACCTCCTCGGCCTTGTCGAAGACCGCCTCCCTGCCCTCCCGCTCGGCCTTGCGCCGCGCCGCCCGGTGCACCCGTTCGAAGAGGTGCGGCACGGCCACCAGAAAGGTGGGCCGGAACGCGGCGAGGTCCGGCAGCAGCGCGTCGGCGGACATCTCCGACTGGTGCCCGAGTTTCACCCGGTGCCGCACGGCGGCGACCTGGGCCATCCGTCCGAACACGTGGGCCAGCGGGAGGAACAGCAGGGTGGACGCCCGATCGTCGCCGTCCGGGCCGGACCGGAACACGTGCTCGTACCGCTCCAGGACGGCGTCGCACTCGGTCATGAAGTTGGCGTGCGTGAGCACGCACCCCTTGGGACGGCCCGAGGTGCCCGAGGTGTAGACGACGGTGGCAACGCTGTCAGGGGTCAGCGCCATCCGGTGCCGTCGGACGACCTCGTCCTCCAAGGCGGCTCCGGCCGCCCGCAGTTCCTTCTCGGCCCCCGCGTCCAACTGCCACATCCGCTGGAGCAGCGGCAGCCGGTGCACCACCGAACCGATCGTCATCGCGTGGTCCTCGTGTTCCACGAGGATCGCCGAGACCTGGGCGTCGTGCAGGATCCAGTACACCTGCTCCGTCGCCGCCGTCGGATACACCGGAACCGACTGGGCCCCCACCGACCAGAGCGCGAAGTCGAACAGCGTCCACTCGTAGCGGGTGCGGGACATCAGGGCCACCCGGTCGCCGAACCGCACTCCCTGGGCCAGCAGCCCCTTGGCGAGGCCGAGCACCTGGTCGCGGAACTCGGCCGCGGTCACGTCCTGCCACTGCCCGGAGGGGTCCTTGCGGGCCAGTGCGACGCGCTCCGGGTCGGTGCCCGCGTACTCGAAGACGGTGTCCGCCAGCCCGCCGACCTTCGGCGCGGTGGCCTGGGCGGGAACGGTGAACTCGCGCAATGGCTGCTCTCCTCGGTGTCCTGCGCCGAAGCGCCCGAGCGCCCAGCTTCGTGACGCTATCGGACTCCCGGCTCTCACGTGAAGAAAACGCCGCAGGCCCCCGCGAGGAGGGCGTTGCGGAGACGGGCGCCGCCTCCCGGCCCGGGAAGCCGGGAGGCGTGGAGGGCGGTGGCGGGGAGGTGGGGAGGCGGGGAGGACCCGAGGGGGAGTCAGGCCGGGCCGGCGGCCGCGCCCAGCGCGAGCCGGTGCTCGCCCGTGTACACGTTCATGGAGGTGCCGCGCAGGAAGCCGACGAGGGTCAGGCCCGCCTCGGCGGCGAGGTCCACCGCCAGCGAGGACGGTGCGGACACCGCGGCCAGCACCGGGATGCCCGCCATCACGGCCTTCTGGGCCAGTTCGAACGAAGCCCGTCCGGAGACCAGCAGCACCTGCTCGGCCAGCGGCAGCCGGCCCTGTTGCAGGGCGCGGCCGACCAGCTTGTCGACCGCGTTGTGCCGACCGACGTCCTCCCGCACGTCGAGCAGCTCGCCGTCCGGGGCGAACAGCGCCGCCGCGTGCAGCCCCCCGGTCCGGTCGAAGACCCGCTGCGCCTCCCGGAGCCGGTCGGGCAGCGCGTACAGCAGCTCGGGACCGACCCGGAACGCCGCGTCGCCGATCGGCCAGCGGGTCGTGGTGCGCACGGCGTCCAGGCTGGCCTTGCCGCACAGTCCGCAGGAGGAGGTGGTGTAGACGTTGCGTTCCAGGGCGATGTCGGGCACCGGCACCCCGGGGGCCAGCCGCACGTCCACCACGTTGTAGGAGTTGGACCCGTCCTCGGTGGCCCCCGCGCAGTAGACGATGTTCGCCAGTTCCGCGTCCCCGGCGAGCACGCCCTCGCTCACGAGGAACCCGGCCGCCAGTGCGAAGTCGTCCCCCGGGGTGCGCATGGTCACGGCCAGCGGCTTGCCGTTGAGCCGGATCTCCAGTGGTTCCTCGGCGACCAGCGTGTCCGGTCGGGTGCTGACCGCACCGTCGCGGACCCGCACGACGCGGCGGCGTTCGGTGACCCGTCCCATGCCTTCACTCCCGGAATCGTCCGTGTGCGTTGCCGAACCGGCCCGACGCGGCGGTCCGTGTGCGGGTCCGCCGCGCGCCGAGCAGGCCCGCTCCATCCTCGCGCACCCGCCCGCCGGTACGCGGCCGGCGCCACCGTGCCGGCAGGCGGGTGCCGCCGGCCCGGCGCGGCCGGTGCGGCCGGTGCGGCCGGTGCGGCCGGTGCGGCCGGTGCGGCCGGTGCGGCCGG